>NZ_FYAW01000016.1:0-96158 GCF_900185735.1 Stappia sp. P2PMeth1 | reverse complement strand
CCCGCCTGGTGCTCCTTCAAAATGCCGATGATCTGCTCATCGGAAAACCTGGATCGTTTCATTACCTGTCTCCTTCGTCAGGGGCAGGCTAACCTCAAAGCGGAGACAATTCAGGGGAGCAGGTCAAAAGCAGGCATATAGGCGAGGAATCGCCACTGGCGATCAGGTCGACGCACCACCGGGCGGTGATGGTGATTTGTTGGCATAGCTTGGGTCTGAGTGTGCCAAATCTGTGCCAAAACGCGAAAAAGCCCCGTCCGTGAGGATCGGGGCTTTCGTCTCAAGCGTTGATTTTGCTTGGGTATCTTGGTTGCGGGGGCAAGATCTAATCTTTACTTGCTGCCCAAGCAAGTAAAGATGGTTGCGGGGACCGGCGTCGATCATAACTTGCGATCGACGCCGGTAAAGATGGTTGCGGGAGGGCGCACCCATCATAACTTGCTGTTTCGGGCCGCCGCATAGCAACCTTGCCAAGGTTGGAGTCAAGGGTTCGAATCCCTTCGCTCTCTTCAGATTTCTAAAGGAAATCAAAGGATTGAGTAAGGGCCATCTTCGGGTGGCCCTTCCCTTTTTGGGCTTGGCCAACACCTGGTCAACACGAATGACGCCTGAGCAGGCAGGACGGGATGATCGCCTGAACACCAGCCGGACGATGCCTCGGCGAGCCGAACTGATTCGAGTCCGTCTCCAATGCGCATTGCCCAACTGGCTCGGGCAGACAAGTGGACCCGCGTATCGTTTCAGGCCGGGCGAGTTCCTTCACCGCGACCAGCAACAGCCCGATGGACAGGAGGGCCGGAATGACGGGTACACTGCCGCCATGCCAGCGTTTTGTTTCGGCGCTGGGCTGGAGATGCCCATAAGGATCAGGGCGAGAACGGCGTTTTTGCCGGCGCGATTCCAAGTCTCGAAGACGTCCGACTCTTGGCTCAGGTAAGATGAGGTACATCACAGGCGCCCAATCCCCGAACGATATCGAGCGCGCTCAAGTTCGATCCTTAAGGCTGCCTTAAGCCTCGTATAGAAATGCGACCTGGAACCTCGGGTGATAACCATGCGCGTGCTGATAGTCGAAGATGATGCCGTCCTCAGAGACGGATTGACGGTGGGCCTTTCGATTGGCGGCTTCACCGCCGATGCGGTCAAAACCTGCGAAGAAGCCGGCGCAGCTCTCACGAACCATGAGTTCGATGCGCTGGTGCTTGACCTGATGCTTCCCGACGGTTCCGGCCTCGACGTGCTGAAATCCCTGCGGGAACGGCAGGACGCCACGCCCGTCCTCCTCCTGACTGCGCGTGATCAGGTCGCCGACCGGATTCACGGACTGGATGCGGGGGCCGACGACTATCTCGGCAAGCCGTTCGACCTCGACGAGGTCGCGGCGCGGCTGCGCGCGCTCGTCCGCCGTGCCGCTGGCCGGCCGCAGGCGCTTATCGAATGGCGCGGCCTGCGGCTCGATCCTGCAAACCAGAATGTCGAACACCAAGGCGAACCCATCCGCCTGTCGCGGCGCGAATACTCGATTTTGCATGCCCTCATGATCCATCCCGGCCGGATCCTGTCGCGGAGCCAGATCGAGGAGAAGCTTTACGGCTGGCAGGAGGAGGTCGAGAGCAATGCTGTCGAGGTCCACATCCATCATCTTCGCGGCAAGCTGGGACCGGGCATGATCCAGACCGTCCGTGGGATCGGCTATCGCCTCGGAGACGAACCGTGATGCCGTCGATCTCCAAACGGCTGTTCCTGATCCTCGCCCTGACCACCGGTCTCGTCTGGCTGTCGGCGGTCGTCTGGATTTTCCTTTCCACGCGCGCGGAGGTGGAACGGGTTCTCGACGCGCGGCTGATGGAAGCCGGCCGGATGGTTTCCTCATTGATCGTCAGCCAGGAGATCGCCATCGATCCGACGCAAACGATCACGTCCGATCTGCCGGTGCGCGGCCACAGCGCCTATGACCGCCAGCTTTCGTGCCAGATCTGGTCGCTGCAGGGGACATTGATCGGGCGATCGGATGCGGCGCCCGATCAAGCAATGTCGGAGCACACCGACGGGATCTCCGAAACCGTGATAAATGGTGAGCGGTGGCGGGTTTATGCAATCACCAATACCGAGCGCGGTGTTCGCGTTCTGGTCGGCGACAATCTGAGTATCCGTAACGGGTTGGTGAACGACGTCATCCGCGGTCTTCTCCTGCCGGTCCTGCTGATGTTGCCGGTTCTTGCTGTCCTGATCTGGCTCAGCGTCAGGCGCGGCCTTGAGCCGCTAAGGAAGATCGCAGGCGACCTGGAAGCACGACCCGCCTCCGACCTCAGCCCGATCGAGGACGTGCAGACCGCGAAGGAGATTGCGCCGGTCTTGCAGTCGCTCAACGGATTGTTTGCACGCGTGGCCGGGCTTCGGGAACGCGAGCGCAACTTCACCGCCTTTGCCGCCCACGAACTGCGCACGCCGTTGGCCGGCCTCAAGACGCAGGCGCAGGTCGCGCTTGCAAGCGGCGATGGCACGATCCGCGAGCAGGCATTGCGTCAGATCATGGTTGGCGTAGACCGCACCGGCCGGCTCGTTCGGCAATTGCTGGATATGTCGGCGGTTGAGGCGCTCGACCAGGGCGAGCGTAGTGGGAAGGTATGGCCCGGGAGTATACTGAGAGCGCTCGCGGACGAATTAGCAGATCCGACCAGGGGCGTTGCGGTCGAGGTTTCCCCTGATCTTGACCGCATCGAGCTGGACATCGAGCCGGATCTGTTCGCTCTTGCTGCCCGGAATCTGATGGAGAACGCTGTGAACCATTCGCCGCCCGGAGGCGTCGTCAGGTGTCGTGTGGCCGGCCCCGCCGAAGAGGGCCAGATGATCATCGAGGATGATGGTCCCGGTATCCCCGAGGAGGAGTTGGCCCGCGTCACCGAACGCTTCTTTCGCGGCCGCAACAAAGTACCGGTCGGCAGCGGTCTCGGTCTCGCGATCGTCGAACTGGCGCTCGGGCGGAGTGGTTGGCACCTACGACTTCAGAATCGCGATTGCGGAGGGCTGCAAGCGGTGATGGCGAACGCCGCGTGACCCGTTGCACATACATGGTGCGGGGCGCAGCCAACTCATCTTCAAGAAGATGGAGTGCCAGCAGGATGCGCCAACGCAGGGAGTGATCTTCTCGCCGCGCGACGAAGCTATCCCACCAAAAGATGCCCCATAGCCGGATCTGCTATCACAACCAGCGGGCTCCCGTCGCGAACGTTGTCGGCGAGGTGGATGACATCCTGATTGATCATCCGGATGCATCCTGATGAAACGGCCTGGCCGATGGTCCAGAATTCCGGGTTTCCGTGGATGCGATAGATCGTGTCCCGGTTTCCTTCATGAATGTAGAGGGCGCGTGCTCCAAGTGGATTTTTCAGCCCCGGGTCCATGCCGCCATTGGCGATTGAGTAGGGCTCTAACTCGGGTTGGCGCGCAACCATTTCATCGGGAGGTGTCCAGCGCGGCCATTCCCGCTTGTATGCGATATGACGCCCTCGACCAGCCCACGAAAAACCGTCCCTGCCGACACCCACACCGTATCGGGTTGCGCGGCCGTGAGGCTGAACGTGGTAGAGGTAACGGTTTGGCGTATCGACGATGACGATTCCGGCTCGTTCATCGGTTGGATAGTCGACTTCCGTCCGCCACCATTTCGGATCGACCTTGGAAACGTCGACTTCCGGGATCGGGAAGCGCTCGTTCGGCAGTGCGTAGTACATCGGGGGCGTCGGCGGCGGAGGAGGCATCGAGACCGGCTGCGCGACTTGCGGTGTTTGCCTCGTGGAAACGCATCCGGCGAGAGTCATTGCGCTGGCGCCAATGAGGAAAGCGCGTCGCGCGATTGCGGGTGTCGGTAGCTTGCTCACGTTTCGTACGCTCTCTGCTTTGCGATCAATCAGGCCGCACAGCACGATGCCCATCTTAAGAGCAGCTTAAGGTAAGCGCGGCCGAAGATAGCGAAGCGGCGGGGACTTCAGGCGCCGGCCTGCGGCTCAAGTGATCCGGCCGAACAGGTTTTCGATTGGGTGGGGGCACTTTGTTGGAAACGCGGGCTTGCGTCGCAGGCGAGGAGCACTTTTCCGCCCTTAAGCGGGCCTTAAGGAACGCCCGCTTTGCCGCCGGTCCTGTGAAGGAGACGAGGATGCGGACGCGACTTTTAAGAAACAACGCCGTAGCGTCCGCGGAAGGTGTTGGATGCGGCATCGATGCTGATGCTCGACGCAAGAATGACCAATGGACCCGCCGCGAGCTTCTGCTCGGGGGCCTGGTGGTGCCGGTAGGATTGTTGGCGACTCCCAGCGGGATGGCCGCCGCCAATCCGGCTGCAATGGTCACGGACGTCGCTTCCTACCGGGAGAGACTGGAGCAGATCGCACGAACACATAGCTTCGCGCTCATCGACATCCGTGCGGATTGGTGCGCGGTGTGCCACCGCATTGAGCGGGAAATCCTCGCCCACCCTGCTGTGCTGCAACACCTTGAGGCTGTCCCTCTCGTCAAGGTGGACGTCACGGCGATGGACGAGGGAAACCGCCAGCTCCTCTCCCACCTTCGAGCGAGCGGCCCGCCGACATTCTTCGTCGTGGATGCAGCCACCGGACAGGAATACAACGGCACCCGTTCGGTCGGACCGTTCAGCAGGCGCGATCTCATGCGGCGGTTGCGGCCGTTCACCCGATAGTCCGGAGTCAGGATAAACTGCCGTCGCATCTTCGGCTCAATGCGGTCCTTAAGACTGTCTTAAGCTCGGGAGAGTGCGCTCGCTTCAATATCCATGATCTGGAGCTTTGAGACCATGCACGATCGGCGCCTCTGCACACGTAGACCTCATCCTTTCGCTATGGGTAGGCCGCCGTTCCGCGGTGCATTGAGTCGGCGGACCTTGCTCTCGGGCCTGGCGGCGCTCGCTGCCGCCGGCTTTGCCATGCCCGTGCGTGCCGACGACATGTCAGCCGAGATGATCCTGAACGACCCGGAGGCGCCGGTCGGCGGCAACCCGAACGGCGACCTGACGATCGTCTCGTTCTTTGACTATAACTGTCCTTTCTGCAAGCGCACCGTCGAGCCGCTGAATACGGTGCTGGAATCGGACGGCAATGTGCGTCACGTCTACAAGGACTGGCCGATCCTCGCGCAGTCTTCGGTCTATGGCGCAAAGCTGGCGTTGGCGGCCGGGTATCAGAACCGCTACGAGGAAGCCTATCTGGCGTTGATGGGTATCGAAGGGTCGCGGGTGCCAGAAGAGCAGATGCGACAGGCATTGGAAGGTGCCGGCTTCGACACGGCGGGTCTCGAGACCGAAGCCAACCGCCGCGACGCCGAGATCACCGCCTTGCTTCAGCGCAATAACGCGCAGGCCGAGGGGCTCGGTCTGCGTGGCACGCCCGTGTTTCTGATCGGTCGGTTTCTCGTCGCCTCCGCCCTCGACGAGGACGGCTTCCGCCAGGTTGTCGCAGACGCTCGCGAAGCGTCTTGATGCATCCCGATCGCGATCATCCGAGTAATTTCATGTCCTCAATGCCCATACTCCGCCTCCTTGCTGGCCTGTTCTTCGTCTTCCTGTCGCTGCCCGCCGCGGCGCAACAGGAGGATCTCCTGCAAGCCGAGGAAGCCTTCCGTTTCTCGGTTGAGCGGAATGCGGATCAGCAGATCCAACTCCGGTGGGAAATCGAGGAAGGCTATTACCTCTATCGCGATCATCTGGAAGCGAAGGATGCCGCGACCGGCGAGCCGATCCCGCTGTCGACTGGACCGGGCGTCGTGGAGACAGAGGATGCCAACTTCGGTCCTTCGGAGGTCTATTATCTTGAAGCGGTGGCACGTCTCGGCACTGAAGCGCCCGGGCAGGTCGCAGTCACCTATCAGGGCTGCAAGAAGGATTCGATCTGCTATCCGCCGCTGACCCTGACGGTCAACACGGCAAACCTTCAGGTTTCCGAACCCGTTGTCGGCTTTGGCATAGGTCCAACTCCGGCCGCCCCTGCCGGAGGGACGGGAAACGGCGGCTTCAGCCTGGCTGAGGACACGCAGGACGGCGGCATGGTCGGCTCGCTTCTCGCCAGCGGCGGTGCGATCTGGGTGATCGTGAGTTTCCTCGCCTTCGGGCTGTTGCTCGCCTTCACGCCCTGCGTGCTGCCCATGTATCCGATCCTGAGCGCGACCCTGGCGCGCGAGGGCGAGGCATTGACGGCCCGGCGCGGCTTCATCCTGTCTTTGGCCTATGTGCTGGCAATGGCCGCAGCGTTTGGCCTGCTTGGCGTGGTTGCCGCGTGGTCCGGCCAAAACCTCCAGATGGTGCTGCAATCGCCCTACGCCATTGGCGCCGTCGCAGCGCTGTTCGTCGTGCTGGCGACGGCGATGTTCGGCCTGTTCGAACTGCAACTGCCGACCACCTGGGTCAGCCGGATGGCAGGGGTACAGGCCGGCACGCGCGGCTCGGTGGGCGGAGCCGCCGGAATGGGCTTCCTTTCCGCGCTGATCGTCGGTCCCTGCGTCACCGCGCCGCTCGCCGCGGCACTTCTCTATATCGCACATACGGGCGATGCCTGGATCGGCGCGAGTGCGCTGTTTGCCCTCGGGCTCGGCCAAGGCATTCCGCTGATCGCCTTTGGCACGATGGGGAGCCGCGCTCTGCCGCGTGCGGGGGCGTGGATGGTGCAGGTCAAATACGCGTTCGGCTTCGTCTTTCTCGGCGCGGCGATCTGGATGGTCTCCCGAATCCTGCCGCCGCAAGTGACGCTGGCGCTTTGGGCGGGCCTCCTCTTGATTGTTGCGGTCTTCATCGGCGTCGCTGATCGGCTCCTGGCCGATGCGGGTGCCTGGCCACGTTTCCGCAAAGCCGCCGGACTTGGGGTTTCCCTCGGCGGCGTCATCCTGGCGATCGGGGCGGCGTCGGGCGGGACCGACCCGCTACGTCCGCTCGCCCACTTCGTCATGACCGGTTCGGGCCAGCAGATCGCCCAGTCCGAGATGACATTCATCGAGGCAAACTCGACGCCGCAGGTCGAGCAAGCGATTGCCTCTGCCAACGGACGTCCGACATTGGTCTATTTCACGGCCGACTGGTGCGTCATCTGCAAGACGATCGAACGCGACGTCTTTTCGAGCACGGAAATCGTTGCCGCACTGAACGACTTCCAGCGTGTCAAGGTGGATCTGACCGGACTGGATGAGGCCAGTCAGGGTCTGATGCGCGATCTTGCTGTGGTCGGCCCACCGACCATGATCTTCTTCAACCGAAATGCCTCGGAGGCAAACGGCTCCCGCCTCATCGGCGATGTGACAACCGATACGTTGCTGACATCGGTCTCTCAGGCGAGGCAGTGAGATGAACGCAGTCGCCATCGGGCCTTTCGTCTTCGCACCCGACCGCTTCGCCGCGATCCTCGCCATCGCCGCCTTTCTCCTGCTGAGCGAGATCCTCGCCCGCAAGGTCGATCAGCGCTTTTCGTCCTGGGCCTGGGGCGCGACCGTCGCTTTCGTGGTCGGCGCGCGCGTCGGGCACGTCATCCAGCACGCGAGCAGTTTCCTCGCCGAGCCGCTGCGCGTATTCTACATGTGGCAGGGCGGCTTCATGATCGAAGCCGGCATTGCGCTGGCGTTCGCCTACACGTTCTTTCGCTTCCGGCGCGAATTGCGGCTCACATTGTGGACGGCCCTGCCGAGCGCCGCTGCGGCCTATGTCGCGTTCTTCGTACTGCAGCTCAGCGCCGGCGTGCCGGCGACACCGCTGCCGACCGGAGACATCTACCGCACGCTGGCCGGAGAACGGTTCAATCCAAGTGAACTCGAAGGTCAACCTGTGGTCATCAACCTGTGGGCGACGTGGTGCCCGCCCTGCCGCCGTGAAATGCCGATGATGGCGGACGTTGCCGCAAATACGGACGCTGCCGAACTTGTCTTCGTCAACCAAGGTGAAGGCCAGGAGATCATTCAGCGCTACCTCACAGCCGAGAATCTTGAGCTTGAGCATGTGGTGCTCGACGGACTCGGTGAGTTCGGTCGTCATTACGAGGTACCGGGCCTGCCGGCTACGTTGTTCCTCAAGAGCGACGGGACGCTGCAATCGGTACACATGGGCGAGATCTCAAGAGAAGCCCTCGTGAGCGGCATTCAAGGTCTCGAATAGCCGCCGCAGGTCCGGCACGGCTGGCTTTTGCTGACGACCGTGACGAAGCTGCGACCATCCTCATGATGTTTTGTCATGCAATCCTCATTGAGCCTGCCATTCTCGGACGCTATTGGGCAAGGCAACAGGTCTTAGGGCCTTTGATCGAGACGAGCCTTAATTGTCTCCATCTGCTCGATCTCGCTGCGCTGGGCTGCGATGATTTCTTCGCAAAGCGTCAGCAATTCAGCATCGCGCAGGTCTGCTTCCCGGCACATGAGGATCGCGCCCGAGTGGTGCGGGATCATCGAATCGATGAACTGCCCGTCACCGATCAGGGTTTGGCTTCGTGTGGCTGCGAATGAGGCGATCGTCAAGACGAGGAAGACGGCGTAGAGGGTGATATTGAGCCCTTTTCGCGGAAACATGCCGGGCATCGTTGCCAGCATGAAGATGCCCATCGGCGCCCACATGGTCACGGCCATGTAGAACATGTTGAGATTGTTTCGGAAATCTTGAAATCCGTCGATCATCGAGAACATGACGACGTACATGACGATCAGGCCGAGCGCCATGTTGATCCAGAACATCAGGTAGGGACGTCCTTCGCCGTGATCGGCGTGTTCGTGCTTGCCATTATGGGACGATTGGGTCATCTCGTGGCTCCTTGGTTTTCGCTTAATGTCCGAGACCGATGCCCATGGGCTTGAGTAGCATCCAGATCGCCATTCCGACCATCATCAGGTTCTCCGTCAGCGAGACGAAGCCGAGCGGAACGTTGCTGTCACCGCCAACGCAGGCGCATTTGAGTTCGCGCTTGTCGATATAGACCGCCTTGAAGACCGATACGGCTCCGACAGTGCCGATGAAGAGGGCAACGGGGATCGACAGCCACATCAGCGCGCCGGCCATCATCAGGATGCCCGCCAGCGCTTCGGCGAACGGATAGACGTAGGAGTAGCGCACCCAGCGCTGGGCGAACAGATCGTAGTTGAGGAACATGGTAGCGAAGCTTTCCACGTCCTTGAGCTTCTGCAGGGCGAGCAGACACATGGCGATGGCAATGAACCATTCTGCCGCCGCAACGGTCGCAAGGGTACCGAACGCGGCCCAACTCGTCGCTAGCGCCATCAACGCAGCCATCGCGAACAACGCGATCACCGGCGTATAGGTGGTGGCGTCCTTGTCCTTTACCTCCTTGCCGAAGAAGGCGAGAAGATCGTCGTAGCCGCCGATGCGATTGCCGCCGATAAAGGTCTGCGGTGTGGTGTCGACGCCGTGCGTTTTCTTGAAAGCATCGATCTCGGCGCGCGACGTCAGCTCATGATCGTTGACCTCGTAGCCCTGCCGTTTCAGGAGGTCGAGCGATTTGAGACCGTAGGGACAGGTATGTTCGTGGGTCACCATCCTGTGCAGGTCGGCGCGTTTTGCGGTGGAAGTGGCCATGTCGTCAGTCCTTCGATTTCAGAGTTTTGCTTTTGCGAACACCTCGACCAACTCGCTGAATTTGCGGCGTTGCGCGTCCGCATCACCTGCCGCTATCGCTTCCTCGACACAGCAAGCGGCGTGGGTCTTGAGGATTTCGGTCTCGACCTTGGCCAGCGCCGCCTTGATGGCGTGGATCTGATGCAGGATATCGATGCAGTAACGGTCATCGGCCACCATCTGGCTGACCCCTCGCACCTGTCCTTCGATTCGCTTGAGCCTCGCGCGGAGGGCTTTGTTGTCCTTCTGGCACATGGCCGTAAAATACCCCGTATGGGTATATTTAAGGTTCGAGAGCCATCTTGGTTCCCTCCGATCAAAAAATCTCGCCGGCGCTTTCTGTCTGCTTTGCACCATTGTCGCGATCATCAGTGGGGTTGACCTTCCAATGGTTGGAACCCTCATCTTGGAGGGCCAAACGAAGGAGATGGACATGAAGATCAGAGCCGAGAATCTGATCGCCGCAGTTGGAGAGCTTCGGGTCGGGTTGCTTGCGGTCAGGGATCTGGCCGATACGCTGTTATCCCTGGTCGAGGCCCGCGGACGCATCACCATTTTCGAAACAGGGTTCCAGACGTGGTTCAGCGTCCACGCGAGCCGTTTGCCTTGACCGAAGGCGCACCGATGGGGCGCTTGTCGCCTTCGCGGTGGCAACCGTCCTCGTGCTGATGACCGGCAAAGGAAAAGGGCGGAATTGATCCGCCCTTCACCGTCTCATTGGCTGCGCTTGGCCAGCCATTCCTGCATCTGCGCGATTTCCGCCTCCTGGGCGGAGATGACCTCCTCAGCAAGTGCTCGCACCTCGGGGTCTGATCCGTGTTCGAGAACGACACGAGCCATGTCGATGGCGCCCTGGTGATGGGGGATCATGCCGCGCATGAAATCCTCATCCGCATCGCCCGTAAACTCGATCGCCATATCGGCATGCATCTTGTCGTTGACTTGCTGGTAGGCGCGAATGACAGGGTTATCCGAAGGCGCGGTGGCGCCGTGTCCGGCATGTTCGCCGTGATTCATGGTCGCTCCTTGGCCTTGCTCGTCCATCTGAGACTGTGCGTAGGCGAGTCCGCCAGCAATGACGAACGCGCCGGCAATGAAGATCGGGGTGAGCTTGTTCATGACACAGCTCCTGGTCAGTTTACAGTTGCAGGATAGCCGGCTTCTTCGAGAACCTGCTGAATAGCCCCCGCACTAGCAGTCGTCTCAACCTTGACCGCCCGCGCCTCCGGATTCGTCTCCACCCTGGCGGTGGGGTCGACTGACTGGATCGCCTTGGTGACGGATTTTGCGCAGCCACCGCAGGTCATGTTCTCGATTCTGAGTTCCATGAGAATTCTCCTTGTTTGGTCTCACGTTGCCAAATGTGGGGCTTCCAACCATGGGAAGGTCAATGGCGATTTTTCTCTGTTTGTCCTCTTGACCTTCCCATGGTTGGAAATCCCATCTTCTGTCCGAACTGGAATTTCGGGACAAAAAAGGAGGCGGCTATGAATGCCCCCGTTCGAGCAACAGACCTGTCTGGAACGATATCACTCCCCATTGAGGGGATGACCTGTGCATCCTGCGTAGGTCGTGTCGAAAGAGCCCTCAAGGCCGTGCCTGGCGTCGCCGATGCGGTCGTCAATCTGGCGACCGAAAAGGCGAGCATCACCACGAACGCTGCGGTCGATCCTGCCACTCTCGTCAAGGCCGTGGAGGATGTAGGCTATGAGGTTGCGGCAAGCTTCTCCGCGCCGACGGCAGCCTCGCTTGAAGTGGCGATCGAGGGCATGACCTGCGCATCCTGCGTGGGACGCGTCGAAAAGGCGCTCAAGGCCGTACCCGGCGTCACTAATGCCGTCGTCAACCTCGCGACCGAGAAGGCCACGATCCAGGGCAGCGCCGATGCGGCGGCTTTGGTGGCTGCCATCGAGGGCGCGGGATACGACGCCAGGGTGATCGCCACGGCGGCAGGAACCAGCCAGGGCGAGACGGATGATCGTACCGAAAAGAAGGAAGCGGAACGTCGTGAACTGACCCGCGATTTCACCATCGCGGCGGTGCTGACGGTGCCTGTCTTCATCCTGGAGATGGGCTCACACGTCATTCCGGGCATGCATGACCTGATCGCTTCAACCATCGGCATGCAGACGAACTGGTATATCCAGTTCGTGTTGACGACCATCGTCCTGTTCGTTCCGGGTATCCGCTTTTACGACAAGGGGCTGCCCGCCCTGTGGCGGCTCGCCCCCGACATGAACTCGCTGGTCGCGGTCGGCACGCTCGCCGCCTATGGCTATTCGCTGGTCGCGACCTTCGCGCCCGGTTTCCTGCCTGCCGGAACGGTGAACGTCTATTTCGAGGCTGCCGCCGTCATCGTGACGCTGATCCTGCTCGGCCGTTTGCTGGAGGCTCGTGCCAAGGGACGCACCTCCGAGGCGATCAAGCGTCTCGTCGGCCTTCAGGCCAAGATGGCGCGCGTGCGCAGGGACGGCAAGACGATCGAACTGCCGATCGACGCCGTGCTGTCGGGAGACATCGTCGAGGTTCGTCCCGGCGATCGCATCCCGGTGGATGGCGAGGTCATCGAAGGCCAGAGCTATGTCGACGAATCGATGATCACGGGCGAACCGATCCCGGTGTCCAAAACGAATGGCAGCGAGGTCGTGGCCGGAACGGTGAACCAGAAGGGCGCCTTTGCCATCCGTGCGACGGCGGTCGGCGGCAACACGGTGCTGTCGCAGATCATCCGCATGGTCGAGGAAGCGCAAGGCTCAAAGCTACCGATCCAGGCGCTGGTCGACAAGGTCACGATGTATTTTGTGCCGGCGGTGTTTGCGGTAGCGATCCTCACCTTCGCCGCATGGATGTGGTTCGGCCCGTCGCCCGCGCTGACCTTCGCTCTGGTCAATGCCGTCGCCGTCCTGATCATCGCCTGCCCCTGCGCCATGGGTCTGGCGACGCCGACCTCGATCATGGTGGGCACGGGCCGCGGTGCGGAACTGGGCGTGCTCTTCCGCAAGGGCGAAGCGTTGCAGCTGCTCAAGGACGCCAGGGTCGTCGCCGTCGACAAGACGGGCACACTGACCGAAGGCAAGCCTGCGCTCACCGATCTGGAACTGGCCATCGGATTCAACCGGGCAAATGTCCTCGGTTTGGTTGCGGCCGTCGAAGCGAAGTCGGAGCATCCGATCGCCCGTGCGATCGTGGATGCGGCCGCCGGGGAGGACATCCCGCTGCCGGCCGTGTCGGACTTCGAGTCGGTGACGGGTTTCGGCGTCAAGGCCATGGTCGGCGGCAGCCAAGTCGAGATTGGCGCTGACCGCTACATGGCAGACCTCGGCCACGACGTAGCTGCCTTCGCCAAGATTGCCGAACGTCTCGGCAATGAGGGCAAGTCACCGCTCTATGCCGCCATCGACGGCAAGCTCGCGGCGATTATCGCCGTGGCCGATCCGATCAAGGAGACGACGCCCGCAGCGATCAAGGCGCTGCACGATCTCGGCCTCAAGGTCGCGATGATCACCGGCGACAATGCCCGCACGGCAAAAGCCATCGCGGCTCGGCTGGGGATCGACGAGGTGGTGGCGGAAGTGCTGCCGGACGGCAAGGTCGACGCTGTACGCCGCCTCAAAGCCCAGCATGGCAAGGTCGCTTTCGTCGGCGATGGCATCAACGACGCTCCGGCGCTGGCCGAAGCGGATGTGGGCCTTGCCATCGGCACGGGTACGGACATTGCCATCGAGGCAGCCGACGTGGTGCTGATGTCGGGCAGCCTGCAAGGCGTGCCGAACGCGATCGCACTGTCCAAGGCGACGATCGGCAACATCCGGCAGAACCTGTTCTGGGCCTTTGCCTACAACACGGCTCTGATCCCCGTTGCCGCCGGTCTGCTCTATCCGGCCTACGGCATCCTGCTGTCGCCGGTCTTTGCCGCCGGCGCGATGGCCCTGTCGAGCGTCTTCGTCCTCGGCAACGCGCTGAGGCTCAAGACCTTCCGCGCGCCCGCGCAGGCGGAAAGCGGCGCAGTCCGGCCCCGTCAGCCTGAACTTGCGCCTGCGGAATGAGAAACAGGCGAGCCTGCTTCGGCAGGCTCGCCACATGTAAAGGAATGAAGCGATGACCAATACGGGAACTCCGTCAGTGGTGCTGTATACCACGCCAACCTGCCCCGATTGCCATGCCGTCAAGCGATGGCTTGCTGACCAGGGTGTCCCATTCGAAGAGCGTGACCTGTCAGATCCGCAGATCGCCGAAGAGGCGAAAGCGCGGACCGGCGTGCGCGTTGCCCCGATCACGATTGTCAACGAACAGGTCTTCTATGGCACCTTTGCTGACCAGAAACCTCGTCTGGCGGAAGCCCTGTCATCGGGCGCCGCCTGAGGGAGATTGTCATGGGAAGACAAATCGAAATTCGGCAGGCGGGGCGCATCATCGACGTGCCGGATGGCCGAACCATTCTGGAGAGAGCGCTAGAAGAAGGGATCGCATATCCTCATGGATGCCGTTCGGGCCGCTGCGGCTCGTGCAAGTCCCGACTGGTCAGCGGCGAGGTCGATCTTCTGCCGCACACGCGCTTTGCCCTGACGGACGATGAGCGGTCTCAGGGACTGATCCTTGCATGCCGCGCGCAGCCGCTCACGGATTGCACGGTCGCATGGCTCGATGAGGAGGAAGAACAGCTTGATCTTCCCGTCCGCACCTATCGCACGCGGGTTGTCGCGATCGATGACGCAACCCACGACATCCGGCAAATCAGGCTGGAGGTCGAAACGGGAGAGGCCGTCGCGTTCAAGGCGGGCCAGTATGCGCAGGTGACGTTCGATGGCGTTCCGGCGCGCGACTATTCGATGGCGAACCAGCCGGGTCGAGACCATCTCGAATTCCACATCAGGCATGTGCCCGGTGGAGCGACGAGCGAACACGTCGCCAGGTCACTCAAGGTCGGCGACGAGGTTTCGGTTCGCGGGCCGCTCGGCAGTTCGTTTCTGTGCGAACAGCATACGGGTCCAATTCTGGCGGTCGCCGGCGGATCGGGACTGGCGCCGATCAAGTCGATTGTCGAAACGGCGCTGGCAAGCGGCCTGCGGCAGCCGATCCATCTCTATTTCGGGGCACGGACGGAACGTGATCTCTATCTCGTCGATCATTTCAGTCTTCTGGCGAGCACCTACGACAACCTCACCTTCATGCCCGTGCTTTCGGAGGTGAGCCGATCCGATCACTTCCGAACCGGCCTGGTAACGGATGCGATCGTGAGTGACGTGCAGGACCTCAATGGCTGGAAGGCATATATGGCCGGACCGCCTGCCATGATCGATGCTTCCGGCATCATGCTTCGCGAACTGGGCTTGCGCGGCGAGGACATACATGCGGACGTGTTTTTTACGCCCGAAGAAGCGCCTACATAAGTCGAAGAAAGGAACCAGCGATGAACATCGGTAAAGCAGCGGCGGCATCAGGCGTCTCGGCGAAGATGATCCGCTACTACGAATCGATCGGATTGATCGCGGAAGCGTCGCGGACGGATAGCGGATACCGGGATTACTCCGATAAGGACGTGCATACGTTGCGTTTTATCAGGCGTGCGCGCGATCTCGGTTTCTCGGTCGAGAAAATGACGGAACTGCTTGCGCTCTGGCGAGACCGAGACCGGGCGAGCGCGGACGTCAAGCGCGTGGCGCTCGAGCATGTCGAAGAACTTGAACGGAAGGCGCGTGAACTCAGGGAGATGAGCATGACGCTCAAGCACCTTGCCGAGAACTGCCGGGGCAATGCCCGGCCGGACTGCCCGATCATCGATGAGTTGGCGACGACTGATGACCCTGAGACCAGCCCCACACACACCCGCGATCGTTCCGGCGCGACAGGGAACAGGTTCGAGCACACGAGGCCCGTCGTGTCGGCGAAGGCGGAAAGAAGCGGTCACGGTGCCAGGGAGCAATAGCCATGACGCTTGCCGGCGAAATCCTGCACCTGTTCAAACGGGCATGTTCGGACGGCGACATGGAAGTTGCCGAGAAGCTATTGCAGGCTCTTGAACTGATTGATGCGCGAGGGCTCGGCGTCGCAGCTTCGCACAAGCCGTTGTCTCAAGCTTATCTGGCTATCGGAGAACTTCCTGTGCCTCCGAAAAAATGTCAGCGGCATCACTAGGACATCATCCGTTCAATGAGGCCCAAGGATGGATGAGCCGGAAACGGGACGGGTCAATGCCGACTTCGCAGGTCAACAACTGCCCGCGTAGGCGGGACTCCGAAACTCAGCGGCGGCGGGAGACCTCCTCCTGATATCCGCGCTCTCGTTCCGGCCAAGTACTCTTAATAAAAGCGAGGACAGCCCGGATCTCGCCGTCGCTCAGGGCATCGGCAAAACCAGGCATGTCGCTCTCATAGCTCCCTCCGACGATGGCCGCTGTACCCTCCTTGACGATGCGGAACAGCATCTCATCGGCATGGTGCCAGGTGTGGCCGCTCTCGTCGTGCGGCGGTGCGGGCAGCCGACCGGAGGGAGGCGGCGAGCGCCAGTCCGGCTGCCCTTCGAGATTCGCACCGTGGCAAGACGCGCATTGATCCGCATAGACTTGTCGGCCCTGCTCGACGACCTCCGCTGATGCCGCAGCGATGGATTCGGAACGGGCGTAATGCCACCCAGCCAATGTCGCCACGATCGCACCTGCGAGGAGCGACCCTGCCCAGAATGTATTTAGGAGCTTCTTTCGCATGGCACGCATGTTCAGTAACGAGGAATTGCAACGCACGAGATGGCAAGGAGGATTTGCCAGTGGTGCGACACCATTTGCAATAGACATTCCGGTGAGTAGTACCTATCGTTCCAGTATGTTTGCGCGCGTTGTCTCCATGCTTGCCATAATCGGCGTCGCCGTCATGACGATGGCATTCTCCGCGCACGCGGCACGAATGAGCATACCGCCGGAACAGGCTGTGCATGTGGGCGAGATTACAAACTCTGCAGCCGGCATTGAGCCTGCATGCACCAGCAAACACTGCGGATCGGCAGACATGGATGCGGGAACCTGTGAACTGGTTTGTGCAGGTTTTTCAATCTTTCTCGTATCACCGAGCGGTGGTTCTGGAAACCAATACACGTCAACCGCCTATGTTCTGCCGCCTGATGCCAGCATTCCCGGTCGGGCGCTCGGACTGAACGAACGCCCTCCGAAGATCCGTCTCCTCTGATCGCGCCCGGGCATTCGGCCCGCGGCCTTCCGACAGCTTTGAGGAACGGGACTGCGGTCCCGAGGAGACGACCATGAATACCCTTTCACGACGCGGCTTTCTCGCCGCTGGCGCGGCCATGCTGGCCTACGCTCAGGTGCCCCGGATGGCGGCAGCGCAGGACGCCACGCCGCTATCGCTTCGCGCCGCCAGCCGCACGCTCGACATCGACGGACGCGCCGCCACTGTCTGGGGCCTTGCCGGGCCATCCGGACAGGGCCTGACACTCGATCCCGGCATGCCGTTCCGGGTGGATCTAACGAACGAACTCGACACCGCCACACTGATCCACTGGCACGGCCAGATCCCGCCCAATGCGCAGGATGGCGTGCCCGACATGCCCTTGCCGATGCTCGCCCCCGGCGAGACTCGCGCCTATGACTTCGCACCGCTGCCCGGCACCTATTGGATGCACGCGCATGTTCCGCTGCACGAGATGCGCCTTCTGGCCGCGCCCCTGATCGTGCGCAGCGCCGAGGATGTCGCCGCTGACCGGCAGGAGGTGGTACTGTTTCTGCATGATTTCTCATTCAAGGCACCCGAAGAGGTGATGGCGGAGATCAAGTCCGGCCATGGTGCCACGGGCAATCACGGAAGCGGCACAGGCACAGGCACGGGCGGAATGTCAGGTATGAACCACGGCGCGATGGGAAACATGCCGATGACTGGCATGGATCACGGCGCCAAGGGCGGCATGATGGGAATGGGGACCATGGACGGCATGACGATGGACCTCAACGACTACGACTGGGACGCCTATCTTGCCAATGATCGTACGCTCTCGGACCCGGAAGTGGTGCAGGTCGAGCGCGGCGGGCGTATCCGCCTGCGGGTCATCAACGCCGCTGCGGCGACGGTGTTCTGGCTCGACACCGGCGAAGCGCAGGCCCGGCTCGTCGCGGTTGATGGCCATGCCGTTCAGCCGCTCTCCGGCACGAGGTTCGGTCTGGCCATGGGCCAACGGCTCGACCTTGAGATCGACCTGCCTTCGGAGGGCGGTGCCTGGCCGATCCTCGCGCTGCGAGAAGGCGCGCGGGAGCGCACCGGTCTGATCCTTGCCACTCCGGGCGCCGAGATACGGCACATTGATGCTTTGGCAGAGACCGAAGCACCGGCCTTTGACACCGACCTTGCGCAGGAGACGCGCCTGATCGCTTCCGAATCCTTGCCGGAGCGGCCGGTGGACCGCAGCCACATGGTGATGCTGGGCGGCTCGATGCAGCCCTATGTGTGGACGATCAACGGTGCCGTCTGGGGCCAGCATCGCCCGGTTACCGCGAGGCGCGGCGAACGGATCGTGCTGTCCTTCCACAATATGTCGATGATGGGTCACCCGATGCATCTCCACGGCCATGTGTTCCAGGTCGTCGGGCTGAATGGACGTGCGGTCACGGGCGCGCAGCGGGACACGGTGTATGTGCCGCCGATGTCGATGGTCGACGTGGCACTCGATGCCGGAGAAGCCGCGCGCTGGATGCTGCATTGCCATCACATGCCGCATCTTGAAACAGGCATGATGACCGAATTCGCGGTCAGCGCATAGGCAGCGTGCTGGCAGGAGGACGCCGGCACCGGCGTCCTCCTGTGCAACAAGGAGGTGAACCCTATGTCAATGTCTCACGGCGGTCATGCCGGCCACATGCCGGCGAGTGGTGATCGCAAAGCGCTCGTCATTTCGGGCTGGCTTACCGGCCTTTACTTCATCGTGGAACTCGGGATCGGCATCTGGACGGGCTCAGTCGCCGTCATGTCGGATGCCTTCCACACCTTCTCGGCCGTGGGCGGCGTGCTCATTGCGCTGGTCGCCATGCGTCTGGGTGAGCGAAAATCCAGCCCCTCGCGCACCTTCGGCTACATTCGGGCGGAGATCCTGGGGGCCCTCTTCAACGGCCTCTTCCTCGTCGCCATGGCTCTCTACGTGCTGTGGATGGGCGCGATGCGCCTCATGGAGCCCATCGAACTGGCCACGACGCCGATGTTGATCGCCGCAGCGGGCGGCATCGCCACCGAGCTTGTCGCGCTCTGGCTCATGTACGAGCGCCAGAAGGACAACCTGAATATGCGGGGTGCGTATTGGCACATCCTGCAGACCTTCGTCGGCAGCTTCCTCATCATCGTCTCGGCGCTGGTGATCCGATTCACGGGCTTTGTGGCCATCGATCCGCTGCTTGGCATGGCCTTCGGACTGCTGCTGCTCTGGGCTTCCTGGGGTATTATGCGCGAGGCATTGCACATCCTGCTGCAAGGCACGCCCGAAGACCTCGACTTGGAGGCCGCCATCGAGGCCATACGGCAGCTAGAGGGGGTTACCGACGTGCACCACGTCCATGCCTGGAGTCTGACATCCGGGCGCAATGTATTCTCAAGCCACGTCTGCGTTGGGGACTTTCAGGAAGGCGAACGGGTGCTGCGACAAGCAAGCAATCTCCTGCGCGAGCGTTTCAACATCTACTTCTCGACGTTGCAGATCGAGGAATACTGCCTCGACGGCGAGGACTCTGCGGCCGAGATTGACATCATGCAGTCTCAGACGGGGCAAGAACGGACCAGCATCGGAAAGATCCACGACAATCACTGATTGGCAGGAACCCCGGATTCCGATCACCTCTTGACCTTCCAACGGTTGGAAGGCGCAGAATAGGCGAAGAGCAAGCTTAGGATAAGACGCCGAGGAGGCGTGAAAATGGCCAGCAAGACCGAACACGATCACCAGAATCAGAGTCACGCTCATTCCGCCCAAGGTCATGCGCATGATCACGGGGCCGTCGCGCAGGACGACACGCACAAGGTCAAGGACCCGGTCTGCGGCATGATTGTCGATCCCCACACGGCCCAGCACAAGGCCGAGCATGCGGGCCGGCCCTATTATTTCTGCTCGGCCGGGTGCCGCGCGAAGTTCCTGGCCGAGCCCGAAAGCTATCTCGATCCGGCGGCGGCGGAGGTAGTACCGATTCTCGAGGGGACGGTCTATACCTGCCCGATGCATCCTGAGATCCGGCAGGACGGCCCCGGATCATGCCCGATCTGCGGCATGGCGCTGGAGCCGGTACTGGTCAGCCTTGAGGCCGAGCCCAATGTCGAACTGATCGACATGACACGCCGCTTCTGGATCGGCCTCGTTCTGGCGATCCCGGTGTTCATTCTCGAGATGGGCGGGCATCTGTTCGGGCTGACTCATGCCATCGGGCAGCAGGTCTCGAACTGGCTGCAACTGATCCTCGCAACGCCGGTCGTTCTCTGGGCGGGCTGGCCGTTCTTCCAGCGTGGCTGGCAGTCGCTCGTCAACCGCAGCCTCAACATGTTTACACTGATCGCCATGGGCACGGGAACGGCGTGGATATACAGCGTCGTCGCCACGCTGGCGCCGGGCATCTTCCCAGATGCATTCCGCCAGCATGACGGCTCGGTCGCGGTCTATTTCGAGGCGGCCGCGGTCATCACTGTGCTCGTGCTGCTCGGGCAGGTGTTGGAATTGCGGGCGCGCGAGAGCACCAGCGGCGCGATCCGGGCGCTGCTCGACCTCGCCCCCAAGACCGCCCGGATCATTCGTGACGACGGCACCGAGGAGGAGGTTCAACTCGACACCGTTCGGGTCGGCGACCGCCTGCGGGTGCGTCCCGGCGAGAAGGTGCCGGTCGATGGCGAAGTTCTGGAAGGACGCAGCGCCGTCGATGAATCGATGGTGACTGGCGAGTCGATGCCGGTCACCAAGGAGGTCGGCGCCACCGCCATCGGCGGCACCATGAACCAGTCCGGCGCGCTGGTGATCGAGGCGAAGAAGGTCGGCCGCGACACCATGCTGTCGCAGATCGTCCAGCTCGTCGCCGAGGCGCAGCGTAGTCGCGCGCCGATCCAGCGCCTCGCCGATCAGGTGTCGGGCTGGTTCGTGCCGGCGGTGATCGTGGTCGCAATCCTTGCCTTCATAACCTGGTCGATCTGGGGTCCGGAGCCGCGCTTCTCCTTCGGTCTGATCGCGGCGGTTTCCGTGCTGATCATCGCCTGTCCCTGTGCGCTCGGGCTGGCAACGCCGATGTCGATCATGGTCGGCGTCGGGCGTGGCGCACAGGCGGGCGTGCTGATCAAGAACGCCGAGGCGCTGGAGCATATGGAGAAGGTCGATACCATCATAGTCGACAAGACCGGTACGCTGACCGAGGGACGACCCGCCGTCACCGCAATCGTGCCGGCGCCGGGGTTCACCGAGGACGAGGCTTTGCGGCTTGCCGCCAGCGTGGAGCGGGCCAGCGAGCATCCGCTGGCGCTGGCCATCGTTCGCGCTGCCGAGGAGCGGGGGATCGTGACCGCACCGGTCGCGGATTTCGACTCGCCGACCGGCAAAGGCGCCTACGGCACGGTCGAAGGCAAGCGCATTCCCCTTGGAAATGCCAAGTTCCTAGCCGAGCAAGGCGTTGATGTCGCCCCACTGGCGGATGAGGCCGACCGGCTGCGCGAGGACGGGGCAACCGCGATCTTCATGGGAGTGGACAACCGCATCGCTGCCATCTTCGCCATCGCCGATCCGGTCAAGCCCTCGACGCCCGAGGCGCTTGCCGCGCTGAAGGCGCAGGGAATCCGCGTTGTCATGCTTACGGGTGATAACTGGACCACGGCCAAGGCGGTCGCCCGCCGGCTCGGCATCGACGAGGTCGAGGCCGAGGTCCTGCCCGACCAGAAAAGCGCGGTCGTGCAGCGTCACAAGGCGGCAGGCGAGGTGGTGGCGATGGCAGGCGACGGCGTGAACGACGCACCGGCGCTGGCGGCGGCCGATGTGGGCATCGCCATGGGCACCGGTACCGATGTGGCAATGGAAAGCGCAGGCGTCACATTGCTCAAGGGCGATCTCACGGGCATCGTCCGCGCGCGCCGGCTCTCGGAGGCTGTCATGCGCAACATCCGCCAGAACCTATTCTTCGCCTTCATTTACAACGCGCTCGGCGTGCCGGTGGCGGCCGGGGTGCTCTACCCGTTCTTCGACATCCTGCTGTCGCCGATCATCGCGGCCGCCGCCATGGCGCTGTCGTCGGTGAGCGTCATCGCGAACGCCTCCCGGCTGCGGGTCACGAGATTGTAGGAGGCTGACGTGGGCGAAGGTCCTCCATCTGGAAAAATTGGTGACGATGGTGGCGCCAACAGCCCGGATACCGTCCCATCCTTGCGCTAAGTCAAAGTCTGCGGCGAAGGGGGCCGCTATGAGTATCTTTGCGACGGAAGGGCAGAACAGGCCATGATGCAATGTCATGATGTCGGGCGGGATGATGTGGGGCATCGTTCTTCTGGTGCTCGTGCTCCTTACCGCCGCCGCTTTGATCAAATACGTATTTTTCCGGTGATCCAGCTTTGACGAAGTTGCGGCCCAGATGGAGGAACTGAGATGCAAACCATCCATATGATCAGCAGGCGCTCCTTCCTCGCCAGCGCCACCGCGTTCCCCCTCCTGCTCTCAACGGCGGGAACGGTTCGCTCGGCAGGACTGCCTCTGGTGACCGTCACCAAGGATACGAATTGCGGGTGCTGCGGCGCATGGGTCGAGCATATCGAGGCGGCCGGCTTCCCGGTGAGCGTCGTGGAATCGAGCGAGGTCGAAAGCCTCAAGCAGCGGCTCGGCGTCCCGGCGGCGTTGTACTCCTGCCATACGGCCGAAGTGGACGGCTATGTCATCGAAGGACATGTGCCGGCCGCCGCGCTTCGCCGCCTCCTGGCCGCGCGCCCGCTCGCGACAGGGCTTGCGGTTCCCGGAATGCCCGCCGGCTCCCCCGGCATGGACTTTCCCGGCGTGGTCCCCGAGCCATACGAGGTGTTCCTGTTCGGCCCTTCCGTCCAGAAAACCTTCGGGCGTTTCCGCGGCGCGCGGGAGATCTGAGTGGAACGGTGCTCATGATCCATCCGGTCGCCATCAGTCCGATCCAGAACCGGGCCTGCGGGGCAGACCCTGCCTTTGTCAGGAGCTCTGGTTGCCTGGGCTCGGATACTGACGGCCGCAAGGATGTCATCTGGTGCGTGGCAACTCTCCATCCCGACCTCGACAAAGAAGCCAAGCCATGAGCAGGAGCTCGACTGCGGCTTTCGGATCGAAAGGCGACTGGCTCCGCCAGTTCCTGACAGGCCTGCTGCTGCTTGCGTTCAGCGCTTTTGTTTTCCTGGCAGCGGCGCATGCCAGCCCGGGCACACACGGCTCGTATCAGGATCAGACCGTTGCGGGTGCACAGCATGAGGCCCATTCGAATTACTCCGACGACCGAAGCAAGGCTGCGGACGAACGATGCTGTCACACTGAAACGGCGCCGGACCGCGATTGCGGCCAGCTCTGCACCATTGTTGCCCTGCTACCCGAGGCGCCGCCTGTGATGCCATCCTCGGACGGCGAGCCATTGCTCGGTTTCCAGGCCAGCGATCTGGGCCGAAATCCTTCAGTCCTCCTGACACCACCGCGTCTGACCGCCCCTGCGTAGTGAACGCATCGGCCGGGAGGTGTTCTTCTCGGCACTCAAGCAGCAAACAGTCAGACGAAGCCACGGTAGGCGCGCGTCCAGAAATTAGACGCGGCTCTCCGGTGCCAAAGGATGAACCATGACGTACCGAACAATAGTTGCCCTTTCTGCCAGTCTCTTGATGGGAGTCTCCGGCGCTGCTCTGGCGCAGCAGGCAGAGCATGACGCCCATCACCCTCAGACGCCGCAGGCCCAGGAGGAACGGGCCCCTGCCTCCATGTCCCCTTCAGGACAGATGCCTTCGATGCAGGACATGCCGAAGGAATGCCGGGCCATGATGGAGACCATGCCCCAAGCGTGCATGGACGCCATGCAGCAGATGATGCAGGGCGGCATGATGCACGGTGGGATGGCCGCTCCCCAAGGCGGAGAGTCGGCTCCAGCCGACGCCGATGTCGCCGACTTCACCAAGGCCTATGTCGATGCGATGGAGGAGATGCACGGTCCGATGATGGAGGGCGTCATGGCCGAGGACCCGGACGTCGCTTTCATCCGGGGCATGATCCCGCACCATCAGGGTGCGGTCGACATGGCGAAGATCGTGCAGCGATACGGAGATGACCCGCAGACAAGAGAGTGGGCGTCTCAGATCATTGAAGCACAGGAACGTGAGATCGCCGAAATGCAGGCGTGGCTGGACAGGAATGCCGGCCAGCAGCCTGCCGGCTTGGTCGAGACAGGCGGAACCGTGTACTCCGCCAACGAGGGCGACAATTCGATCAGCGCCATCGAACTCGGCACGGGTTCGGTCGAGACGGTGCAGATCGGAGTCTCACCGCACAATGTCGATCGGACACCGGACGGGAGGCTGTTGCTCGCCGTCGGGAGCGCTGCCTCCGATCACGCTCACGGATCGGATGACCAGGGACATGCCGATGCCGGCAACGGGCTTCTGGTGGTGCTCGATCCGCAGCAGCTGTCACAACCCGTCGGCACTGTAGAAGTCGGTGCGCATCCGGCGCATGTCGTCGCCGATCGTAGCGGCCGCGCCTATGTTTCGCTGTCCGGCGGGAACGAGATTGCGGTCGTTGATCTCGCAGCGGCTTCGGTGATCGAGCACATCACGACCGGAGCCTATCCGCACGGGCTGCGCCTCAACCCGGATGAGAGCGAGCTCTATGTGGCCAATGTCGAGGACGGCTCGGTCTCCGTCATCGACACGCAGGAGCTGACCGAGGTTGCGCGCATTCCGGTGGGCGCAGCGCCTGTTCAGGTCGGGTTCACGCCCTCGGGCGATCAGGTCTACGTCTCTCTTCGAGACGAGAACCGGGTGGCCGTCATCGACACCGCATCCCGCGAGGTGACGAACAGGATCGACGTCGGGCCGAACCCGATCCAGATGTTCGCCACCCCGGATGGAGCCTACGTCTATGTGGCCAATCAGGGCACCGAGGCGGAACCGAACGACACGGTCTCCGTGATCGAGATTGAGTCCGGAAACGTGATCGAGACGATCACCACCGGGAGCGGCGCCCACGGCGTCTCGGCATCGGCTGACGGGGCATTCGTGTTCGTAACGAACATTGCCGATGACAGCGTTTCGATCATCGACGTGGCGAGCCAGGAAGTGCTCAAGACCGTGCCGGTCGGCGATCGCCCGAACGGCATAGTCTACGCCGGATCGAACCAGTAAGCAGCGCGGCGCCGGAGCGAAACAGCTCTGGCGCCAGACTTGAGAATTGAGAATAGCTATTGGCGTCGATGAGCAGAGCCGGCGTGCATGACGAACTTCGAGGCAGCACGGCATTGGTTGCAGACATCGGAACTGATCTTGTCGCATATGCCGCCCTTTTCGTAAGCGCGTTCACGTCGGCGACCCTCCTACCAGGGTCGTCCGAGGCAGCGCTCCTGACTCTTCTAACAATGGGACAGGCCAACCTCGTCACCCTAGTGGGCGTCGCAACGGCAGGAAATGTGCTCGGCTCCTTGGTGAACTGGGCGCTGGGCAGGTTCCTCTCAGGGTTTCGAGACCATCGCTGGTTTCCGATTGACGACAGGTCATTTAGCCGTGCATCAGATTGGTACGGACGTTATGGCGTGTGGTCTCTACTCTTGTCCTGGCTGCCGATTATCGGCGATCCGCTGACAGTTGTGGCAGGAGCACTGCGAGTTGACCTTTCTCGTTTTCTCATATTCGTGTCGATCGGCAAAGCGGCACGCTATCTCTTTGTCGCCGGCGCATTTCTCTGGTGGAGCGGTTCTTGAGTGTACTTGCACGTCGAGTCGAGCTGTTGAGAATGGCGGAGACGAAGGGGCGCAGCCGAGCCGCCACCGCGCCCAGAAGCCTCACGCGGCCGCCGACTGGTCCTTGCGTTCGGCCGGATAGCCTGCCTCGGTTAAGGCGGCGGGGAGTACCTGCTCGTCCACCTTCGTGGTGACCGTCACTTCGCGGGTGGGTGGATTGGTGGTGACATCAGCCGCCGGATCGACGCTCAGAAGCGCGTTGTTGACCCGGCGCGCGCAGCCGCCGCAAGTCATGTCGGGAGCAGTGAATCGGAACATGCGAACTCTCCTCTGTTGGGCGTTCACGGACAAATCTGGTCCTTGCCACGTTGGCAAGGTCAAGGGTCAACGAGGAAAAATGATATCGCGGCCAAGGCGGCCTTGACCTTCCCATTGTTGGAAGCCCCATCTGGGGTGCAATGGATCAGGAAGGAAGCATGTCAAGACGAACCTTGTTCCGGCGAATTTGCTGCTAGGACCGTCTGACCGCCGCCCGTTCCTGCCGCGCCAGGCCGCTCGGCCCGTCCGTGAACGACGAATCTGGTCATGTCATGGCCAGCTAGACCACTGATCGCCATTGCCTGATCGGCGCTTCTCGCATGCAAAATGTGGGCGATGTGCAGCTCATCGGCTTATAGATCAAGTTTCAGCGGATTTGGGAAGCAATTTGTTCTTGACCTTCCAGCCGTTGGAAGGATTAGGGGTCTGCGACATCTGAACGCCCCATGAAAAATAACAGGAACTCCGGATGTCTACGCTCTCCCCCCAAACGCCGAAGCCTCCGGTGGCTTCGTCACCTGCAAGCACGACATTGCCGCTGGCCGTCATTGCGACGGCTCAGCTCATGGTGGTGCTTGACGATACCATCGCGAACATCGCCCTGCCGACACTCCAGAACGAACTCGGAATGTCGGCTGCGAGCCTGCCTTGGGTGATCAACGCCTACGTTCTCGCCTTTGGTGGACTGCTGCTGTTCGGCGGCAGGTTGGGCGATATCTATGGCCGGCGGCGCATGCTGCAGGCGGGCATGGCGATCTTCACCATTGCTTCCCTGTTCGTCGGGCTTGCCCAGGACAGCATGAGCATAATCGCGTCACGCGGTCTACAGGGCGTGGGTGCGGCGCTGACGGCCCCCAATGCTCTTGCCTTGATCGCGACGACCTTCCCCGAAGGCAAGGCGCGCAACGGAGCGATGGCCGTTTACGGAGCAATGTCCGGCCTTGGTATCATCGCCGGGCTGATCCTCGGCGGGCTGCTGACGGGGCTGCTGGGCTGGCGCTGGGCCTTCTTCATCAACATTCCCATCGGCCTGGCTGTGCTGGCGGGGTCAAGAACGCTTGTCGAGGCGGAACTGCACAAAGGCCGCCCGGACTTCACCGGCGCGCTCACCAGCATTGTGGGCATGGCCGCGCTCGTCTATGGGATCACCCGTGGCGGCGAACATGGCTGGACGGACAGCATCACGCTCGCCTCGTTCGCTACCGCCGCGATCCTGCTGCCGCTGTTCCTGATCTTGCAGTCGCGCAGCAAAGACCCGCTTCTGCCGCCACGTCTGTTCAAGGAGCGCAACCGGGCGGGTTCCTACCTCGCCATGCTGCTGCTGGGCTTCGGTCCGATGGGGATGATCTATCTGCTGACGCTCTATTTGCAGCACATCCTCGGCTACAGCCCGATCATGACCGCGCTGGCGTTCCTGCCATTCGGTGCGGGTATTATCGTTGGGGCCATTGTCAGTTCCAAGCTTGTCACGCGGTTTGCGCCGCGCGAGGTGGCAGCGCCCGCCGCACTAATAGGCGGCGCTGCCTTGTTCTGGCTCGCCAATATCGGACAGGAACTCAACTATATGTGGCACTTCATGCCCGCGGCCTTCCTCACCGCTTTCGGTTTCGTGGGGGCCGTGATTGCACTGGCGCTGACCGCCGTCAAAGGCGTGCAGACACAGGAGACGGGCATCGCATCGGCGCTCTTCAACGCCTCGCAACAGATCGGCGTCGCCTTGGGGCTGGCCGTCCTTTCGACCATCGCAGTCTCTGCCACGGCTGGCAGGTTGCCGGGTGCACTCGCCGCCCTCTATCGCGGGCGGGAGACGGGTGACGCCGGGCTAGTGAGATCGGCCAGCGATGCGCTGATCCACGGTTATGGTCTTGCGCTTGCGGGAGCTGGAGCTGCCCTCGTGATTGCCGCAGTCATTGCCGCGGTTCTGGTCAACGCTAAGAGGGGACAGGTTTCTACCGGCACGATCGCTGTCCATTGACAGGATAGTCATTAAGCCTACGGCGCGGTTCCGTGGCGCGCTACCCGCCGTAGGCCTTGCGCAGACGCCTGCTTGGACGAATTGCAAGCGGAGCGGTTGACATACAACATATGAACACATATTCATGTGTTGTATGTCAACCGCATGAGCCCTGAAATGTCCCATTCACACAGCCATGGTCATTCTCATGATGACCATTCCCATGATCACTCCCATGCGCCGACCGTCACGAGCGATAATGAGCGCAAGGTCCTTCTCTCGTTCTTCCTGATCCTCACGTTCATGATCGTGGAGGTGATCGGCGGTCTGATCTCAGGATCGCTGGCGCTGCTCGCCGACGCTGGACATATGCTGAGCGACGCGGCTGCGCTGGCGCTAGCTTATGCCGCCTTTCGGTTCGGACGGCGGGCGGCAGACTCCAAGCGGACCTTTGGCTATCTGCGTTTCGAGGTCCTTGCCGGTTTTATCAACGCAATCACGCTATTCGCGATCGTCGTCTGGATTGTCTATGAAGCCTGGCAGCGCTTTCAGGAACCGCATGTTATCCTCGCGGGTCCGATGCTTGGCGTCGCCATTGCGGGGCTCCTCATCAATATTCTCGTGTTCTGGATTCTGACGCGCGGAGATACCGAGCACGTGAACATCAAGGGTGCCATCCTTCATGTGTTGGGCGACCTCCTCGGCTCTGTGGCAGCGGTTTCAGCCGCCATCGTGATCATGTACACGGGTTGGACGCTGATCGATCCTATCCTCTCGGTGTTTGTCTCCCTGCTGATCCTGCGCGCCGCGTGGAATCTCCTCGGCAAGTCGATACATATCCTGCTTGAAGGTGCGCCAGATAACGCGACGCCCGAGAAGATCGAACGCCATCTTGTCGAGAACATCGCTGGCGTGGCGTCGGTGAGCCACATCCATGTCTGGTCGATCACGTCCGGGCGGACCTTGGCCACCCTACATGTGCGGCCGAAAGCCGATGTCGATGCTCGCTCGGTGATGCGCGCGGTCGAGCGTGAGTTGAAGTCACAGTTTAAGATCGAACATCCGACCATCGCCATCGACTGGAATGACGATGCGGACGCGTGCAGCCTGTCGCAAGCCTCTGCCTTGACGGGGCACGCGCATGGGGATCGACACGACCATGATGGGCATCACCACAACCATGGGCCTGAGCATGTCCACAGCAAGCAGGAGCATGAACGTTGAAGCAAGCCCCGTCCCTGTCGCAGAACGACGTAACCGTACTGGCAGAGACTTTTCGCCTGCTGGGCGATCCTACACGGCTGAGAATTCTGCTCTTTTGCCTGCCGGGTCCAAAGTCCGTCGGCGACATTGTTGAGAGCCTGGGACTGTCGCAGACACTGGTTAGCCACCATTTACGCCTGCTCAGAGGTGCACGGCTCGTCAGGGGGGAGCGTCGGTCAAAGCAGGTTTTCTACGAAGTGGCAGACAGTCACGTGAGCGACATGCTGATCGACATGGCAACCCACATCGACGAGGAGCACTTTGATGACTGACAAACAAGGCTTCTTGGCGATGTGATGCCTGTACCGCTGAAGAGCGGGCCGCTAATGCGTTCGTTGAAGCAGGCAGCAGCACTTATCGCCGACAGGGCAATCTTCACGCTGCGGTTAAGACCGGGACTTAAGCAATTTCGGTCTTGACCTTCCAATGGTTGGAGGCTGCACGATCTTGCTTGATACCCGTTTCGTCAATGCAAGGCGGCAGAAATGAAGGACCAAGCGAAGAACCGTTCGTCCGTCGACAAATTATTCGGCTCGCTGATCGCGGAAGGGTACGTTTATGCAGATGATGCCGCGGACCTCGATGATGGTGCCGACATACGGATTCGTTTGGGCTTTCTCCAGACATTGATGTTGGCGACCAGAAGCAAGGTGGCCGCATAATGCGGAAAGGGGTCAAGTGTTCGGATAAAGTCGAGCTTCGCCATCTCCGCTATTTCGTGGCTGTGGTCGAGCATGGCAGCTTTCGCAAAGCAGGAGCTGCGGTTGGACGGTCGCAAGCTGCAATCAGTCGGTCCATTGCCAAGCTGGAAGACGAGATTGGCGCCTCCTTGTTTCACCGGCATACATGGGGCGTATCGCAAACCTATGCCGGCCAGCGATTCCTCGTACACGCCCGCAGGGTCATCAGGACTGTTGGAGAAGGCGCTCGAGAGGTTGCCTCCGCAGGTCGTTCTGAAAAGGGACGTGTCCGGATCGGTATTTATTCCTCGATCGCTTCCGGCTTTTTGGCGGAGTTGCTGGAAGTTTACGGCAGGCGACATAGCGCGGTGAGAATCGAAGTGGCTGACGGGAACCCCGCAGAGCATGTCGCAGCGATCCGGCAACTCAATCTCGACGTCGCCTTCATCACTGGAACACGAGACTGGCCGGATTGCGAACGCGTCCTCTTGTGGTCGGAGCGTGTGTTCGTGGTCTTGCCTGACCATCATGCCTTAGCCAACAGGGAGGAAGTCGTATGGCGCGATCTGGCCGACGAGTCCTTTATCGTCAGCGAGACTGCTCCGGGACAGGAAATTTACGATCATCTGGTGCGGCGGCTGGCGGATCTCGGCAGGCATCCCGAGATCCAGGTGCAATATGTCGGTCGGGATAATCTGGTGCCGCTTGTCGCCCTCGGCCGAGGGCTGACTTTGGTGAGCGAAGCCATCACCGTCGCACAATTTCCGGGTGTGGTTTACCGACCGATCCTCGGCGAGGTTCTGCCCTTTTCGGCCGTCTGGTCGGCGAGCAACGACAATCCCGCCTTCCGTCGCTTTCTCAGTCTGGCGAAAGCAATGGCCGTCAGACCTGCGACTTCGGAGACAGGACGGAGCGCCGTGCTTTCGTGAACCCCCTGTCAGTGGCGATAAAGCGCTCCAACATTGGCACGATCAGCCTGACAGGATCAGCGGCGGGTTGGCCGGTCTCGCGGGCCAGCACCTCGGCATAGGTCGCAAGATCGCGATGAAGCGGCCCCGGCAGCTCTACCGTAACCTTGACGGGCTTGTCCTCGACGATGGGACCGAGTTTCAGTTTTGTCATGCTCAACCTCCTGCGGGCTCGAATACCAGGTCGCGGGTCACAATAATCCTGACCGGAAAGCCGGGCCGGATGGTGAGCGTCGGCGCGACCTGCAATTGGCGCTGGACGATCTGCTGCCCGGCCTGATTGACGGTATCCTGTGCGCCGTCGCGAATGGCGCGGATCAACCGGTCCTCGTCGCTGGTCGCCAGCTCTGTACCGACCGCGAGCAGTGTGGAAAGCCCTGCCGCTTTCATCAGATCCCACCAGTGATAATCGACGCCATCCTCAAGCCCGGCGTAACCGGAAGCGTCCGCGCCCGGCAGGCGCTCCAGAACGATGGAGCGGCCGCCCGGCAGGATCAGGCGATTCCACACCAGCAGGACGCGGCGCTGGCCGAAGGTCACGCCGTCATCATATTGGCCGATGATGCGCGTTCCCTGCGGGATCAGAAGCAGCGAGCCGGTCGGGCTGTCATAGACGTTTTCGGTGACCTGCGCGGTGATCTGGCCCGGCAGATCGGAGCGGATTCCGGTGATGAGTGCGGCCGGAATGACGGCTCCAGCCTGAAGGATGTAGGGCGATGCCGGCGGCGTGACGCGATCTGGCGCAACCGTCTGTCGGTCGACCGGGCTATTGAGGAAAGCCGCGTGCCTGTTCTGCCCTGTGCCGTCCGGCTGCAAGCCTATCCCGGCTATTCCTGGCATGGCCGTTCCCGCTGTCCCGCCAGAACGCGACCCGGACTGGAAGAACACGTTGCTCAAGCGCGCGGCCTCTTCCTCGGCGCGGCGGCGCTCCTCTTCGGGATCGACGGCTGGTGTGGTGATTGCCGGAGGCGCGACTGGCTGCCCCCGGTTCTGCGCGTCGAGGATCGGACGGCCAAGGTCGCCCGGCAATGCCGGTCCCAGGACGGGGCCGGTATAGTCGCGCGGCAGACCGGCGAGGCCGTCAGCCGTGGGTCGGTTTTCGGTCGAATAGAGTTCGCCGCCACCCGGCCCCGCATCGCGGGTCTGGAGCGCATAGATCAAGGTTCCGGCGATGCCGAGAAGCGCGACCGCGCCAACGCTTGCCAGCAACTTTCGGGACAGGCGGGTGACACGAGGCGGCTCGGCGCGCAGGCGCATGGGGGCGGCGGTATCGGTATCGCTCATGACGACGATCCTCCCGTGGTCGTGCTGGCTGGTTCTGCTGCGGCCTGCGTCGGGTTGATGCGGACGATCCTGACCACTTGCTGCCGATCGCCGCTGCCAAGGCGCAGTTCGGCCGCACCGAACAGGCGGTCCACGATCAGGACATTCTGGTGGACACGGCTGTTGACGATCTGCGTTTCTCCGTCCGACCCGATGACGAACAAAGGCGGCATTTCGCCCTGCACGATGCCGCGCGAGAAAATGACATAGACGCGGCGGCCATCGTCGAAGACGGAGAGCGGCCGCCATGGCGGGCTGTCGCCCCGCACCTGCAATCCGTAGCGATAGTTCCGCGCCGCCTCGGCGGGGATGATGGGCGCGGCGGGCGTGGTGGCACGGCTTCCCGCCGGCGCCGCGGGATAGGCCCATGCGACGGAAGGCATGTAGAGCGATTCCCGCGCGCGCAGCTCGATCATGTAGGTGCGCCGGTCGGTGGTCACGACAAGGTTGGTGGAAATGTCCGGGCGTGTCGGCTTCACGAGGATGTGGACGCGGCGGTTCGCGCCCGAACCGGATTCGGTGTCGCCAATGATCCATCGTGTCGTATCCCCGGCCGCAATAGGTCCCGCGCCGGTCAGGCTTTCGCCCGGCGCCAGCGCGATATTTGTGATCTGGCCGGGGGCCGCATAGACCTGATAGAGCGCGCCTTCGCTCCACGGATAAATCTGGATGGCGTTGTAATAGCCCTCACGGCGAGGTTCGACACGGGCGGCGGCATTGGCGTTTTCGACACGGCCGTCCGGAGTGCTGGCAGCAGTTCCGCCCCGCGCGACCGTCCAGGCCGGCGGCGTGTGAAGCGGCCGGGGCCGGTCGTCGGTGGCGACCGTCTGCACGGTGGGCAGCGGCGGCACGTCGGCGTCATAGTTGAATTGCGGCGTCCGGTTGGTCGCGCAGCCGGCCAACATGGTCGCGGAAAGCAGCAAAGCCGCGAAAGCGGGTTTACGGAAAACCGGAAAACCGGCTCTACGGAAAGTCGTGCGGGTCATTGGCTCATCTCCCGCGACCATGAAATTGCGTTGATGTAGATTCCCAGCGGATTGGCGCGTAATCGTTCGGCATCGCGCGGGGGCTGGATCACGACAGTCAGGATCGCGGTCCATCGCTCGGTCGTGGAAAGCTGGCCGTTCTCGAAATGGCGTTCGGTCCAGGCGACGCGGAAACTGTCCGGCGAAGCCCGGATGACGCTCGACACCTCGACGGCGATCTGCTGGCGGCCGACCTTGGTGAAGGGATCGTTGGCCCGCGCATAATCGTTCAAGGCCGCCGCGCCCCGGTCGGTGGTGAACTCGTAAGCCCGAAGCCAGTTCTGCCGGACGATGATCGCGTCCGCCGGGATCGCGCGGACCTGCTCGATGAAGCGGCCGAGATGGAAGGCGATCTGCGGATCGGTCGGGCGATAATCGGCGTTCGCGGGCGCGACAGCCTGCGCCTGACCGAGATTGTCCACCTGCACCACCCAGGGCACGACGGTTCCACGCGCCGATTGCCAGACGAGCGCGGCGGCAAAGCCGGCCGAGAGGATCAGACAGCCGAACGCCATATAGCGCCAGTTCTTCGCCTGCACGCGGGCCGAGCCGATGCGTTCGTCCCAGACCTGTGCGGCTTTTTGATAGGGAGTCTCGGGTTCCGGCACCTTGCCGTAATGGGTCGTCGGTCGTTTGAAGATGTTCATGTGCGGTCACTTTCGGAAAGGCTGACGGAGGAGCCGCCGCCGTGGCTGTCGCCGGATCGGACAGCATGAGCAGCAGCCGTGACGCCGTGGCTCATGGCCCGGCCACGCCGCATCTGCTGCGCCCAGGCCGGCGGCCCATCAGGGGTTGAGGGGGTTGACGGCGCAGGCGACGAATCTCTGCCGACGGTGCCCATGGTCGACGTGCCGCCGGATGCCGCGAATCCGGCTTTCGCACCATCGGAATAGCTGGATTTCAGGCTGTCGCTGGCGCGGGAGGCGGCGCGCTTGAGTGGTGAAACGGCGGCGGAGGCTCCGGCGCGCGCCACACCGCCAAGGCCGGAGGCGACCCCGGCCGTGCCGGACCCGCCCAAGGAGCCGAGGGTATAGGCGGACGAAGCCGCACCGGCGGCCGAGGCACCGCCGCGGGCAAGTGCTGCCCCGCCCGAGAGTGCGGCTGCGCCACCCCGCGCCGCGAGCATGGTCGCGCCACCGGCTGCGATCGCAGCGCCGCCAACCGCAAGGCCAGTCCCGACGGCGGCGCCGGCACTGAGTTGCGGGCCTCCGGAGACGAGGCCGGTGGCGATGCCGGGGCCGAAGATGCCGAGGCCGAGAAGGGAAAGGGCTGCCAGCACGATCGCCATGGCGTCGTCGATTGTCGGGGTCGCACCGCCGAAGCCTGCGGTAAACTGGCCGAAGAGCGTGGAGCCGATGCCGATGATGACGGCGAGGACCAGCACCTTGATACCGCTGGAGATCACATTGCCCAGCACCCGCTCGGCCATGAAGGCGGTCTTGCCGAACAGGCCGAATGGAATCAGCACGAAGCCGGCCAGCGTGGTCAGCTTGAACTCGATCAGCGTGACGAAAAGCTGGATTGCCAGGATGAAAAAGGCCAGCACCACCAGCGCCCAGGCGAACAACAGGCACGCGATCTGGATGAAGTTCTCGAAGAAGGCGATCCAGCCCATCAGGTCCGAAATAGATTCCAGCAGCGGGCGACCGGCGTCCAGCCCGGTTTGGGCAACGCGGCCGGGGCGCAGCAGATCGGCAACCGAGAAGCCAGTGCCGGACGCCATGAGCCCGAGCCCGGCGAAGCTCTCGAAGACGATCCGTGCGAGATTGTTCCAGTTGCTGATGAGATAGGCGAAGACGCCGACGAACAGCGTCTTTTTCACCAACCGCGCAATGATGTCGCCGTCGGCGCCCCAGGCCCAGAACAGTGCGGCGAGCGTCACGTCGATGACGATCAGCGTCGTGGCGATAAACGCCACCTCGCCGCCGAGCAGGCCGAAGCCGGAGTCGATATAGCTGGTGAAGATGCCGAGAAAATTATCGATGACCCCCGTTCCGCCCATGGCTCACGGTCTCCCGTTCTGTGCGGGGGTCGCTGGCGCGGGTGTCTTGCCGAGGAAGCGATCGCGGGTCTCGGCCCAGGTTCGGAGGCAGTCGGCATCATTGGCCGCCGCCTCGCCCAATGCCTGGCAACGCCGCTGTTCCAGACGCAGCGGATCGGTGGCGGGCTGAAGCGCTGGGACGGAAGGTGCTGGCGCGGGGCCTTCCTCACGCGACATCTCGATGATCGCCGCCGTGATGGCCACGGCCACGAACACAATGGCCGCGATCCGGGCCAGCACCTTCCCCTCCATACTCCGCCTCCTTTCCTCAGTTGAACATTCGCGCGTTGCCGGGCTGATAGCCTGACCCCGGCGTCAGGAAACGCTCGCGCTGAATGCGTCCCTGTTCGGCTGCCGTGGCGCGTTCGGCCTCGGTCAAGGCATTCGCCCGGCCATTGGCCGAGATGACAGCGATCAGGTCCGAAAGCTGCTGCGACTGGAGGGCGAGAAGCTGGTTGCCAGCCTGGGTCGCCTGAAGCGCGCCGGTCGCCCCCTGGCTTTGGCCGACAAGCTCCGACATTTGCGTGCGATTGCTGTCGATATTGCCGACGACGCCGGCCTGGACGCGCATGGCGTCCTGCAGGCCGCCGACGGTGTTTTCCCAGCGCGAGCGCGCATCGGCGATCATCTGGGTGTCGGTCGCGGTCAAAGACAGCTTGCCGTAGTCCTGCTGGAACATCTGATCGATGTTCTGAACGTCGAACGCAATGTTCTGGGCCTGCCCGAGAAGCTGCTGGGTCCGCTGGACGTTCTGCTGAAGCGCCTGAAGCGAGCTGTGAGGCAGGCTCGCGAGATTGCGGGCCTGGTTGATCAGCATCTGCGCCTCGTTCTGAAGCGAGGTGATCTGGTTGTTGATCTGCTCCAGCGTACGGGCGGCGGTCAGCAGATTCTCCGCGTGGTTGGTCGGATCATAGACGATCCGGCCGAACCCGCCGAAGAAGGCATGGGCCGGGGTGATGAAGTCCGGCGCGAGCGCCAGCGGCGCGGCAAGCGAAAGGGCGAGCGCCGAAGCGCTGGCCATGCGGGAAATCCGGGTCTTTGTGCGCGTCATGGGGTACTTTCCTCTTCTTCCAGGGTGAGCTCGAACGCGTCCTCATCGAAAATGACGGACGGCAGATCCTCGCTTTCGGTCGCGAGATTGCTGAGGTCCGGGATCAGTTCTGCGGCCCATTCGACGCCACGCGCCTTGAGCCAGGCGGCGAGGAACCCGTCGCGGCCATGCTCGGTGAGGATTTCGCTGATCAGGGCCTGATCGGATTTGGCCGATGCGGCGCAAAGCGCCAGCCCGACTTCCGACAATCCGAGGTCAAACAGGCGGTTGCCGCGCCGCGACTGGCAGTAGTAGTCCCGCTTGGGCGTGGCCCGTGCGAGGATCTCGATCTGCCTGTCATTGAGGCCGAAACGGCGATAGATCGCGGTGATCTGGGGTTCGATGGCGCGCTCGTTGGGCAGCAACAGCCGCGTTGGGCAGCTTTCGATGATCGCCGGCGCGATGGCTGAATTGTCGATGTCGGACAGTGACTGCGTGGCGAAGATGACGCTGGCGTTCTTCTTTCGCAGGGTTTTGAGCCATTCCCTGAGTTGGTCCGCGAAGCCTTCGTCGTCGAGCGCCAGCCAGCCCTCGTCGATGATCAGCAGCGTGGGCCACCCGTCTAGCCGGTCGCCGATGCGGTGGAAGAGATAAGAGAGGACCGCGGGCGCCGCGCCGGTCCCGACAAGGCCCTCGATTTCGAATGCCTGCACGTCTGCTGAACCAAGATGTTCGGTCTCCGCATCGAGCAGCCGGCCATAGGGACCACCGACGCAATAGGCGCGGAGCGCCTGTTTCAGATCATTCGACTGGAGCAGCACGGCGAGGCCGGTGATGGTGCGTTCCCCGACCGGGGCGGAGGCGAGCGAGGTCAGGGCCGTCCAGATGTGCTCCTTCACCTCCGGGGTGATCTGGATGTTCTCGCGCGTCAGGATCGCCACGATCCAGTCGGCGGCCCAGGCGCGTTCGGCCGTCTCGTGAATGCGCGCCAGAGGTTGCAGCGAGACGGATGTTTCGGAAGCGTCGGTCAGCTCGCCACCAAGATCGTGCCAGTCACCTTGCATCGCGAGGGCGCAGGCCCGGATCGAGCCGCCGAAATCGAAGGCAAAGACCTGTGAGCGCGCGTAGCGCCGGAACTGCAAGGCCATTAGCGCCAGCAGCACCGATTTGCCGGCACCCGTCGGCCCGACGACAAGCGTATGGCCGACATCGCCGACATGGAGGGAAAACCGGAACGGGGTCGATCCTTCGGTCCTGCCATACAGCAGCGGGGGCGCGCCGAAGTGATCGTCCCGTTCCGGTCCCGCCCACACGGCGGACGAAGGGACCATGTGGGCAAGGTTGAGCGTCGAGACCGGCGGTTGCCGGACATTCGCATAGGCATGTCCGGGCAAGCTGCCGAGCCAGGCGTCGACGGCGTTGACCGTTTCGACCATGACGCTGAAATCGCGGGACTGGATGATCTTCTCGACCAGCCGCAGCTTTTCGTCGGCGCGGCGGGCGTCCTCGTCCCAAACGGTGACGGTCGCCGTGACATAGGCCATGCCCGCCATGTCGGCGCCAAGTTCCTGCAGGGCCATGTCGGCATCGGCCGCCTTGTTGGCGGCGTCGGTGTCGACGAGCGCGGATTGCTCGTTGGTCATCACCTCTTTCAGGATGGCGGCAATCGACTTGCGCTTGGCGAACCACTGGCGCCTGATCTTCGTCAGCAGCCGGGTCGCATCGGTCTTGTCCATGAGGATGGCGCGGGTCGACCAGCGATAGGGAAAGGCCAACCGGTTCATTTCGTCGAGCAGGCCGGGGGTGGTGGTTGCCGGAAAGCCGGTGATCGTCAGCACCCGGAGATGCTGATTGCCCAGGCGCGGCTCCAGCCCGCCGGTCAGCGGCTGATCGGCCAGCAGCGCATCGAGATAGGTCGGGGTTTCGGGCACGCGGACGCGATGCCGGTTGATCGAAATCGTCGAATGCAGGTAAGTCAGCGTCCCGGCGTCATCGAGCCAGCGGCATTCCGGCATAAAACCGTCGAGCAGCGCCAGCACGCGGTCGGTGCGGTCGGCAAAGCCGCGCACCAGTTCCCAAGGGTTCACGCTCGACGTTTCGCGGCCCTCGTAAAGCCAGGACTCGGAGCGGGCGGCATCCTCGGCGGGCGGAAGCCAGAGGAAGGTCAGGAAATAGCCAGAGACGAAATGGCTGCCTTTCTCCTCGAAATCGGCCTTGCGCTCGGCATCGACCAGCGCCGATGCGGGATCGGGGAAGCGGCTCGCCGGATAGGTGGCGGCTTCCGACCGCTGTGCTTCGACGAAGATCGCCCAGCCGGAGCCGAGGCGACGGAAGGCATTGTTAAGGCGGCCAGCGACCGCGACCAGCTCGGCCGCGACGGCGGAATCCAGATCGGGACCGCGAAACTTCGCGGTGCGCTGGAACGAGCCGTCCTTGTTGAGGACAACGCCGAAGCCGACCAGCGCTACCCAGGGAAGGTAATCGGCGAGGCGGGATGCGGTACGGCGGTATTCGGCGAGATTCATCATGGGCTTCCTCACACCGAAAGATGACCGGGGATGCGGAGGTGGCGGCGCGCGACCTCGACGAAGAGCGGATCGCGCTTGGCGGCCCAGACGGCGGCGATGTGACCGACGGCCCAGATCAGGATGCCGGCCAGCCAGAGCTGGAGGCCGAGGCCCACGGCTCCGGCCAGCGTGCCATTGAGGATCGCGACGGAGCGTGGCGCTCCGCCAAGCAGGATCGGTTCGGTCAGGGCGCGGTGAACCGGCACACTGAATCCCGGAACCGCGTCGAGCGCCTCGAAACTCACCGCCATCAGACCAGCGCTCCGCCGCCGAAGCTGAAGAACGAGAGGAAGAAGCTGGACGCCGCGAAGGCGATGGAGATACCGAAGACGATCTGGATGAGGCGACGGAAGCCGCCGCCGGTATCGCCGAATGCGAGCGTCAGGCCGGTGACGATGATGATGATCACTGCCACGATCTTGGCCACCGGGCCTTCGACGGATTCAAGGATGGATTGCAGCGGCGCTTCCCAGGGCATGGAGGAGCCAGACGCTTGGGCGGGGGCAGTCATCAGGCTCGCCCAGGTGAAGGCGGCGGCGGTCGCCAGATGATGACGGATACGAACGGCGCAACGGATCATGCAGGTTCTCCTGGAACGTGAGGGATTGAGGTGTCGGGAAAAGCGAGGGAAATCCGGTAATCGCCGTCGGGGCCGAGCCCTTCGACGCAGGCAAGTTCGGCCAGCCGGCGCGCGGAGCCGCGGCCAGCGAGGACGGCCACGAGGTCGATGGTCTCCGCGATCATCGCGCGCGGCACAGTGACGACGGCTTCCTGGATGAGTTGTTCGAGGCGGCGCAGGGCGCCGATGCCGGAACCAGCATGGATGGTGCCGATGCCGCCCGGATGGCCGGTGCCCCAGGCTTTGAGGAGATCGAGCGCCTCGGCGCCGCGCACCTCACCGATCGGAATGCGGTCCGGACGCAGGCGCAGCGAAGACCGCACCAGTTCCGACAAGGTGGCGACACCATCCTTGGTGCGCATCGCCACGAGATTCGACGCTGCGCATTGCAGTTCGCGGGTGTCCTCGATGATGACGACCCGATCCTGCGTCTTCGCCACCTCGGCGAGCAGCGCATTGGTCAGCGTCGTTTTACCGGTGGACGTGCCGCCTGCGACAAGGATGTTGGCGCGGGACGCGACGGCCGCGCGGAGCGTTTCCGCCTGATCGGCGGACATGATGCCGGCGGCCACATAGTCGTCTAGCGTGAATACTGCGACCGCGGGCTTGCGGATGGCGAAGGCGGGTGCGGACACGACCGGCGGCAGCAACCCCTCGAAGCGCTCGCCGGTTTCGGGCAGTTCGGCCGAGACGCGCGGGCTGCGCGCATGGACTTCGACGCCGACATGGTGGGCGACCAGCCGCACGATGCGCTCACCGTCAGCGGCGGACAGTATTTCGCCCGTATCGGCCAACCCTTCGGACAGCCGGTCCACCCAGATGCGTCCGTCCGGGTTCAGCATGACCTCGACGACAGACGGGTCTTGCAGCAGGGTTGAGATGGCAGGCCCGAGCGCTGTCCGGAGCATGCGCGCGCCGCGGTCCACATTTGCCTGTTTGTGGTTGATGCCTGGCATCTCGTCCCCGTTCCACCGGGGAGGCGAGAGACGATCCCCGGATGGGGATCACTAAAAGAGACACAAAACAGGTCGTTTCAACAAGTTTCGGTCGTCGTAGTAGTGTGGGATAAAATTACAGGAGAACGGCGGTGTGCCTGACCAGTCGGATGATCTGCAGGCACACCGGCATGCTCTCGACTGATTCGACCGGCCCGTGGCGTCAGGCCGCCTCGCCGGGACCGAGCCGACGTTCGCCCCAGGTGGTCCGCTCTCGGAAATCATGTCGCAAGTGGCTTAGCACTTGCGATAAAGTCTTGTGAAACGAATAGCCGCGACTTTCCGGGTGCAGCCGATCTATTGCGGGTTTCAGGAATTGCGCGAGATTGAGGCGCGCGCGCTCCATCTATAAGCAATAATTTCAACAAAACATGAAACGTTGAAATGATATGGACGAAAACGACGCGCTCGCGGGCTTCGCCGCGCTCTCTCACAAGGACCGCTTGCGGATAATCCGCATGTTGGTCGTCGCGGGGGCTGACGGCATGGCCGCTGGTGCCATCGCCGGCGCGCTCGATGATGCGCCGCCGTCGCGCGTCTCCTTCCATCTCAAGGAACTGGAGCGTGCCGGACTCGTGCAGGGGCGGCGAGATGGCAAGTCGATCATCTACAGCGCCAACTGGCCGGCGCTCTCCGATCTCGTCGCCTTCCTCATGCACGACTGCTGCCAAGGTCACTGCAAATATTGCGATCAAGCGATTGCCCTGTTCGCGAAATGCGAGGGCCGCCCAACCGGTACGATCCGCTGCGAATAGGACTGCCGATGCAGAAAGCCCTCGCCTTTGTTGAAAACAATCTCCTGCTGCTGGCCGTTGTAACGGCCGCGCTTGGCCTGCTCGTCCCTTCGCTCGGCATGGTCCTTGAAAGCGGCATAAGCCCGCTTCTGGCATTGCTGATGCTGGTCATCAGCCTGACATTCGACGCTCACGCCGTGAAGCTGGTTTTCCGGAAGCCGAGCCGGCAGCTTTGGGCGCTTGGCCTCGTCTATGGTCCCATGTCGCTCGCCGGATGGCTCACCGGGCGGCTGTTCTTCGGCTCTGGGCCGCTGGCCGCCGGTCAAACCCTTGTCGGCACTCTGCCGACTGACGTTTCCGCTCCGTTGCTGGTCCTGCTCGCACGCGGCAATGTCGCCCTCGCGGCGGTCCTCAATGCGGTCAACACAGTGCTTTCGCCCTTCATCGTGCCGATCCTGTTCCTGCTTCTCACCGGAATCGAGCTGCAAGTTCCCATCGGGGCGATCATCATGGAATTAGTGCTGATCGTGGTGCTGCCGACCGTGATCGGGGTCTACCTACGCACGCGATACCCGGAAGCGGTCGGCCGACACGATGGCCTCTATCCCTCTCTTGGTTCGGTGCTCTACCTGCTCCTGCTTCTGGCGGTCGTGGGTCCAAACGCCGAAACAATCCTCGGCTATGGCTGGTTCGCCCTCCTAATCGCGCTGGCCGCGCTCACGCTGAACCTGATCGGCTATGCGGTCGGGTCCATCGCAAAAGTCTTTGTGGCCGACCGGCAAGAGCTGATCGCCTACCTGTTCACGGTGAGCAAAAAGGAGTTCTCCATTGCGGCGGCGTTCGTAGCGGCGTCCGGGTTGCCCTCGGAAATCGCCGTGCCTGCCGCCTTCTTCGCTGTGATCCAGATGATTACGTCACCGATCGCCGCAAAGATTTTGGCATCGAGAGGCCCGGCGCTGCGGTGAGCAGTCATTAGGTTCTGGCTGGCAGCGGAGACAGGCTCTCTATTATCCTACAATCTGCGACCAGCCCGCATCCACACTGGTCTATCATCCTGTCCAGTTCCGACTTGAGCGCAGTTAGGTCTTCGATTTTTCGCTCGACTTCCTTCCGGTGCTCCTTTGCAATCGCATCAATCGCCGCGCAGGACTGCGAACGATCGTCGGCCAGCTTGAGAAACTCCCTGATCTGATCGAGCGAGAAACCAAGCTCGCGCGCACGCCTGATGAAGCTGAGGCGGTTGAGGTGGCCCGGCTCATATGCACGGTAGTTGCCATCGGTACGCGAGGGTGCGGGCAGGAGACCGTTCTTCTCGTAGAACCGGATCGTCTCGACCTTGGTCCCCGTTCGTCTAGCCAATTGGCCGATCATCAGAATTCTGTCGTTCATCTCTTGACCCTATAGTTACTACAGGGTCTATCTACAATGTCACATCGGGAAAGTCGAGGTGACATCATGGCGGCAGCGAGCCCTTACAGACTGCGTGTAGAAGGCATGGACTGCGCCTCCTGCGCGTTGAAAATTGAAACGGTGATGCAACGCCTGCCGGGCGTTAGCGACATTCATGTCAGCTACGCCAACGAGACGCTCGCATTGCAACTGGATGAGGACCGTACGGCTCTCGGCACCATTGAGCAAAAGATCCGAGCGCTCGGCTACACACCAGTGATCGAGCAGACCGAGGCAAAGGCGAGCCCACCTCGGAAACGCAGCACGGAGGCGTGGTGGAAAGGCAGCAAGGGTCGGCTTGTGCTCCTTACCGGCGCGTTGTTCATCCTTGCCTTCGCCCTCGCGCGTGTCCTGCCCGAATCGGAGCAATGGCTATACTCGGGCGCTGCATTGATCAGCATCATCCCGTTCGCGAGGCGGGCGGTCGCCGGCGCGATGTCCGGCTCCCCCTTCACCATCGAGACGCTGATGACGGTCGCGGCACTCGGCGCGGTCGCCATCGGCGAGGCCGAAGAAGCTGCTGTCGTGATCTTTCTGTTCGCAGTGGGCGAATTGCTTGAAACCGTGGCGGCCGGCCGTGCGCGCGCTGGCATTGAAGCACTGATCGATCTCGTGCCTCGGGCCGCGTTCCGCGAGCGTGATGGTGTTGTTGAGAAGGTCGCCGCAGAAGATCTGGCCGTCGGTGATGTTGTCGTTGTTCGGCCTGGTGACCGTGTGCCGTCTGACGGCACGGTGATTGACGGCGTTTCTGAGGTCGATGAGGCCCCGGTGACAGGCGAATCCGTGCCCGTGCTGAAAGAAGCCGGCGCAAACGTCTATGCCGGCAGCATCAATGCAAATGGCGAGTTGCGGGTGTCGATCAGCCATGTCGCGGCCGACAACACCATCGCCCGTATCATCCACATGGTCGAGGAAGCCCAGGAATCAAAGGCCCCGACGGCGCGTATGATCGACCGTTTCAGCCGCTGGTACACGCCGGGCGCGATGGTCGTCGCGGCTCTGATCGTTGTCGTGCCGCCGCTCGCCTTCGGCGGTGACTGGATGACATGGGTGTATCGGGGTCTCGCGACGTTGCTGATTGCTTGTCCCTGCGCGCTCGTGATTTCCACACCGGCGGCTATTGCTTCGGGTCTTGCCGCCGGTGCGCGTCAGGGACTGTTGATCAAGGGCGGCGCGACGCTGGAAACACTTGGCAAGGTCGTAACCGTTGCCTTCGACAAGACGGGAACGCTGACGCGTGGCCACCCCCAGGTGACGGACATTGTGCCGATCAATGGTGATGAGAACTCCGTCCTTGCCATCGCGGCGGCCGTCGAGCGCAGCACCAGCCATCCTCTCGGGATTGCAATCGTGGAGGCGGCAAAGGTGCGGGGGCTCGAACTGCCCGCCACCTTCGGGGGCGGCGTTGCCACACCCGGCAAAGCGGTCACAGCGCGGTTGAAGGACGGCTTCGCTTCGGTCGGGTCTCCCCGTCACGCCGCCGAACAAACGGGCCTCGAAGAGAGCATCGTTGACACGATCACCGGGCTGGAGAGCCAGGGCAAGACGGTCGTCGTGCTCATCAAGGGCAAGACCATCGAGGGATTGATCGCCTTGCGCGACGAGCCGCGCGACGACGCTATCGAAGGTGTGAAGCGGCTGACAGATCGCGGCGTGCGCCCTCTGATGCTGACCGGCGACAACAAGCGCACGGCCGACGCCATTGCGGCTCATCTCGGCCTTGAGGCGAGCGCCGAACTTCTGCCCGACGCCAAGCTCGCCGAGATCGGCCGCCTCAGGGCTGATGGACCGATTGCCATGGTGGGAGACGGTATCAACGACGCTCCGGCGCTCGCTGCTGCCTCCGTTGGCGTTGCCATGGGTGCGGGCACCGACGTCGCGCTGGAAACCGCTGATGCCGCGCTGCTCAGAAACCGGGTGACGGGTATCGCTGATCTCATCGGATTGTCGCAGGCGACGCTCGGCAATATCTGGCAGAACATCGCAATAGCGCTTGGTCTGAAGGCTGTCTTCCTCGTGACGACTCTATTCGGCATTACCACGCTCTGGATGGCCATCCTCGCCGATACGGGCGCTACTGTCCTCGTTACGGCCAATGCGCTGCGCCTGCTGACCTGGCGCGGCACCCGCGACAAATGAGCTTGAACAGTGCGCACATGCAGGTCGCGGCTTCCACTTCTCGCCAAGAAAGCCGAGGTATAATTTATGAGTAATCAGTCCCAGGGCAGTGCCAATTCATCCGAGAAGAGCGAACAATGGGCGCTCGCATGGGTACTTGCGATTAATACTGCCCAGGCAGCCATTGTGGGAGGATTAGGTTGGTGGGCTCAGTCAACAGGATTGATGGGCTCTGCACTCGATAATCTTGGCGATGCCGGTGTCTACGCCATCAGCCTTTTCGTCGTAGGTCGCGGTTTGGCGGCGAAGGTTCGCGTTGCGCGGCTGTCGGGTATGCTCCTGATAGTATTCGCCGGTTTGCTTCTGTTTGAGGTTGGCCGACGCTTCTTCACTGGCTCCGATCCGATCGGGCCGGTCATGATCGCCGTGGCAATCGCGAGCGCGCTTACGAATATGATCTGCATGTGGTTCCTGAAATCACATCGGGAAAGTGGCGTGCATCTGCAAGCCTCATGGATATTCACGACAAACGATATGCTCGTGAACTCGGCGATCGCTGTTTCTGGTCTTGCAGTAATTCTTTTCAATTCGCCTTATCCGGATCTGATCATTGGCTTGGGTGTGGTTGTAGTCGTTGTCAGAAGCGGCTTCGAAATCCTTGAGAAGGCCGGCGAAGCTGGAAAAGGAGAAAAGGAACATGACTAGTTTGCGAGCCCTATCCGCCGCCTTCCTTGCCCTTGCAGTGTCGATCTCTCCTGCTGTGGGTCACGACTTCCAAGCTGGTTCGATCACCATCAATCACCCGTGGTCACGCGCGACTCCGCCGGTCACGCCGGTAGCCGGCGGCTATCTGACGCTGACAAACGATGGCGATATGGCCGATCGCCTGGTTTCAATCTCATCACCTCTGTCAGACCGGGTGGAAATCCATGAGTCGACCGTGAGCGATGGGGTTGCCAGCATGAGGCCTGTGCAAAATGGCATCGAAATTGGAGCTGGCGAGACCGTCGAGCTTCAACCTGGCGGTATGCACATCATGTTCTTGAAGCCATCGCGCCCTTTGAAGGATGGGGAGCGGTTTGCCGCGACTCTTGTGTTCGAGCAGGCCGGTGCGATCGACGTTGAGTTCGTTGTGCAGAACATGGGCGCTCGTCCGGAATCTGCGAACGAACATGACGGACACGGAGAGGCTGTCCAATGAGCGGCGTCAAACTTTTCCGCCTTGTTGCATGGGTTGCCGTCGCCGCTGTCGGCGGGCTTTTCATCGGCCTGTCCGTATCCAAGCCTTGGCAACAGCAAACCGTGGCGGTCGCGTCCTCGACAGGCACGGCAGCCATCGGCGGCCCGTTCCAGCTCACATCCCATCGAGGCGAAACGATCGACAATGCTGCGCTGGCCGGAAAGCCTTATCTCGCCTTCTTCGGCTTCACCCATTGTCCCGATGTGTGCCCGACGACGCTCTATGAACTGAGCGATCTCATGAACGAGCTCGGGCCGGTGGCCGACCAGTTCAACGTCCTGTTCTTCACCGTCGATCCCGAACGGGACACACAAGAATTGCTGGCTCAGTACATGACAGCCTTTGATAACCGCATCCTCGCACTGCGGGGAAATCGACAGGAAACGGACGCTGTGGTGAAGGCCTTTGCGGCCTATGCGCGAAAAGTGCCTCTGGAAGGGGGCGAATACACAATGGATCATACCGCCGGCGTTTACCTGATGGATGCCGAGAGCCAATTCGTCGGCACGCTCGACATGCACGAGCCGCGTGAGATTCGATTGCAGAAGCTCCGCCGCCTGGCGGGCGAGATTGGCTGATGGAGTTCTCCAGTATCGGAATAGCGACGGCTTTCGCCGCAGGTGTCGTATCCTTCCTGTCGCCCTGCGTCCTTCCGCTGGTGCCGGGCTATATCTCCTACGTCGCAGGCCGCACGATTAGCCCGGATGGCACTGCGGCCGATGCCGAATTCAAGGCGGCAAGCCGAACTCTCGGCCTCAGCCTCTGCTTCGTGCTCGGCTTTACGACCGTGTTCGTCCTCCTTGGGGCCAGCGCAACCGTGTTGAGCCGGCTCCTGCGCATGTATCTTTTCGAAGCGAACCTGATCGGAGGCGTAATCGTCGTCCTCTTCGGTCTGTTCACGACAGGCCTCGTACCAATGCCCTGGCTCAATCGTGAAGCGCGGTTCCATGCCAATCCGGGCAGCGGAAGCGCCGGCGCGGCTTATCTCCTCGGTCTCGCTTTCGCGTTCGGCTGGACTCCCTGCATCGGACCAGTGCTGGGCGCGATTCTGACCCTGTCCGCCGCCAACGCCACGGTCGCAAGCGGAACGACGCTGCTCGCCGTCTACTCGCTCGGCCTTGGCCTCCCTTTCATCTTGGCCGCTTTGTTCATGCGCGGGTTCATGGCGCGGATGATGTCGATGCGCCGTACTGGCCGGGTGCTCAAAATCGTCGCTGGTGGGGTGATGGTGGTGATGGGCATCGCCATGATCACCGGCCATCTAACCAGCTTTGCGATATGGCTGCTCCAGACTTTCCCGGCCCTCGGCCGGATCGGCTAAGCCGGAGTTTAAAGGACATTTGGACATGCTCAGGCTCGGCCTTCCCATCGCCCTTGGCGGATTTTTCCTTGATCAGGCGACGAAGTGGTGGGTCCTGAACCATGTTATGAACCCGCCTCAGGTCATCCCCGTCACCGGCTTCTTTAATCTCGTGCTCGGCTTCAATACCGGCGTGAGCTTCGGATTGTTCGGCCAGGCGCCGGCTTGGCTCCTGATGGCGTTCACGCTCGCTATAGTCGCTGGCCTCCTTGTCTGGATCCATCGAAGCGACAGCCGCCTGACGGCATCCGCCCTCGGGCTCGTGGTTGGGGGGGCGCTCGGCAATCTGCTCGACCGGCTGCGGCAGGGTGCGGTGGCGGATTTCCTGGATTTTTACATTGGCAGCTATCATTGGCCCGCCTTCAACCTTGCCGACGTGGCGATTGTCTGTGGGGTCGGGCTTTTGCTGGTGGAGAGCGTTCTGGCACGAGGCAAAACAAAGGCTGCATGAACAGAAGTCCTCGCCAGCTATCCGAAACTATCGCCGCAAAATTCCCGGAACCTGCAACGTAGCGGGCTTTAGAAGTAGTGCGACATGGCAATGGCTCGGGCGGGCTTAGCCGCAGCAGGCAGACGCTCTCGTCTGCTGCGCGCGATGCCTCGGCTTGCAGATTGCGGGGCGCGGGCTGAGACGCACAATCGTCCGGTCTTTCTCGATCTCGATTCCGGCCCCGTCATAGACCTGCATCGGCTCACCGGGCCGGCTCACCTCCCATGTCAACCGCGCGTCCGTGTCAAGCTGGACCCTGCTGCCGACCTTTCCCAAGATTGACCGGAACTTGGCGACGGTCATCGGCATGCTGCCTTCGGTCGGGGGAATATCCTCGACCTGCAAGACCGTCTCCCGCCACGCATCGGGATTGCCGCCGCAATCGAGCGTGACGAAGGAACCGGCCTTGACCTCCGTGATGTGATAGCCGGCCTGCACCTGCTGCCCGTCGCCATAGGCGAGCACAAGAACCTTGTCGGCATGGCCCTCCAAAATATCGAGGATCGCCCCGAGCGAGGCAACATCAGGAAATTCTGTGATTAAGGGGCTGGCGTAAGCGTTCATGTCCGTGTATCCATGATTCAACTACTCTTGAGATGTTGAGGCATACATGAACGAAAAGCAAGCCCTCTCTGCCTTCGCGGCGCTCTCGCAGGAAACCCGGCTGCGCATCGTGCGCCTGCTGGTGACGGCCGGCCCGGAAGGGATGCCGGCCGGCGCGATCGGGGAAGCGATGGACGGCGCATCGTCGTCGCGCATGTCCTTCCACCTGAGCCACCTTGAACAAGCCGACCTCATCGAGTCGCGGCGCGACGGGCGCTCGATCATCTACAGCGCCTCCTATCCGGCGCTGTCCGGCCTGCTCGAATTTCTCATGCGCGATTGCTGCCAAGGCCACCCGGACGTGTGCAACCCGGCAGTCGCCGCGCTGTCCTGCTGCAAACCGACGAAAGGCGTCACCCATGCCTGAGCCTATGGCCAATCACTCCGATAGAATCTTCAACGTGCTGTTTCTTTGCACCGGAAATTCCGCCCGCTCGATCCTTGCCGAAAGCATCTTGAACAAGGATGGTGCGGGTCGCTTCCGGGCCTATTCGGCTGGAAGCCAGCCCAAAGGCGAAGTGAACCCGCTCGCCCTGAAGGTACTCGAAAGCTACGACTACCCGGCTGAAGGCTTCCGATCGAAAGGATGGGAAGAATTCTCCGGCCCCGACGCGCCGGTGATGGATTTCGTGTTCACCGTCTGCGACAACGCGGCCGGCGAAGCCTGTCCGGTCTGGCCGGGCCAGCCGATGACCGCGCATTGGGGTATCGAAGACCCCGCCACCGTCGAGGGCACCGAGATTCAGCGCATGGCGGCTTTTGTCACGGCGTTTCGCTACATGAAAACCCGGATTTCGGTCTTCGTGGCCTTGCCCGTCGCCAGCCTCGATAAATCGTCGCTCAATATGAAGCTCAACGAAATCGGTCAATCCGAAGGGGCAGCCTCGCCCCGCTCTGGCGCGGCGTGAGGCAATCCATGGATGTCATTGTCTACCACAATCCCGATTGCGGCACCTCGCGCAATACGCTCGGCCTGATCCGCAATTCCGGCGTCGAGCCGCATATCATCGAATATCTGAAAACCCCGCCCTCACGGGCGCTGCTCGCGCAACTCATCGAGCGCGCCAGCCTGACGGCCCGCTCGATCTTGCGGGAGAAAGGAACGCCCTATGCCGACCTCGGCCTTGGCGATCCAGAATTGAGCGATGACGCATTGCTCGACGCCATGATGGCGCACCCGATCCTCATCAATCGCCCCCTCGTCGTCACCCCCCAAGGGGTCAAGCTCTGCCGACCGTCCGAAGCCGTTCTTGATCTGCTGCCCCCACAACGGGGCGAGTTCGTCAAAGAGGATGGCGAGCGGATCATTGACGAACATGGACGGCGCGTTGCTTCCGCCTGACTTTCAGCCTGCGATTGGAGAATACTGATGGCTTCCCTCAAGCCAGCTTCCCGCCTTGGTTTCCTCGACCGCTATCTGACGGTGTGGATTTTCGCCGCGATGGCACTCGGCGTCGTGCTGGGCACGATATTCACCGGCTTGCCGGAAGCTCTCAACGCCATGTCGGTCGGCACCACCAACATACCGATCGCCATCGGCCTGATCCTGATGATGTATCCGCCGCTCGCCAAGGTGCGCTACGAAGAACTGCACCGGGTCTTTTCCGACAAGCGAGTGCTGATCCTTTCGCTGGTACAAAACTGGATCATCGGCCCGACGCTGATGTTCGCGCTGGCCGTGATCTTCCTGCGCGACCACCCGGAATACATGACAGGACTGATCCTGATCGGACTCGCCCGCTGCATCGCTATGGTGCTGGTCTGGAACCAACTCGCGCGCGGCGACAATCAATATGTCGCCGGTCTGGTTGCCTTCAACTCGATATTCCAGATTCTGTTCTTCTCCACCTATGCGTGGTTTTTCCTTTCCGTCTTGCCACCCCTCTTCGGCCTTGAGGGCAGCGTCATAGACGTGAGCTTCTGGACCATTACCGAAGCGGTGCTGATCTATCTCGGCATTCCCTTCCTCGCCGGGTTCCTGACGCGCCGCATCCTCATCGCTCGCAAAGGCGCGGGCTGGTATGAGCACGAATTTCTGCCGCGCATCAGCCCCATAACGCTAGCCGCGCTGCTGTTCACCATTGTCGCCATGTTCAGCCTCAAGGGCGCGGACGTGGTGTCGCTGCCTCTCGATGTCCTGCGCATAGCCATTCCCCTGGCGCTTTATTTCGTCATCCAGTTCCTCATCAGCTTCGCGATGGGCCGGCTGATCGAGGCGGATTATCCGCGCACCACGGCCATCGCCTTCACCGCTGCCGGCAATAATTTCGAGTTGGCCATCGCGGTCGCCATCGCGGCATTCGGTCTCGCATCGCCGGTGGCCTTCGCCGCCGTCATCGGCCCGCTCGTGGAAGTGCCCGCACTGATCCTGCTCGTTCATGTCGCGCTCAGGCTCGGCGCGAAGTGGTTTCCCGAGAAAGGGACGCCCGTTGCCGTTCCGGCCGAGGCCAAGCCATGACGGTTTCCGACCTTCCTAATGTGGTCCGCGCGGTGCTCGACAGCCCATCGGCTGAACGCCTACGAACGACGCCCTCTGCTCATCCGCCGCGCATTCTCCTGCTCTACGGCTCGTTGCGTGAACGCTCCTATAGCAAGCTGCTCACGCTCGAAGCCGAACGGCTCCTCAACCACTTCGGCGCGGAAACCCGTGTGTTCGATCCGCACGGCCTGCCGCTGCCTGATGGTGCGCCCGTTGATCATCCGAAGGTGCAGGAGCTTCGGAAACTTTCGGAATGGTCCGAAGGGCAGGTCTGGACCAGCCCCGAACGTCACGGTGCCATGAGCGGAGTCCTCAAGGCGCAAATCGACTGGATACCGCTCGCGGTTGGCGCAGTTCGCCCCACCCAGGGCCGCACATTGGCCGTGATGCAAGTCTCTGGCGGCTCGCAGAGTTTCAACGCCGTCAACCAACTTCGCGTCCTCGGCCGCTGGATGCGGATGATCACCATCCCCAACCAGTCCTCGGTCGCCAAGGCATATCAGGAGTTCGACGAAGCGGGTCGAATGAAGCCTTCATCCTATTACGACCGGGTGGTCGATGTGATGGAGGAACTGGTGAAGTTCACGCTTCTGACCCGCGACGTCGCTCCTTACCTCACCGACCGCTACAGCGAGCGCAAGGAAACCGCCCAAAAGCTGGAAGAGCGTATGGCGCTCAAGCGCGTCCGGTGACGACAAACCTGCCGGCTCAAACGGGCCTGTCTCCCGACGCGAGAAGGTGGCCCGTCATCTCCGCGCTCGGCATCGTACAGATATTTGCATGGGGCAGCTCCTATTACCTGCTCGCCGTTCTCGCCGCCCCGATCGCGGCCGATACGGGTTGGCCGCTTTCATGGATCGTCGGCGCTCTCTCCATTGGCCTGCTCGCGGCCGGCGTCGTTTCCCCGCGCGTGGGTGACGCCATTGGCCAGCACGGCGGGCGTCCCATCCTTGCTCTGGCTTGCCTGCTGTTCGCTGCCGGCCTCGTCATCCTTGCGGCTGCGCCGTCCCTATGGGTATTCGTCGCCGGATGGATCGTGCTCGGTATCGGCATGGGGGCCGGCCTTTATGATGCGGCATTTGCCACGCTCGGGGGCTATTATGGCCGTTCCGCGCGATCCGCCATCACTACACTGACCTTGTGGGGCGGCTTCGCAAGCACGGTCTGCTGGCCGCTCTCGGCCTTGTTTCTGGAGCATCTGGGATGGCGCGGGGCCTGCATGGCCTATGCCGGCATTCATCTCGCGATCTGCCTGCCGCTCGTGCTGCTGGTCCTTCCGAGCAACGGCAAGCCCAGGCCGATCGGTGGCAAAGACCAAGCTCCTGCGATCAAGCTGCGCGACCATGAGCGCCGGGCCTATCTGATCATGATGGCGATCGTGGTGCTGGCCGGATTGGGCGTCACCATCATATCGGTGCATCTGCTGACCCTGTTGCAGCAACGCGGGCTGTCGCTGGGCGAAGCTGTAGCCCTCGGCGCGCTGATAGGCCCGGCCCAAGTCGCCGGCCGAATTGGCGAAATGGCGAGCGGGGGGAGGCATCATCCCTTCTGGACACTCGCGGCCGCCTCCGTCCTGAGCGCGGCAGGGGTGACGATGCTCGCGGCAGGTTTTCTCATCATCGGCCTGTCGCTCATCCTCTACGGGGCCGGCAATGGCATCTTCTCGATCGCCAAGGGTGCGCTCCCGCTCGCCCTGTTCGGACCTTCCCGCTATGCGCCGATCATGGGGCGGCTTGCCCGGCCCAGTCTCGTCGCCCAAGCTGCCGGCCCAACCGTGGGTGCGATCCTGCTTTCGGTCGGGGGCACCGATCAAACTCTTGTGGCGCTGGCAGCTCTCGCCATCGCCAATCTCGCCCTCGTCGCGCTGTTATGGGGGCCGATCAAAGGAGAAGCGGGAAGCAACGATAAGTTTTGAGAAGCCGTCACGAAGATCCCTGATTTTTGTAGCAGGTCAGGCCAACGTTGAATTTTCAGGGGAATTTCTGTCGCAAATGTCGCGTGCGAAAGTCAAAATTGTGCGACTGATTTTTGCGACACGTCGCGGCCCGGAATCCGGGCCGCAATGGATTACCGCTCTTCCCGCTGCTGTGGTGCTGGACCGATTGTAGCGGGTTCCCCTTCGATGATGCGGATCGGCACGCCCAAAGCAGCCGAAAGGGATGCTTCGCTGCCACCGGCAAGCTCTGTTCCGGGGAGAACCGTAAGAACCACATATCCGGTGCGCTCATCGACATATCCGCCGTAGCCATCGGGAAGAACGCGCGTAATCATCTGGCGGTCATCCAACGCGGCGACCAGTTGATCGACGGTATGGGATGCGCCTGTCAGGACTTCGACACGCACCCGATCTTCGCCCAATTGGTACTGAAGCGTGCCCGCATCCCGGTCTCCCGTTAGCCTGACGACGACATGGAAATCGGGCTCGCGCTCGATGAAGATACCGGCGATACGGTCGCGGAAACGCTCCTGTAGGGCGGCCGAAAGCGGGCCGGTGTCCGGCTCCATCTCATGCGAGGGGATTTCAGGAACATAGTTCTCAGGCAACCCGGCCGGTCTGGCGGACGTGGGCGCCTCCGCGCCTGCCACGGATGCTGCCGCGACAAACACCGTTGCGCCAAAAGCCCCCGCCCATACCCTATTCATTTGTGGTTTTGCCGCGTGCTTCGAAGAGCGCGGCCTTGTCTTCCGCGGGGCTGATGAAACCGTCGCCATCGGTGTCGATCTGGTCGAAGACTTCATCGGTCATGTTCGGATTCCCGGCTTTCGCCTCTTCCCGGCTCAGCTTGCCGTCGCCATCCGTGTCGCCCGCGTCCCATTCGGCCTGCCATGCGGCTTCGTCAAAATCTGCGGGCGGTTCCGTCTGGGCGAAGGCAGGGACGGCGAGACCGATGGCGAACAGGCTGGCAATGGCAAGTCTCAAGGCTGTTCCTCCAAAGTCGAGTGAATATACAGCCATCACCTTAGGATAATTCGCGAAAATCCCAAAGACCGCGACAGTCGCGAAGGCCGCTTCCGGCGGATCCTTGTTACTGCTCAGCCAACCGGGAGCGGGAACTCGTGTCAACGACTAAGGCGGCCAAATTCAACTCTCTGATCCGTCACATCCTCCGACACCTCCTGCCGCAGCTTCGGTCCCTGTGCGAGGCGGCGACCGAGCGCGGTGATGAACGCCTCGTATCGCTCCGCTGATTTGGCCTTCGCGGCCTTTGCCGCCGGCTCAGGCAAGGCCGGTGTGGTGTTGACCCAGAAGCGGATGAAGACCGCCAGGCTTTCGACGGCGATGCCGACGTCTCGTTCAAGCCGGTCCATGCGGCGATCGAGTCGATCGAGGCGCTTGGCGATTATCGCCTCTCGGCGTTCGGCATCGTCGGGAGACAGGAATGAGGCGATGGCCGCCTCGCCGATCATCGACTGCGACCGGTCCCGCCGCGCGGCAAACTCGGTCAGGGCTTTTTCGACATCGGGGTCCAGATAGACGGTGAGTTTTTTCTTCTTCCGGAGATTGGCCATGGCGCTACAGCTCCATGCCGTCGTTCGGGTCCATGGCAACCTGCCGGGCAATGCCCTGCACCTGGCGGATCATGCGCCGATTTTGCATGGCCTCTTCCTCAACTTCATCGGGCGGCGCGATCTCGAATTCGTTCTCGAGGGGCTTTTTCTTCTCCACGGGCTTTACGCGGCTGAGTTCAGGCTGCAATCGGCGTTCGGATTCGGTCGGATCTTCGTCATTGGTTCTCTGGTCGCCGTGATCCGTGGCGCCTTCCGGTCGCGCCGGGATCGGAAGCTTGGTCCAGTCGTCGGGCCGCGTTTCTTCGGGACCTTTCAATTCAGGCGGTGACAGAACGCGCTCGCGAAACCGGGCGTCCTCGTAATAGCGCGCCTTCGTCGCCCGGATCGGGGGGATGCCCGCCACCATGACGATCTCCTCATGTGGGGGAAGCTGCATGATCTCGCCCGGCGTCAGCAACTGGCGCGCGGTTTCCGAGCGCGAGACCATAAGGTGCCCGAGCCAGGGCGACAGGCGATGGCCGGCATAGTTCTTCATCGCCTTCATCTCGGTGGCGGTGCCGAGCGCATCCGACACCCGTTTCGCCGTGCGCTCGTCGTTGGTGGCGAAGCTGACGCGGACATGGCAGTTGTCGAGGATCGAGTTGTTCGGCCCGTAGGCTTTCTCGATCTGGTTCAGCGACTGCGCGATCAGGAATGATTTCAGACCGTAGCCGGCCATGAAAGCCAGCGCGGTCTCGAAGAAATCGAGCCTGCCCAGCGCCGGAAACTCGTCCAGCATCAGAAGGAGCCGATGCCGCCCGGCGTTCGCCTGCAGGTCTTCGGTCAGGCGACGGCCGATCTGATTGAGCAGCAATCGCATCAGCGGCTTGGTGCGGTTGATGTCGGAGGGCGGCACGACGAGGTAAAGCGTGACCGGCTGATCGCCTCCCACAATATCGCTGATGCGCCAGTCGGAGCGGCGTGTGACTTCGGCCACGACCGGATCGCGATACAGGCCGAGAAACGACATCGCCGTCGACAACACGCCGCTGCGCTCGTTCTCGGACTTGTTGCGCAGCTCGCGCGCGGCGCTGGCAACGACCGGGTGCGGCCCCGCTTCGCCCAGATGCGCGGTCTTCATCATGGCGCGCAACGTGGAATCCACCGGGCGCTTCGGATCGGACAGGAATTTGGCCACACCTGCCAGGGTCTTGTCGGGTTCGGCGTAAAGCACATGCAGGATGGCGCCCACCAGCAGCGAATGGCTGGTCTTTTCCCAATGGTTGCGCTTGTCGAGACTGCCTTCCGGATCGACGAGGATGTCGGCGATGTTCTGGACGTCGCGCACCTCCCACTCGCCGCGGCGCACTTCCAGCAGCGGATTGTAGGCCGAGGATTTCGGGTTGGTCGGGTCGAAGAGCAGCACGCGGCCGTGCTGCGAGCGGAAGCCGGAGGTGAGCTGCCAGTTCTCACCCTTGATGTCGTGGACGATGGCCGACCCCGGCCAGGTCAGCAGCGACGGGACGACGAGGCCGACGCCTTTGCCCGAACGTGTCGGGGCAAAGCACAGGACATGCTCCGGCCCGTCATGGCGTAGATAGTCCTTCTCGTAACGGCCGAGAACAACACCATCGGGATCGAGCAGGCCCGCCGCCTTGATCTCTCCTTTCCCGGCCCATCGCGCCGAGCCATAGGTGGCGACGTTTTTCGCCTCGCGCGCCCGCCAGACCGACATGCCGATGGCGACGGCAATGGCGATGAAGCCGCCCGATGCCGCGATGATCCCGCCCTTGGCGAAGATCGGCGGCGCATAGGCTTCGTAGAAATACCACCACCAGAAGATCGCGGGCGGATAATAGATCGGCACGCCGAACATCACGAACCAGGGCGGCCCGAGTTGCGCCTGATAACCGAGGCTCGAGGCGACATACTGGGTCGCGCCCCAGGTGGTGGCGAGGATGATGAGGAAGACGATGGTGATCTGTCCCCAGAGGATCTTGGTCGCGGACATTGCGATGGTCCTTTCTGGTTGAGGCTAAAGGCCGAGGGAGCGCTTGCGCCCGAAGTCCCAATCTACGCCGCCATCATCGCGGGCTACGCCGGAGACGTGACGGCCGATCTGTTTTTCGAGAGAGGGCGACCAGGGCACGAGCTGGAAGCCGAGGCCGTCGTCGATCATGGCGAAGCGGCCGGAGGCGAGCGCGAAACGCTGGCGATAGGAGCCGGCGACATATTCGCCGCTGGCTGCGCGCTCGAAGGACATGCCGGTCTCGGTTGCGAGCTTCTCGCCGAGGTTGTCGAGTTCGCGTTGGCGCAAGGTGCTGAGCAGCCGGCGCGCGAAGACGACGCGACCGCCCTGCCGCTCGGCAAAGCCCTCGCCGATCAGATGTTCAGCGCGTTCGTCCAGAGCCTGACGGACCTCAGCGCCGAAACCGCTGTCCGACAGCGCGATCGGATCGCGGGCGATGGCCTGCCGGTCGAGCCAGGTCGCGCCCGAGGCGCCGACTTGCGCACCAAGATCGAGATCGGCGCGGACGGCGAGCGCGACGCGGCGCTGCCCCTGCGGGTCCTCCCAGGATCGCAACTCGACGATGGAACCGGGCGGACTGTCGCCGGCGGCGTCGAGATGCGGCAGCTTGATGTGATGGGTCCGCCCGTCGGTGCCGTCGACCACGGCATAAGCGGTGCCCTTCAACTCGTCGTCGAGGCCGCGCTCGACCAGGCGGCCGATGACGGGAACGTCAAGGCTTTCGCCGGCGAGGACATAGCTGGCCGAGCCGCGTTCGATGCCGCGTTCGGTCAGGGCACGGTGCATGCGCTTGATGATGTCGCCGCGCTCGCCCAGTTCACGCAGGACCGCTTCGGCTTCGGGCTTGATGAACCATTGCGAGAGGCCGATCTCTTCGGCAAGCCCGCGGATTTCAAGGGTTCGCAGCCGCCCCACCTTCAGAGTATGAAACTCGTCCGGCTGGCGGTCGGGAAGCGGGGCAAGGTCGATGATGCCGGACTTGCCGGCGTCGCGCACAAGCTGCCGGTCGAGCTGCGTCCAGCGTTCCGCCTCGACCTGCCGCTCCAGATTGCGGTGGATCTCCAGATCGGTGCGGGGCCCGAGTTCCTGCGTGACCAGATCCTGCGCACGGGCGCGCATGCCCTCCTTGATGTAGTCGCGGGAAATCACCAGGTCCTGGCCATCGTCGGTGCGGCCGCGCAGGATGATATGGATATGGGGATTGTCGGTGTTCCAGTGATCGACGGCGACCCAATCGAGGCGCGTGCCGAGATCCTTCTCCATCTGCCCCATCAGCTCGCGGGCGTGATCCTTCAGATTGGCCATGTCCACCGCGTCTTCGGGCGAGACGATGAAGCGGAAATGATGCCTGTCGTCCTGGCACTTTTCCGCGAAAGCGCCGACATCCATGTCGTCCCTTTCCGGGCCGAACATCCGCGCCTTTTCCCCGTCGCGGGTCACGCCATCGCGGCGCAGATAATTAAGGTGTGCGCCGAGCGGAGCCGAGCGTGCCGTTTGGCGAACCACGCGGGTCTTGATGACGGCGATGCGCGAGCGTCCGGTGAGAAGCCGGTTGGCCTGGATGCTGGCGCGCTGACCGCGCCCGAAGCGTGAGCGGTTGCCCGAGGTGATCTTGCCGGAGCGCGAGACGCGTCCGCCGGCTTTCTGGGCGGCGGCGAGCGCCTGGGCGACAAAGGGCCTCGCCTGTTGCGCGCGGGTCGAGCGGATACGGCCCGGACGGATGCGGAACTCGTTGTCATCGGACATGGGGCGCCCCCGCACGGTGCAAATCATCAAGGAAAATCAGGAAGAGGAGCGCGCAGCGCACGGTGCGCGCCAGCGCCGCACGGTGCGGGACGCGCCGGAAACCTGAACAAAAACACCCGCCCGCCACAGCCGCACCGTGCGGCCTTTTATCTCGCCATCTTTCGGTCGTGGTGCCTGCCGCCACCCTCTGCGCCCTCCATGACACGCCAGCGCCCGATGGGATGCGAATTGCGGTGCCGCTGCTCATGGCCGGTCCCCACCGGCATCGCGGGCGACGAACAGCCCCTCCGACTGCAAGGCGGTGAGTGCGTCCGGTGCCGCCGGGACGAGCGAAGGGGCATCGTCCGGCGTGCGGTCGGGGGACGCGGGATCGGCAGCGGAAGCGCCGATTTCACGCGCGACGAAGAGCGCCGCCTCGCGCCAGTCGGGCGGCGGAGCGACCGTCGAGCCGCTGCCGGAAGGCCGCTCGCCGAGCAGGATCGGCGTCAAAGCAGCGACATAGGCGCGCGTCTCGGCAGGCAGCGGACGAGCCGTCGCGCGGTATTCATCGTAGCGACCGGGACCGGCATTGTAGGCCGCGAGCATCGCGGCAACATTGCCGTAGCGATCCCACATCTCGCGTAGGTAGGCGGTGCCCGCGAGGATGTTGTCGCGCGGCTCGAAGGGGTCGCGGCCGAGAGCATGGCGGATGCGCAGCTCCGCCCAAGTCGAGGGCATGACCTGCATCAGCCCCATCGCGCCGGCAGACGATATGGCGTGCATATTGCCCGCGCTTTCGACCTGCATCACGGCGATGATCCATGCCGCCGGGATGCCGAACCGCTGCGAAGCCTCTTCGATATGGGCGCCGTGCGGATGCACGGCGACGGCACGACCCATCACGGCGATCTGCGCCAGGCCGGGCAGCGGGGCAATGGCTGTGACGAACAGGCCGGAAAGAAGAAGGAGGAGGATGCGGCGGCGGGCGCCACATCTCCCCGAGGCGGGACGGATGCAGGACGTGACCATGATCACTCCTGCTCGTCGCGCTTCTTTTGGCGGGTCCAGTGCAAGCCCCAGTCGCGGCCGTCTTCGTCCGACTGGAACAGGCGGGCGCGGATCGGCTGCTGGAAAACTGGATCGTCGAGAAGCACGGAGACGAACGGTCCCGCGCGCTCGCCGGAATGTTTCCAGCCTGCGCCGACTTCCGGCCCATACTCATCGCCGAGATGGATGCGATAGGCAGGCGCCTTGTCGGCGTCCGCATTTTCCGACGGCGTGAAGGTCAGCTCGACGTCCAGCGAGAGCGTGCGGAGTCGCCCGGAATAGCCGGACGGGGTGCGGGTAAACTGGCCGATCTGTGCCATGGAAGGCTCCTTTCCTATGCGGTGGAGAAGACGCGGGACGGCTCAACGGCCCCGCTCTGGACGCGCTGTCACCGCATCGGCGCGCGCCAGACAAAGCGGCCCTCGCCGTCTTCGTCGGTGAAAAGCGGGATCGCGTGGCCGATCACCGCCGAGGCGGGGAACGGGCCGAAATAGCGGCCGTCGAGGCTGTCGCCGACGTCCGGGTTCATCAGGAACACTTCGCCCTCGGCGATGACGCGACAGCCCTGCCAGACCGGCAGGTCTCGGCCGAAGCTGTCGTGGTCGCGCGCCTCGCCGAGCGGAACGCCGTCGACGATAATGGCGCGGCCATCGCGGCACAGGCGCTGTCCGGGCAGGCCGAGAACGTGCTTCAGAAGCGGCACGTCGCGTGCGACGTAGCCGCGCTCGACCATAAACGAGGCGAAGGGTTCGGGTGGGATGACGGCGACCAGATCGGGCACCGCGATCCGGTCGTCGGGTGCGACAGTATAGAACCCGATCGGCACGCTGGCCGATGCGTTCCAGACCAGCCTTGGCGCAGTCGGAACGAATCCGGCAAAGGCGATCCCGAGCGTGGCAACCGTCGTCACCATGACATAGCGAAAGCGCGTCATGGGGCGATCTCCCGCCGCCAGAGCCATGCCTGATGACGCTCCGCGGTGTAGGGACGCGGCGCTTCGCCTGCGTTTATCCAGTGGGAGACGTGCCGCCAATGATCGGGATCGACTTGGGCCGGATCGACACCTATGGCCTCGATCCCGTCGACATGGCGAAGGACAGCCTCGACCTTCGGCCAGCCTTCGATCTTCAGCAGGATTTCGCCGCCTGGACGGACGAAGGGCAGCGTCTGATAGGACTGGCCCGGCGCAACCGCGCGCAGGATGTCGAGGCGCGAAATGATCGTGCCGTGGTCGTTCGCCGCCCAGCGGACGAACGCAAACACCGTGCCGGGATGGAAGAATACAACACGCCGGTTGCGATCGAGGATCTGCTCACCAGTCGCATGGCCGAATCTGATCCAGTATTCGGTCTTGCCTTCCACCCAGGTCAGTTCCGCGCGGGTCAGATCGCCGTCATGGGCGTCGATGCCGATCATGGGCGGTCTCCCCCTATGTCGGGAAACTCGCGCGCCAGCAGGTCGCGCAGCATGTCGGCGACGGTGATGCCGCGCTGGAAGGCCGCGATCTTGATGCGGCCGCGCAGCGCCGGCGTGATGTCCACGGTCAGCCGCGCCGAATAGGCGTCGGCGGTATCCGTGCGCTTTGGCGGCGCGTCGCCGGCCTTGATCCAGCTATCGGGATCGGCCGGGCGCGTAGCGAAGCTGCGCTTCTCGGTGCGCGCCGTCATGACGAAATTCCGTCATGGAATGGCAGCACGGTGGCGATGCGCGCCCGCGCGCACTCGGCCATGTCGGGGTCGATCTCGCAGCCGAGATAGCGCCGGCCGGAAAGCCGGCAGGCTTCCCCGACCGCGCCGGAACCGGCGAACCAGTCGCCGACCAGGCCGCCTTCGGGGCAGCTCGTGCGGATCAGGATCTCCAGGAGCGCCGACGGCTTTTCGGTCGGATGGATGGCGCGGCCGTGGCAGTTGCGCAGGTAGATGACCGAGCGCATGAGGCGCGGCCCGCCGTCATGGCTGACATAATGGCCGGCGTCGATCTGGCCGGTATGGGGCGGGCGCTGCTTGCGCCGCACCGTGCGGGCCGTCGCGTCGGGCGTGGTCTGGACGTCGTTGTAGATGTCACGCCAAGCGGTCTCGGCGGGATAGAACTGGACGGCCAGTTCATGCACCCGCTTGAAGCGGTCGGCATGAAAGCCGGTGCCGTTCTGCTTTTCCCAGACGATCTCCTGCGCGATCCGCAAGCCGGCGTCAGTGAAGCGGTCGGCGGTCGCCATGAAGCTGCGCAGCGAGCCGAAGACCCAGAGCGAGCCGGTCGGCCTGAGGGCGGCGCGCGCCAGCACGACCCAGCCCTCGACGCGCCGATCCCAGGCGAGCGAAGTGTCGCCATAGGGCGGATCGGCGATGATCATGTCGTAGGGTGCGTGCCAGGGCATTTCTTCGCGGCAGTCGCCGGTAAGGATCGTCATGCCGATACCCTCCCGATCCCCAGCAGGCCGATCTCGGCGGCCAGGGCGGCAATCTCGCGCGCGGCGGGTGATCGGCGCCCGATCTCGCGGACGAGCCGCCCGGTCTGCGCGGCGTCGGCGAAGACGACGCGCTGGCCGATGGCGCTGGTGAGCACGGGAGGATCGTGGTCCGCCAGCGTCTCGGCGGTCTCGCGGGCGATGACGGTGCGGGCACCGCAGCGGTTGAGCACGAAGCGGGCAACGAGCTGGGGCCGGTAGATGCGCGCCTCCGCCAGGAGGGCGAGCATCTCCGCCGAAGCCCAGCCGTCGAACGGCGATGGCTGCACCGGGATCAGCACGAGATCGGCGGCGAGCAGCGCGGAGCGCATGAGGCCGGCGACGCGCGGTGGCCCGTCGATGACGATGCGATCGACATCGCGGGCGAGTTCGGGCGCTTCGCGATGCAGCGTGTCGCGGGCCAGGCCAACGGTGCCGAAGGCGCGTGGCAGGCCCTCACGCGCGCGTTGTTGCGACCAGTCGAGGGCGGAGCCTTGCGGATCGGCGTCGATCAGGGTGACGCGCTTGCCACCCTGAGCCAGTTCACCGGCAAGATGCAGCGCCAGCGTCGTCTTGCCGACACCGCCCTTCTGGTTGAGGAGCGCGATGATCATTTGCACCCCCCCGGCAGATCGAGAGGCAGGCGGGGTCTTTCTGCAGATTCAGGAGCCTCGGTTGCGCCTCGATCAGATGCCGGTCGAGGCGATGCCGGGGCGTCGGATGCCCTCTTCTTAGCGGCTCTACCAAGGCTTCTGGCGGTGTCGCGGATGAGGTTTTCCACATCGCGCGCGCGCTCTTCAAAGTTAGACTCTTTGTTAGACTCTAAGTTAAGGGCGCGATTTCCTGAATGGGTTCCGGGTGTTAAGCCCGGTTTCGGTTCCTGATAGCACGAGCCTCCGGTTCCCGATAGCACGATAGTCCGGGTTCCTGATAGCACGAGGCCATCCACAGGTTTTCCACAGGGCGCGACCGGCTCGAAGGCCAGCAGCATCCGCCCGCCAACCTCAGCTTCGAGAAACAGCGAATAGCCCGGCAGAGGCTGGCGCCGGATGATGTCGCGCAGCTCGAAGGCGAAGCGCTTGAACGGCGACAGGCTGCCGGATTTCTGGTGAAGGTGACGGAAATCGAACCGCCAGCCATCGCGCTGGCGGCCGCCGTGCTTGCGCACCAGGCGGTAGAGCCAGCGGTCGAGGCCGCCGGTGAGATCGAAATAGGTCCGGTCGATGGTCAGCACGAGCGCATCGTCGAGGACGGCTTGGTAGAACCAGTCCGGCACGATCATCTCGATGCCGTCGGGTCGGCCGTTGCGGTCGGTGCGCTCCTGCCATTCGTTGATCCACGAGAAACGATGACGGCGGCCTTCGGTCGGCTGGCGGATCGAGGTGGAAATCGTGGTCGATTGCAGCCGGTCGAGCGCCGCCTTCAGCCGCTGGTAGTCGCGAAGCGACGTGCCGCGCCCGACATAGGTGAGAATCTCATAGGGCGTGGCGGCCATCAGCCGGGAGGTGCGAAGCCCGGCATCGCGGGCTTCGACGATCTGGCTCGCGGCCCAGATCAGGATGTCGGCGTCCCAGATCGTGGCCATGCCATGATCGGGAACCGCCTCGACCCGGATGGTCACGCTGCCGGCAGCGAAGTCGATGGGCGCGATGCGCTTCGACTTGGCGAGGGAGAAGAAGGGATAGGCCATGAGATCCTGCGCGTCTCGTGGCGCGAAGTCGCCGGGGAGCGCCCGGAACAGGTCGAGCTGCCCGCGCTCAGAAAGGGATCGGCGTCGCACCGTCATGAAGGGAACCGGCTGCGATCAGCGGGCGTAACGACCGGCCTGCGGGCCGGACGGAAGCGACTGACGCTTGGCGGGCAGCACTGAGCCACGCGGATCGGAGGTGGAGGTCACCGCGCCGCGCTCGGTCCAGGCCTCGAGATCGTCGATGGCATAGACCACACGGCCGCCGAGCTTGCGATAGGCAGGCCCGGTTCCGTAGGTGCGGTGCTTTTCGAGGGTCCGGGCCGAGAGGCTGAGAAAGGTCGCGGCCTCCTTGGTCCGTAGAAAACGCGGCGGCAGGACGACGGGTTCATGTGGCATGATCGGGCCTCCGTGGGGTTGCAAGCGGCCGCTGCGGATCAGCGGCGGGCAATGACCACGGTGGCGCAGGAAGAGCGGCGAGTTGCAGGGCGAAGTTGGGGGGTATCGAAATCGCCCACCATCAGGGCAAAGGATCGCGTTATCGTGGGCGGCGATGACGAAGGAGTTTCCGATAACCGCCGGCGACCATGGAACGGGCGTCGCGCAGGAGTGCCTTGATGGCATGACGGGCCGAGGACGCCTGCCATTCGTCCCGCTCAAGCCGGCCGGTGTTCAGAAGAACCCGCGCGATCTCCTGCTGCGTGACGCCGGCCCGATGGCCATCGAAGGCCCGCAGCATCCGTCGGAGGCGTGCGCGTTGCTGGCGTGTCAGGCGCGTATCCGGCGGGATCGCGCGACCATGCAGGGCCGAAAGGAAGCGTTGAATGGCCTCGATCCGGTCGAAACCGGCGAGGCTGAGAGGGACGATGGCGACCGCGATCGCGTCCCCCTTGATGGCACCGTCGAAAATCTGGAGCTTCTGCCCGTTGCCGAGCGGAAAGTGAAACTCCGCACCTGCATTCTCGACCGCGTAGTCGATGCGCCAGTTCTGCGGAGTGACGTCAGCGCTGTCGCCAAGTTCCGAAGGGACCCCGGTCAGCACCACCACACTTGTGTCCTCCGCCGGGAGCCAAAAGACCGGCGCATCGGGTGGCGGGACCAACGGATCGACAGGGAAATCGCAACCCCCATCGCTGCCGGATCCGTTCGGTCAGCGGTTGGGGGTCTCCATGGTCGGCAATTGAGGCTTCAAAATCTGCGTCATAATCGTCATTGCGGCGCAGCCATTCCCAGGCCAGATCGGATGCCGTCAGTTCATCCAGATGGTCGTATTGCGCCGACGAACGCCAAGTCGATGCGTCAGGGGTCATCGCGGCCTCCCGGGTCTACTCAAACGAATTGAGAAGGGTCAGGATTCCCGCACGCGTTGAATTGAGGAAGTCAGGCGATGGTCAACAGGTGATGCGCGGCACGCATCACGCGTCAGGAATTGCGCTGGCTTTCGCGGACCAGCTCGCGGTAGCCGTGTTCGGTCATCCAGTGCGCGCGGGCGAGGTGAGCGTCATGGATGGACCGGCAATGCTCGGGGTCATGTTCGGGATCGAGGCCAAAGAGAACCTGCACAGCTTCGCGCCAATCGGCGCCATCACGCTCGGCATCGAGCAGGCGCATGTAGAGTTTCATATGCTCGCGATCATAGGACGTCAGCGTCTGGCTGGACGGTGGCTTGTCGAGGAAAGTCTGTGTCGGGCGTCCCATCATTCGCTCACGTTTGGGTAACGTATTTGTTAACCATCTTCGGCGGAAGACAGCCATTCCTTTTGACGAGAACCTGACATCACGCTGGCCGCTGTTTCACCGTTTGTCGGTGTTGACCGTATCGTGTTGCAGCAACACGCCCTCGCCCTTATCCGTCGACAAGAAAACGATCCCGGCCGCTTCGAGAGCGCGGCGCACCTGGTCGCGGGTGGACTCGAACACCTCGAGCCCGCTTTGGGATTCGAGGCGTTTGAGTGCGGTCAATGCGACCTGGGCCTTGTCGGCGAGCGTCTCCTGTGTCCATCCCAGTAACGCGCGCGCAGCCCGAGATTGGCGAGCGGTGATCATACATGATCACCTCCCACCGGGATACGCACGCACTCCAGAACTACGGCTATAATAGTCGTTCTCGCTGTGAGCACCAGCCGAAATTCAGGTGCAATTATCAAGGATAGAGAGACGACGCTCCCGTCCATGCCCGTCTGATTCGGTCGCTGGACCTTGCCAGAAGCGGCGGGCGCGATCCGGTGAAGCAGGAGGGAAACCCGGCGGCTTGCGCCGCCGGGCCTCGGGTTCCCGATCAGAACGGAATGTCATCGTCGTCGATGAACTTGCCGTCGTCGTTCTGGGTCTGCTTCGCCCGGCTCAGGAAATCGACCGTCTCGGCGATGATCTCGCAGCCGTAGCGATCGACCCCGGCGGCATCGGTCCATTTCGTGTAGTGGATGCGGCCGCGAACCAGAACCTTCATGCCCTTGTCGCAATGCTGCTGGACCGTCTTGCCGAGGCCGTTGAAGCAGGTGATGCGGTGCCATTCGGTGTCCTGGACCCGATAGCCGTTCTCGTCGCGCAGGACGCGGCCTTCCGAATAGCGGGGGCGCGAGGTGGCCAGGGTGAAGTGGGTGATGCCGGTGCCGCCCTGGGTGGTGCGGGTTTCGGGGGCCTGGCCGATGTTGCCGGCGAGGATGACGATGTTCTGCATTGTAGGTCTCCGTTGCTCCTCGGAGGGACCGTCCCTCCGACGAGACCCGGCCAAGGCCGTCGGAAGACTCCTGCAACTGCCGCCCTTGCTGCAGCTTGCCCCCAAGGCCCCAGGTGGGGCGGGCAGCCGCGTTTGCGCGGCAACACGGCTGGGAGCCGCGGGGGTTGCTGGTGGAAGCCGAACGGACTTAGGGGATCAGTCAGGCGGAGGGATGGTGCTTTCGAAAGCAGATCGGGGACGCACAGCAGAACCATCGTCCTTGCTGGCGACAGCGACCAGGCAGGCCCCCATGCGAACCGAGACCACCGGCATGGCACTCCTTCAACCGTCTTTGCCGGTCACCGTCGTGTCCGCCGCCGGAAGGCCATGTCATCCGCGATGTGATCGGACAGGCTATCGGGTTCTCAGGTCCGGTATGGCGCCGCCCTGCTTCATCGGCCAAAGGCTCGGTCCCTCAGCATCGTGAAGGGACAAGGAAGGTGTTCGCGAAGGCCCCACGAAACGACGTGGACCGATGCAGCGGGGCATCGACCGCACGGGACCACGGTTCGCACCGCAGACCATTTCAAGCGCCGCGAGAAGCAGACCGGGTGCGATGGTGACATGCTGCGACGAACTGCTTTTCCGTCTTGGGCGAAACGACCGGGGCTCGGCGGCGCAAGCTGCCGGCCTTCCTCAGAAGTGGCTGATCGCGTCTGCCGTTTCAGCGCGAGAACACCGACTCGCCGAGGGCGTTCAGATTGACGATGGCCGAGATGCCGATGACGAGACCGCCCATGCCGCCGAACAGGTTGAGAACCAGCCCCGAGTCGATGGCGTTCTTGGTGATGCCATAGACAAGGGCATAGCCGGCGATGACGGCGGGCACGGCGAAGAGAGCGAGCGCAATGAGCCGCAGGGCCGGGTTCTTCGCGAAGCCAAGAGTCACGATCACAAGCGCGATCGAGAGCACGGCGGCGCCGATGGCCATGAGGCCGGACATCACGACCCCGGCGCCCGCGCCCCAGGCATATTGCGCGGCCGTGATGGCTGCCATGACGGGCAAGGCATAGATCGCGAGATTCCAGGCGATCACGCAGGCCGCGATGGTGAGCGAGATGGCGAGCAGGATCAGCGTCATGGAAACCTCCAGAGAACGGTTGGGGATCACGACAGGCTGCCGGGAGATGCGCTCCGCCTGCGACTATGCTGCTTCGCCGGTTCTGCAAGGATGTTCCATCAAAGGCGCGGCCTTGCATCTTGTCAAGTATCGGCGGCCGAAAGCCGCCAGGCGGCGGCGCTTACGCGCCGCCGTCGAACTTCATGACCGGGATGCCGAGCTTGCGGGCCTTGTCGGCGAGATTCTCCTGAATCCCGGTGCCGGGGAAGACGAGGACGCCGACCGGCAGCACGTCCAGCATGGCATCGTTTCGCTTGAACGGCGCCGCCTTGGCGTGCTTGGTCCAGTCGGGCCGGAAGGCGACCTGGGGCACCTTGCGGTGATCTGCCCAACGGGAAGCGATCAGTTCGGCTCCCTTCGGCGACCCGCCGTGCAGCAGCACCATCTCGGGGTGCTTGGCATGGACCTGATCGAGCTTCGCCCAGATCAGGCGGTGATCGTTGAAGTCCGCGCCGCCAGTCACGGCAACCTTCGGGCCGGCGGGCAGCATCACCTCGGTCTCGGCCCGGCGCTTCGCGGCAAGGAAGTCGCGGCTGTCGATCATCGCGGCGGTCAGGTTGCGATGGTTGACCATCGAGCCGCTGCGCGGCCGCCAGGCACTGCCGGTGTGGTGCTCGAAAGCCTCGGCCGCGAGGTCGCGGAAGAGTTCCATGCTGGCGCGCCGTTCGATCAGGGTCTGCCCCTCGGCCGTGAGGCGTTCGAGTTCGACCGACTTGACCTCGCTGCCGTCCTGTTCCCGCTGAAGCCGGCGCTGCGCCTGCTCGTTGTCGTCGAGATCGCGCTCCACCCGGCCGGTGGCGCGGTGGAAGAGATTGACGGTCCCCCAGAGCAGCTCTTCGAGGTCGGGCTCTAAGCGGGTGTCGCCGAGCGTCGCGACGAGGGCGTCGAAGATGTCGGTGACGGCGGCGGCGACGGTGTTGCCCTCGGGCAGCGGCCTCGGATCGGGTTCGTCCTGGAACGGGCGCCAGCCGTAGAGCTGGAGTTCGGTGAGGGTGTGATCGGTCTGGGAGGAGGTGTGGACCGGCTCGTCGCCTGCGGAATAGGTTTCGTTCGTCATCGGGAGCGTCCTTCGTCTGGAGACCGCGCCCATCGCGGCCTTCGCAGGCGTCGAAGCGCACGGGCGGGACGGGTTGGCAGCCCTCGCCCGCTCCGCGAGGGCCTTGATGGCCGGGGGTGGGCTATTTTGACTTTCGCGATGCAAAGGCGGGGTTCGTCCCCGCCGGCGGAAAATAGTCCAAACCCGGCCATTGCCTGCCCGGCCCGTTTGTGCGCCGATCGCCCTCTCCGAAGGCCGTGGGCGCGGGACTCTCCGACGATGGATGCACCTGCCGATGGCGAAAGACTGAAACCGGCAGAGGATGACGCTGGGCCGCGCCTCCGGGACCGATCACGACCTCACCTCTCCATGAACCGGCGGACGTCTTCAGGATGAAGCTGATCCTTCAGACGCGCCCGGAGGGCATCGGCGCCGTGGCGTCGCAGATCATCGTTGAAATCGCCGTTGAGCGGCGTGAGCGACATCGCCTCGATCCCGAGGCTCTCTGCTCTGGCGGCCAGGCCGTCTCTTGCACCGTCCCCGGCCGGGTCGCGATCCCTGACGACATAGAGCCGGCGCAGCGACGGCGGGAACAGGATGGCAGCGAGGTGAGCGGCCGAAAGCGCCGCCAGCATCGGCATGCGGGGCAGAACCTGACGGGGCGACAGCACGGTCTCGATGCCCTCGCCGGCGGCGAGAACCTCAGCGGCGGTTCCGAAGCGGACAGCGTGCCCGAGAAGGACGCCCATCGCCCGCCGCGGTGTTTCGACAGCCGCCTTGCCGGAACCGTCCGGGGCGAGCCAGGTGCGATGCGCGCCGGTCTGCTGGCCCGCAAGATCGGTGACGGCGGCAACGAGTGCCGGCCGGATCTCGGTGGGTGAAGACTCGTCGGGTCTATAGTAGCACCTCGGATGGTAGCGCAGCGCGGTGGTGTCCGAGAGGGAGGTGATCGCCCGCCCGTTGAGGTAGATCGCCGCAAGGGTGCCGTGGATCGGCTGCGCCATGGCGAAGAGGCGGCGCGACGCTTCAGGCGAACCGGGCACGCTGCTGGATGTGCTGCCGGTCGGCGTCCTCGTCTTCTCCGGTTCAGGATGCGGGAGGGCAAGGAAACGGCGCGCTTCCTCGGCCACTTCCTTGAAGTCGACAAGGCCAAGCGCCTCGCGGATGACGTCGAGCAGATCGCCATGCTCCCCGGTGGCCATGTCGGTCCATTTCCCCGCCGCGCCCTTGCCGGAACCCGGGCCGGTCAGGCGCACGAACATCGAGCGGCCAGGAGTGTTCTGCACATCGCCGACCAGCCAATATCGCCCGGCGCGGTGGCCGGACGAGAGATAGTGGCGGCAGACCGCCTCGGCCTCTCGGCCGAGACGGGTCGCCAGTTCGGAGGCGTCGTGACGCGGCATCAGGCTGCCTCCCGTTCACCGATGCGCTCGACCGGCCAGCGGTCGAAGAGCTTGGCCAGCACGGCGGGTCCGCTGGCATCGACTGGCACGAACATGCGCAGCTTCCAGGAGATGATCTCGTGGAAGAGGCCGTATGCCGTGAGACGCTGGCGCATGGTGTCGGTGAAGCCGGAAAGCTCGATGCGGTTCACCCCCATGACGCGGACCCGGCGAAGCTGGAGGCCCTCGGAGAGATCGAGGATCGTCCGGCCTTCCATCAGCGCCGCGAAAGCATCCTTCGGCGTGACCTTCGCGATGCCGGTCGTGGTCGCGTTCGCGGCCCAGGCCGGGGAGACCTTGCGGCCGATGATGCGCTCGCCCGCGTCAGACTGGAGGCGATAGACGCGGGTGGACTCGTTCGGCAGCCGTTTCCAGATCGGCAGCAGCAAGCCCGTCACCATATGCAGGGTGCTGTCTGCGAACTCCGGCACCTCCGCAAGTTCCGCATTCCAGGCCGCAGCGAATGCGTCCCGGTCGGCCTCGACCCAATGGGTCTCGCCCATCATCCTGATGGGGATATTGTGTGCTTCCATCGGCCGGATCAGCCTGACGCGGCGCTCGATCTCGCCATCGTCCAGCATGACGCTGGTGGTGGGGATTTGCACCGCCGCGCGGCCTGAGCGCCCGTTGATCAGGAGCTTCGCGCGCGGATCGTCGAGTTCCGCTAGGGCGGCATCGAGCATGACGGGCCGGTTGCGCTTGCGTTCGGTGATCGTCAGCAGGCTGGTCTCGGCCCCGGTGCGGGGATGGGTGTAGATCACCTGACGGTCGGTGACGGTGAAGCTCTCGGCGCGCAGCGTCTCCAGCCCAGCGTCATAGATGCCGGACGCGATGGCGCCCTCGATCCGCGCGGTCAGAAGCTGCTCGAAAGCGCTGAAGAGAACGCCCTGAAGCTCGACGGTCAGCGCCAGCAGCCGGTTCAAGAAAGTCGTGATGGCGGGCAGCTCGTCCTTGATGCCGTTCGCGTCCATCAGTTTCAACCCGGTGGCGGATTCGAAGCGTTCGAGCGAACATCCCTCGACCTTGCCGCGCACCAGCAGGAGATAGAGCTGGCGCAGCGCGTCGCGGGCGTAGGGACTTTCCAGATTGTCCTCGGGCCGGAACAGGCCCTGGCCGCCGGTCTGGCGCTGGCCGCGCGTGATCGCGCCCAAAGTGTCGAGGCGGCGGGCAATCGTGCTGAGGAAGCGCTTCTCGGCTTTCACATTGGTCGAGATCGGCCGGAACAGCGGCGGCTGCGCCTGATTGGTGCGATGCGTCCGGCCAAGGCCCTGGATGGCGGCGTCCGCCTTCCAGCCGGCTTCGAGCAGGTAATGGACGCGCAGCCGGGTGTTCTTCGCTGACAGTTCGGCGTGATAGCTGCGCCCGGTGCCGCCGGCATCGGAGAACACCAGCACCCGCTTCTGATCGTCCATGAAGGCTTGCGTCTCGGCCAGGTTGGCCGAACCGGCGCGACTTTCCACGACGAGCCGGTCGATGGTAACGCCGCCGCCGCGCTTGCGGACGATACGACGCGAGCGGCCCGTGACCTCCGCCACCGTGTCGGTGCCGAAATGCTGGATGATCTGGTCGAGCGCGCCGGGAACCGGCGGCAAGCTGGCGAGGTTGGCGATCATCTCGTCGCGCCGGGCCGCGGCCTCGCGGCTCTCGACCAGCTGGCCATCACGATAGACCGGGCGCGACGACAGGTTGCCCTCCGAATCCGTGAACGGCTCATAAAGCTGCACCGGGAAGGAATGAGCGAGGTAGTCTAGGACATACTCGCGCGGCGACAGGTCCATTTTCAGATCGCCCCATTCCTCGGTGGGGATCTCTGCCAGCCGCCGTTCCATCAGCGCCTCGCCGGTCGAGACGATCTGGATGACGGAAGAATGTCCCGCTTCCAGATCGGCCGTGATGGACCGGATCAGCGTCGGGGTTTTCATCGACGTCAACAGGTGCCCGAAGAACCTCTGCTTGGCGCTCTCAAAGGCCGAGCGGGCGGCGGACTTGGCCTGCCGGTTCAGCGTGCCGGACCCGCCCTCGCCGCCGGTGATGTTGGCGGCCTGCATCGCCGCATCGAGATTGTTATGGATGATGGCGAAGGCATCGGCATAGCTGTCGTAGATGCGGACCTGTTCAGGGGTCAGTTCGTGGTCGAGCAACTCGTATTCCACGCCTTTGAAGGACAGCGAGCGGGCGGTGTAGAGGCCAAGCGCCCGCAGGTCGCGCGCCAGCACCTCCATCGCCGCGACGCCGCCGGCCTCGATCGCCTCGACGAACTCCGCCCTGGTCGAGAATGGGAAATCCTCGCCGCCCCAGAGACCGAGCCGCTGCGCATAGGCGAGATTGTGGACGGTGGTGGCGCCGGTGGCCGAGACATAGACCACGCGGGCCTGCGGCAGGGCGTGCTGGAGGCGCAGCCCGGCACGGCCCTGCTGGCTGGCGGCGACATCGCCGCGTTCTCCCTTGCCTCCTGCGGCATTGGCCATTGCGTGCGCCTCGTCGAAAATCACCACTCCATCGAAGTCGGAACCCAACCATTCGACGATCTGCCTGACCCTGGAAATCCTTTCTCCGCGGTCGTCGGAGCGCAGCGTGGCATAGGTTAGAAATAGGATGCCTTCGTTCAGGGTGATCTTTGCGCCTTGCGGGAATCGCGACAGCGGCGTGACCAGCAGCCGCTCCATGCCAAGCGCCGACCAGTCGCGCTGCGCATCCTCCAGCAGCTTGTCGGACTTCGAGATCCAGACCGCCTTGCGCCGCCCCTGCATCCAGTTGTCGAGGATGATCGCTGCGGATTCCCGGCCCTTGCCGACGCCGGTGCCATCGCCGACCATGAACCCTTGGCGGAAGCGGACGGCGCCCTTGGCGTCCTCCGGCGTGGCAGCAAGATTGTCGAGCGTGTCGTCCACCGTCCAAGCCCCGGCGAGGAATCCCATATGGGCCTCGCCGGCATAGATCACCGTCTCCAACTGCGCCTCGGACAGCCTGCCGAGAATGTCTTTGGGCAGCACCGGACGATAGCTCGGCTTCGGCGGCGCGATGCTCGCCATCGAGGCCGACTGCACGAGCTGGGTCGGATGCGCCTGCGCCCCGGCGATGCGGATGGTCTGAAGACCGTATTCCTCGTAGATCGCGTCGGAGAGGCGGCCGCCCTCGGCCGGTTCCCAATCCACGATCTCGTAGGCGACCGGCACGGCCTCCGGTTCCGCAAGGGGCGCGTCGGGCGCGGATCGCGCGGCGCGGTTGACATAGCCGCGCACGGTGCGCGGCGCGGTCGGTCGTGCCACCGGCACGGCCAGGCCGGGATCGACGGGAAGCCTGGCCGGAAGCTGCTCCGCCAGCCAGCCCATCAGGGTGGCAACATCCGACGCCACACCGGGCGCTGCCGGGAACACCGCCGGGTCTTCGGCGGGCAGCTTGTCGATGACGGTCAGCCGCGTGTCGATGGTGGTGCCGTGCTTGGCATAGACCGATCCATCGATGACGGCCGAGAAGACCACGCGGCCGCGCTCCTGCAGCCGTTTCCAGTTAGCCGTCCAGGCCGGATTGTCGGGGGCGAAGCTCGCGCCGGTGATGGTGACGAGCCGCCCGCCGGGCGCAAGGCGCGCCAGCGTCGAGGCGACATGGCGGAAGGCGGCATCAGCCACGCGGCCCTCGACATGGGCCATGACCGAGAACGGCGGGTTCATCAGCACCACTGTCGGGATCAGGCCGGGATCGAGATGATCGTCGATCTGGGCGGCGTCGAAGCGGGTGACGGACAGGGCCGGAAAGAGGGAGGAAAGCAGGCCGGCGCGGACCTCGGCCAGTTCGTTGACGAGCAGCGCACCGCCGGCGATCTCGGCCAGGATGGCGAGGAGCCCGGTGCCGGCCGAGGGCTCCAGCACGCGGTCGGCGTGCGTGATCGCCGCCGCCGTCACCGCAGCGAAGCCGAGAGGGATCGGGGTGGAGAACTGCTGGAAGGTCTGCGCTTCCTCGGAACGCCGGGTGTGGGTCGGCAGGAGCCCGGCAATTTTCGTAAGCTGCGGCAGGATTGCCGACGGAGACCCGGCTTTGCGGAAAAGTGCATTGCCGTATTTGCGCAGGAAGAGGACGGTCGCCGCCTCGCAGGCATCATAGGCGGTCTTCCAGTCCCAAGCGCCGGTGGCATCGGACGTGCCGAAGGCGGCCTCCATGGCGCCGCGCAGCGTGGCGGCGTCGACACGCTGACCGCGTTCCAGATGCGGCAGCAGCAGACCGGCAGCGGTGAAAACGCAGGCCGCGGTCTCAGCGTCATGGTCGAACGGAAGCGGCGCGGTGGCGGATGCCGCCGCGGATGCGGAAATCATGTTCATCGGGGATTCCTCGGGAGAGCAAGTCAGGATCAAGCCGGGCAGCGCTCTCTCTCGACCGCACCGGCTCAAACCCCTTCCGGCCCATCTCTCGCTCTGAAGCCGTGGCGAAAGCAGGCATGAAACAAGCGCCCGACCGTCAGGCTGGGCGCTTGTGGGTTTCAGTCGATGGCCTGGAAAATCGCCGCCGCCTCCGCGTGATCGGCGGCATGCTCGTAGAGGCGACCATAGCCCTCGGCGAGTTCGTCGTCATCGTAGCGGAAGGAAAGATGCGAGAAGGCGAAGAGCGTGGCGATGATCCCGGCGGCATCGCTTGAGACCTCGCCCTCGAAGCCGTTGCCTTCGCAGAACAGGCGGCAACGGGGCTTTGAGGTCGGCGCGAGATAGAGCGGCTGGCCGGCGCGTTCGTAGAAATCCCAGAGCCCGCCGCCGTAATCGCCGGGGCTGAGTATCTCCATGAAGCGAAAGACGGTATGCTCGCCGATGATGAGCAGGCGCCGGCCAAAAAGGCGCGGCAGGAAGTCCATGCGGCGCTCGTCGGGGACGCGGATTGCGGATTGGGAAGCAAGTTCGGGCAAAGCCATGATCGGTCTCCGAGAGGGAAAGGGGCACCTGCCGGACGACCCTCTCTCAACCCGTCCGGGGGCACCTGTTCCCGGCCGTCCTTTCGCTCTGGGGGCTTGAAGTGGACCATTATCTGGACCATCTTGTGCAGAATAGCGGAGAACATCTGGAGTGATATGCGATGAGGGTTTCTGTCACCGAGGCGAAGGGGCAGCTCACCGAACTGGTGAAGCGGGCCGAAGCCGGCGACGAGGTGATCCTGACGCGGCGGGGCCACGAGGTCGCCCGCCTCGTGCCGGTTGCCGTGGTGGCGACCCCGAAAGGCCGGCGCGCGCTGATGGAGCGGGTCCGGGCCACGGCGCGGGGCAAGGCATTGCCCGGCGCGGCTGCCGCGCGCAGCCAGGATTTCCTCTACGGGGATGACGGGATGCCGGCATGATCGCCGTCGATACCTCGGCGCTGATGGCCATCGTGCTGGACGAGCCGCAGGCCGAGACCTGCATGGTGGCGATCGAGGCGGCAGACGGCCTGCTGATCTCGGCCGGAACAGTGGCCGAGGCGCTGATCGTCGCCGGGCGGCGCAATGTCGGTGAAGAGATCGCCGCCCTGGTCGAGGGCCTTGGGTTCGAGGTGGTCTCCGTCACTGAAGCCTCGGCACGCAGGATCGCCGAAGCCTATGCCCGCTGGGGCAAGGGCGTTCATCCCGCCGGACTCAACTACGGGGATTGCTTCGCCTATGAGGTCGCCAGCGAACGCGGCTGCCCGTTGCTCTTCGTCGGCGACGACTTCTCACGGACGGACCTGCTGTCGGTTCTGTGAGGCAGCGCAGAAGGGTTTCAGCCGAAGCGCTTTCCATCAACTGTGAAGCTGTATTCGTTGGCAACGATGGCCTCATCGACCGCCTCATCCGAAGTCAGGTAGTCGTATTCGCGCTCAAGCTGGCGATAAAGCCAACGGGCGAGATCGCGCAATGCCTCCATGACGGTCTCCTCGGCATCGGCGGTCATGTCCTGCCAGGTCGGGCTGTCGCGGGTGACCGAGATCGCCATGCAGTATTCGTGATAGTATCGCCCCCGATGGGTCGCCTCGGCGGTCAACTGGTAGAAGTTGCGGCGTTGCGCCTGGTGCAGGGCATCCGCGATGCGGTGCAGCTCCACATCCTTCGGCGCATAGGTACGGATTTCCGCCGCCGTGCCTTTGCGATAGGAATAGTGGCCTTCGAACGCGGCGCCATCGCCCTGCGACCAGAAGCCCGTAAACCAGATGCAAGGCTCTTGTCGCACGCCGCCGCCCATGAGGCGGACGGTGCGGGTCTTGATGCGGATGCCGAGGATGTCCGCGATCCGCCGGAAATCCTCATAGACGGCATCGTACCAATCGTAGTCGAAGCCGCCCTCGCGATACCAGGCGCGGGCATTGTCTTTCGCGGCTTCGGAAAGCTCGTCGAGCCGATAGACCGTGGTTTCGATGACGTCAGGCATTGGGGTCGCCCCTGTCCAGAACGGTGGAAAGCCAACCGTCGGTGTAGATCCAGTCCACCGTCTCGCCGGTGGCGAGGTCGAGGACATGCGCGCCGCCCCCGAACCCGTCGATTCTCGGACGTGAGCAGGTATTGGCGTATTGCATCCCCCATAGCCCGGTCAGGCCGAACGCGGCGGCACAGCGTTTGACGAACTGGATGACATGCTCGGGATCGCCGGTGCCGTCATCGCGCATCCAGAGCTGGGTGCCGCCATGTTCGGGCTGGATCGAAAGCATGAAGCCGTCCGAGGGCGGATCTTCGGCGGCGTTTTCGCGCGCCAGCGCGTTGTAGAGATCAAGCGCGCGGGCGGCGTTCTCGGGGCTGCCCACGTCGAGCAGGCAGGAGAAATGGGTGAAGTAGTCGGCCATGTCAGGCTCCTGAAACGAGAAGGCCCGGCGCGGGGCCGGGCCTAGTGGATGGAAAGGGGCGACAGGTCAGGCAGCTTGTGGCAGCCGCAGCAGATCGGCAGTCGTCTCGCGCCAGAAGGGATCGACCAGCCGCGCCTCGAGCAGGCTGGCGCGGTGGCGGAGATCACGAGCCGATACCGCATCGCCGCGCCCGGATGCCGTGAAGGCCATGCCCCGCAGACGGCTGGCCTCCGTGACGGTGCGGCGAGCCTCGGCGTCGGAGGCGACCGGATGCTGCCAGAGCACGATCCCGGCCCGGACCTCACCGGCAAGGACAAGGCCCAGTTCGTTGTCCTGAATGACCATGACGCGGGGGCGAAAGCGCAGCGCATCGCCCTGTCCAACGCGGAAATCACCGCGCGCAACGCGCTGGCTGGCGATGATCAGCGCCTCTTCGGGGGATTGGCACTGGCCGATGACGAGCGTGCGGTCGAAGCCGCCGACGTCATCGCTTTCGTCATCGCTGGCGATACCGATGCAGGAGATGCGCAGCGGCAGCTTCTGGGCATGACGCAGCCGGGGCAGGATCTGTCGCGCGACAATTTCGCCGATCGAGGCGAAAGTGGTGTGGTGGGAAAGGCTCATGGGGAATGCTCCGCGACGGACGGCGGAAGCCCCTCTCCCGCCTCACAATCCGTCACGGCCAACCGGCCCGCACTCTTACTCTCCCGTCCCGACGGTGGATCGTCCCGCACCTCGGCGGGACGATCCGGCGATCAGCACCAGGGCTCACGCCGCCCGGCCCAGGTTCTCGCCAGCCCTTCATCGACGAGAATATCGCCGACATCGCGGCCTTCGACGCGTATCGCCGCCAGGGTCCGGCCATAGCGGTCGGTCCCCTGACGCAGGATTTCGACCCGCCGACCTTGCAGGATTTCCGCCAGCCTGATCTTCGCTTGCCGGGCAAGGTCGGTTTCATGGATGCAGCGGCCCTCCATTTCGGGAGCGTCGATGTTGAATATCCGAACAGCTTCGGACTGCTGTCCCATACCCAGCCGGATCGAGTCACCGTCCCAGACGCGGATTTCCGCCGGTTCGCAGGAAGCCGTGCAGAGCAGGACGGAGATGACGATATGGCTGAGCATGGCAAGAGGCTTTCATAAGGGGGAGGCTGACGCGACTGCTCAGACTTCTTCCTGAAGTCGGCCATTGACGCAATGCGGATCGACCTCCGCCTCGATCCGCTGCGTCCGCCCCATCCAAGGCGCCGGGTGGATTGCCCGCGCCCAATCGGCGAAGGACGGGATACGGCCCAGATCCTCGCGGACATGCTGCTCCCCGACCCATCGGGCCGGGATCACCCTGCCGGTGGACAGGGTGATCGTCGCCCCGAAAATGGTCTCGGCCATGAAGATGCCCTCGGCATGGTGGCGAAGCGCGCGATGACGAAAATCGGCCAGGATCTCCTTGCTGGCATCGAACCAGCTATGGATGGGCAAGTAATCCTCGACCGTGCCGCCCCATTTCTTCACCGACGAGAGCGCATGATGATAGGGATGTGCCATTTCCGCCCCCTCAGAACTCGTGACTGTAGAATTCGGTGGCGGTGTAGCGCTCGTTGTAGTCGAGCGTGATGGTGCGCGCCGCCACATCGAAGCTGAACTCGCCATAGGCGCCATCATTGTTCTCCCAGCCGCCATGGGTTTCCGAGAGGAAGTCATAGGCGAGCTGTTCGATGGCCGCCTCAACGCCCATTGAGATTGCGGTCACCTTGTCGGTTCCCCATGCCACCGTGGCAATGGTGATCTCGCCCTGCGGCAGGTCCACGGTCCGGTCGTCCGATTGCGCGGTGATGTCCTCGATCTGGCCGCTGTCGCCAGAACCGTCGAAGGTGACGGTCACGAGAGTGATGCCTGCGGCGGCCAGCGCATCGAACAGCGCCGTCTTGTTGTCGGGACGGACCGCTTCAGCGCGACGGTTGCGCTCATCGCGCTCGGCGAAGAAGCGCGCGACGCTGGCGGCCATGTCGAATTCCGGCGTGGCTGGTTTGTCGGTATCGGTCATTGGATGATCCTCCAGGAGAGCGGGATGATATGGCCCGGCGGCGCTCTCCTCTCCTTCCGCCAGGCTCGCCCCGATCCCGGCCCAACTCTCCCTTTCCAGAGCCGAGGCGAGGCCTCGGCACCGCCGCTGGCGATGCGCAGCCTGCGCATGGCACAAGGCCCGGCTGCGCCTGACGCGGGCCGGGCCGTCGGGCGGAGGCGCTTTCGCGCCTCAGCCGAAGGGATCGAGTTCGAGCTTCACCATCTCTTCGTCGCCGTCGAACTCGTCGGCGGGCATGGCGCCGTGGGTGCCGTCCCCGGCCTGGAACACGACGATCACGACCATCAGCGTGGTGGCGAGGCTGGCGGCGAAAGCGGTGGCATCTGCGTAGGACATGGGTTCCGGCTCCTGTCTTTGGAGGCGGGGGACCATCCCCCGCGCGACAGGCGCCCGAAGTGTCTGACCGGATCTGCAATCACCCTCGGGCGTTCGGATTCTTTCCGAATCCCCGAGGGCGGCACGCGCGCGTAAGCCGACCCCACCGGGGTTGAATGCAAAGAGACGGTCGGACCAAGGTTAGCGAATGGAAGCGGGGGATGGTGCTTTGCGTCGAGCCGGTGCCGGAAACCCGTCGCAGATGCTTTGCTGCGCCAGCCTCGTTGCCGGCGGATATTCAGGGTGTGTTTCAGGCCGGGGACGGAACCCGTTGCCCCCACAACACCAAGGAGTTGGCGCAATGGTGAAGCTCGAACTCGATCCATCGCTGCTTGTGCAGCGATACCCGATAGCCCCGTGTGCAAGGTTCGGCTTTCAGGGCCGGTCAGTCCCAGAACCCATCGGCGATTTCGCGGGCGATCATGGCGCGGGCCTTCATCATCACATCGTCGCCGGAGGTGTCGATATGACCGAAAAAGCGCGTCCGGGCGCCATGGGCCGTCCAGTCGGCATAGCGGCAGTATTCGCGGGCATCGAGCCGGAAGGCGCGCATGTCCTCGGCCCAATGCGGTTTCGGTTCCACGATGACGGTGACGCCGTTGCGGGTTTCCTCCCAGGGAAGCGAGCGCTCCGATGGCGGATTGCGGCGGTCATCGGCGAAGATTTCATCGACCGTCATCATGATGCGCCCCCATCTTCGGCCTTCTCGACAAAGCCGGCAGGATCGTCGGGATCCGGCGGCAGATAGGCGTCATAGGGGTTGCCGCTTGCGAGATGGCCGAACGGCGTGAAGACGTAATCACCCCCGTCGCGGCCGACCGCGCACAGGACATAGCGTGTCTCACGGGTCGCGGCGTCGAGGCATTCCATAAGGGCGAGATTGCCGTCATCGGCAGCACGAAGCAGAGTGTCGAAGTTCGTTCGAACGGGATCGGGAATGGCCATTGTGTTCTCCTGAAACGAAGAAGGCCCGCCGTCACGGGACAAGCGGGCCGGATGAACGGGATCGGCGATGGTCACGCGGCAGCTCGACCCTCGACGGCATCGGCGCCTGCCTCGTCGGCGGTGATCTCCTCGAGGCGCGCGCGGCTGTAGCCGTTCCTGGCTAGCCAGAGTTCGGCCGCCTCGTGGTTCTCCGCGAGGTGCAGCAATTCGACGTTCTCTCCGACATCCTGCACAACACGGACCTGACCGATCTTCGGGCGTTCGACAACCCGGAAGCTCAGATCGCTGTCGATGCCGTAGCTGCGCATGATGGTGATGAGGATGATGCCGCCTTCGCCGAAATCACCCTCATGCAGGGTGAAGGACGGCGGCGTCGTGTAGGTCGGGCGCTCGCGGCCCGGTTCCTTGCGCACGAGGCGACCGGCCCCGTTGCGGGATTTCCACGCGGCGAGCTTCTTGGTGAAACGTGCGGGCGGTTTCGGCTGGCCGTCGCTATAGGCCACGAGCGAGCCGAGAGGCGCAATGTCGAAAATGAGGGAAGCGGACATGATCTTGCTCCTGAAACGAAAGCGGCCCGGCGAGATGCCGGGCCTTCAGATGGAAGGGATGGAATGCGGGGCGGCGGAGGCCGCCCCGCTGCTGCGCGTCACTCGGCGGCGACGAGGGCCTCTGGATCGTCGGCGGCCTCGGCCGTGTCCTCATGGCCACCGGCGAGGAAGTCGGGCAGCGCCACGCTGTCCTCGTCCTGATCGGTCGCGCCATCCACGGCCTGCGCCTCGATGGCGGGGCGCAGCGGCTCCGGCAGCCAGCCGGTATCGGCCAGGAGCCGTTCGGCCTCCTTCGCCATATCGCCCTTCTTGAGATGCGCGATGAGATCGGCCGCGCGATCGCCGGCGCCCTCGCGCACCGCCTCGATGATGCGGGTCTTGGTCACGCGACCCAGGTAGTTCTCGACCGTGGGCCTCCAGCCCGCTTCGACGAGATCGAGGCCGGTGGCCTGTGCCAGCCGTTCGGCCTCGGCCATGCGGCGGTCGAGACCGTGCTGCGAGATGCCATTCCCCGAATAGGGGTTGGGCCGCTCGTAAAGCGCGTTGACCCCGAAACTGACGCAATGGGCGAGCAGCGCCAGGCGGCTGGCATCGTCGAGACCGTCGATCCAGTCCCAGAGCCGGTCGTCATCGCCAGCGGGGATGTCGCCCCGCCAGGCGTCCGCGCGCTCGTCGATCATCTTCGCGGCGGCGCTGTCAGCGAGCCCGGTCGCATCCGTGGGAAGATAGATGTGACGCACGGCGGCATAGAGGCTGGTTCCCGAGGTGGCGGTGCGCTCGAAAGTATCGAGAACCAGCTTGTGCAGCAGCGCCGTCATGGCGACGCGCGGATTCTCGGCAAGCGCATTGCGCAACGCCAGCGTCCGCCAGGCGGTCAGGTCGGTCACCAGCCGCTCGGGCAGCGGCTTGACGGCATCGTCCTCCTCTTCATCGCCGTCCGGGACCGGCTCGCCGCCGACGGTGATAACCGCGCGCTGCACCGCATCGGGATCGGACGGGTCGGCACCTTCGCCCGCATCCTCACCATCGACGCTCTCGGGTTGTTCGTCCTCGGGGCGGACATAACCGGGACTGACGATCAACTCGCCATCGCGGTCGATGCTGACGAAAACACCGGCACGGGCGATGTCTTCCGGCGCGAAGGTGACGGGCCGGTTCTCGAAGCCTTCCAACTCGGCTTCGATCTCCCCGAGCCGCTGGTCGATCTCATCGGGCAGGTCGTCGGCTTCTGCATACTGCGCTTCGAGTTCGTCATACTCGTCGCGCAGCGCCTCGCGGGCGGTGCGCTCCTCGTCGGTCAGCTCCTGGGTCACACCGACCAGCCTGCGCAGGCCGTTGGCGTAGCCGTAGGGAAGTTCGACTGCCGCGTCGATCCACTTCCAGCCCTGTCCGGCGATCTCGTCGGCGACAGTGCGCAGCTTCTCGTCAACCAGGCGGTCGAGCAGCGTGACGTCCTGCAACCAACCGCCGTTCTCGTCGGAGAAGAGATCGCGCAGCACCGGGCCGCCCGCCGCCTCATAGGCGTCGATGCCGATGAAGCGGGCGCGCTTGTCGGCAGCCGGAACCGTGGTCTCGGTCAGCAGGCTGCGGATGTGCCAGGGCTCTTTCTGCCACGACGTGCTGATCCGCTCCCAGACCTGCTGCTGGCGCTCGTGGTCGGGATTGACGGTGAAGGCTTCCAGCATCGCCAGCGTCATCTCATTCCGCGCATAGGCGTCGTGCAGCGCCGGCGCGACCGTCGCGAGACGAAGGCGCTGCATGATGTAGCGCGGCGTGGTCCGCCAGGCGTCGGCGATCTCCTCCTTCGACATGCCCATGTCGAACATCCGCTTGAACGCCTTGAACTGGTCGAGCGGATGCAGGGCGAGGCGCAGCAGGTTCTCGGCCAGCGAGTCGTCGACTGCCGAGGTCTTGGCATCGGCCTTCTTGACGATGCAGGGGACGAGGCCATCGGCCGGGAAGCGACCGGCTTCGACGAGGCGCGCGATGGACCTGTAGCGGCGGCCGCCGGCCGGGGTCTCGAAATCGCCGGTCTCAACGCCGTCCGCGTCGAGGATGGCGCGAACGTTGAGGCCCTGCACGAGATCCTCGCGCCGGTCGATGTCATGGGTAAGTTCGTCCAGACCCGCCTCGACGTCAGCCTCGCGAACATTGCTGTCCGACAGCCTGATCCGGTTGAACGGAATGTCGCGCGCCCGTGAAAAGACGATCATCGGGGCGACGGGCTTCTTCCTGGCAGCTTTGGCCATGGTGATTTCTCCGCGACGGGCGGCCGGGAGCCACTCTCTCGACCTCCAACCCGTCACGAAGCGAAGCGCCGCCCTCTTCCTCTGAAGAGTGCGACGCCAGGCCACAAAGCCGGCAACCGGAAATCAGGATTCCCGGCTTTCCGTATCTGTGGATGTGCGGGTGAATGCCGCACCGGCGCGGTAGAGGGCTCGTTCCGCCGCCTGGATGCTGCCGGTTTCCCACGCAGCCTCCGCCCAGACCGAGATCGGGAAATCCCCGGTGAAGAGCAGATCCCGCTCGATCCCCATGCCGAAGGGCAACCGGACCCCACGCAGCTCTTCCAGGCTCCACGAGCCGAGTTCGGGGTAGCCGATATCGGCCAGGCCGAACATGATGTCGCCGCCCTGATCCAGCTCGGTGGCGAGCCAGACGCCCGCGCCGAAGGGATTGAAGAATTTGACGACGGGGACGTGATCGGCGCCGCGCTGCCGGCCATTGGCGAGGAGCTGCGCACGCTGGGTACGGGTCAGGAGGATCATGCCGCCACCCTCCGCTCGGTCGAGGCCGCAACCGATTCAGCGCCGTCCTCGTCGGGCAGATGCGACAGCAGCCAGTCGGCCGCCTTGCTCGCCTGCGAAGCGGCGCGGACGATGGCGCGGTTATCCTCGCGCAGCACCTCCAGCCAGGAGCCGATGTAGTCGGCGTGGCGCACGGTCGGCACGATGCCGAGCGAGGCGCAGCAGAAGGCCGCGTTCATCTCGGCGACTTATCTGAACAGTCAAGCTGTCTCAGCGGACTTTCATCAGCCGAAACCAGCCGATCTGGCGGCGTTGCGCGGTTTTAGAACGGGTGAGACACTCGGGAGTATCTGGAGGGCTGCTCTTCGCATTGCGGTTCGTGGTTTTTACGACTGCTCAGCGAACCGAATGCGACTGGTGAAGGGATTTCTTTCGTGCAGACTGCTCCGCGGCCGTACCGGTCGACCACCTCACTTACGCTCAAAGCATCTCGCCGATATCTGACGCGCCGCTGGGATATGCGAACATGGTGGTCTTCAACTGCTCTGCCGTCAGCCCTTGCCTGATCGCCAGTGCAAAGATGTTGATCACTTCGTCAGCGTGCGGACCGACAAGATGGGCGCCGAGGATGCGGTCAGTGTCCGCGTCGACCAACGTTTTGAAGCCATACACCGTCTCGGCCTGCTGGCGTGCGGTGAACCAGCCGTCCACGCGCTCGGTCTTTACGCGAACGTTCAGGCCTTTCTCACGCGCCTTGGCTTCGCTCATGCCGACGGCTGCGATCGGCGGGATGGTGAAGGCGACACTCGGAACGCCTGTGTATTCAGGCCTGACCGTGTTGCCGTTGAGCAGGTTCGCCGAGACTACCTTCGCGTCATGGCTTGATACCGGAGTGAGCGGCGGTCCTAGGCCGGCGGCATCACCTGCTGCGTAGACCGCGGGGTTGGAGACGCTTTGCAAAAATCCGTTCAACGCCAGCCGCCCGTTATGGTGCTTTACGCTCCCGGCATCGAGATCGAGCGTCGCGAGCGCCGGCGCCCGACCCGCGGCATGGACGACCAGATCTGCGTCCATATCGAGTTCGCCGTCAGGACAGTCCGCCCGGACGCGATAGCCGTCTGATACCTTCTCAATGGCGGTCACCCCTGCCTGTGTGCGGACATTGATGCCGCGCTCGCTGAACTTGTCCATCAGCCAGCCGACGAGATCGGGGTCGAATTGCTTGAGCATTCGCTTCCCGTGCTGAAGAATTGTGACCTGTGCTCCGGCGCGCGCCGCGATGTGCGAAAACTCGGCCGCGATATAACCGCCGCCGACAAGGACGATGCGTTCAGGCAGGCTCTCCAGTTCCAGGAAGCCTTCATTGGTGATCAGGTGCTGCTCGCCCGGAATGCCGAGCGGCACGGCCTCGGCGCCGGCGGCGATCACGATACGGTCCGCCTCGATCCTCTCTCCTCCGAACTCGAGCGCATTCGGGCCGATAAAGCGAACGTGACCGTGGAAGGCGTGAATCCCTTTGTCGGCAAAGGCTTTCTCACGCTTCTGCGGTACCGGATCGGTGAAGCTGCGCTTGAAGGCCATCAGTCCCGTCCAATCGAGCGTCGCGTCCCCTTCGATTCCACGTCCGCTCATGCGCCAGGCGTGATCAGCCGCCTCGGCGCCGCCGACCATCATCTTCTTCGGATCGCAACCGCGCAAGGCGCAGGTGCCCCCGAAGGGCCGGAAGTCCGCGACGGCGACGCTCCAGCCAGCCGCACGAACCCTGTGTGCTGTTACGATCGCAGCCGTTCCCGTGCCGATGATCGCAAGGTCATATCTCTTCGCCACTAGATCTCCTCCAACATTGTCACGTTCGACATCCGAGCCTTCACGGCTCAGCCGGCGCAGCATGAGAGCTTCGCCACGTCCTTGTCGAAGGCAAGAGCCGCGAGCTTCAGGCCCTCAACGGTGGTGAGATACGGAAAGAGCGTATCCGCGAGGTCGTCGACGGTGAGGCCGTGCCGGATTGCCAGGGCCGCCGTCTGGATGCTGTCGGCTCCCTCCGGTGCGAGGATATGCGCCCCGAGCAGCCGGCCGCTGCCAGCGTCGGCGACGAGCTTGATGAGCCCGCGTGTGTCTCGGGCGGCAATCGCGCGCGGCACCTGGTCGAGACCGATCGTGGAGACACGGACGGCGTGGCCGGCGGTCCGCGCAGCCGCCTCTGTCAGCCCGACGCTCGCCACCTGCGGATCGGTGAAGACGATGGCCGGCATGGCACTGTTGTCGTAGCGCAGGCTGTCGCCGTTGAGGGCGTTCTTCGCCGCGAGCTTGGCACCGTAGGCGGCCATGTAGACGAACTGATCGTGACCGGTGACGTCGCCGGCAGCGTACACGCCCGATCTTGTCGTGCGCATGCGGTCATCGACGAAGATGCCGCCCTTCGGCGAGAGAGCGATCCCATGCTCGGCGAGCCCGAGACCTTCGATATTGGGCGCGCGGCCCGTCGCCACGAGCACCTGATCGGCGTCGATCGTGACGTCCTTGCCGTCGCGATGGACAGTGAGTGCAACACCGTCCGCGGTCTTGCGGATCGTCCGGTACGTGATGCCGGAAATCACCGCGATGCTCTCGTCCATGAAATACCCCGTCAGCGCCGTGCCGATTTCGGGTTCGGCCTCCGGAAGGAGACGCGAGCGGCACACCAGCGTCACCTCGACGCCGGCGCGGGCGAACATCTGGGCGAGTTCGGCCCCGATATAGCCGCCGCCGATCACGAGCAGAGATCGGGGCAGCGCCTCGAGATCAAGCGCCGTCGTGCTCGTCAGGTATGGCACGGTCTCGATGCCGGGGATGACAGGGACGGCCGGTCGCGCGCCGGTCGCGATGATGATCTTGCCGGCTGAGACAAACGTGCCGTCCACCTGGACGCCGCCGTCCACGATGCGCGCCGGCCCTTCGCGATAGGCGATGCCGTTGTAAGCCGGGAGCAGGTCGGCGTACTTGGCCTGACGTAGCTCCGAAACCAGCGCGTCCTTCTGACGGACGGTTCCGCCCCAGTCGGTCAGTTCGGCCTCGGCCGTGATGCCGGCGAAACGTGCCGCGGCTCGGGCATTGTGGAGCGTCTCGGCGGCGCGGATCAGCGTCTTCGACGGCACGCAACCGATATTGACGCAGGTGCCGCCGATGGTGCCGCTGCCGATGAGGGCCACCTGGGCGCCCTGATCGGCTGCCGTGATCGCGGCCGAGAAGCCGGCCGAGCCGGCGCCGATGATGGCAAGGTCGTAGGAACCATTGTTGCGGCCATTCGTGCCAAGGCGCCGATGCGTCACGGGCCTGTCCGGCGATGCCGTATCGCCCGACGATTGAGGCTCACCTTGTGTCTCGGCCGCGTTGTTGCCGTGGCCGGCGATTGTGCCGATTCCGGCAAGGCTGGGCCCGAAGATCGCCCGACCTGCTTCGAGAGCTTCCTCGATCGACAGCCGGAATCCCGGCTCGTCTGCAGGACGCTGCCGGCGCCACGCGGCGAGGTGATCGTCGGAACAGAAGAAGGATGTTGCAGTGCACAGCGAGTTCGCAGCGCATCCGCCTTCGTAATGGACGCTGAGCCATACGACGGCCGTCGTCGGCTCAACGTCGGCCAGAGCCCGGCCCCGTTCCTGCGTGGTGATCCGGACCGGCGCGCCGCAGTGGCGGCAGCGCGAGACGATCGAGATGTCTTGGTCGGTCATAGCGCCGATGCCGAGCGCGTCGACCGCGCACATCGCAGTAAGAGTGCGTCCGTCCAGTGTGACCCGGTGGCCGGTGTCGCGGTCGGTGAAGGGATACGCGCCGACAATCATGTCGCCATCGAGTACGACGAGGTCGCGACGGCGGAGCTCTTCGAGCAGCGCACGGACGGCTTCCTCGCTCAGCCCCGCACGCTTGGCAAGCGCGCTTGGGGTCGGGGCTCGCCCGTGTTCGGCGTAGAGCTGTAGCAACGCAACGCGCACGCGATCCGTGGCCGCCTCGTAGCCGCTCCAGCGGTTGAGCACATGGTCGGAGCCGACCATGGCCAGCAGGGCCTCCTTCACCACGGGTGACGAAACCACCGACCAGTCCGGAAACGTCACACCCGGCCGCACGGCCAAGCTCGGCACCGTTGCGGATGTAGAAACCGTCGCCTTGTCGCGGGACGCGGAGGATGTGCAGCAATCGTTCATGGCTTCAGGCCTTCATTCAGAATCTTCGTGTTGGAACAGACGACCTTTGCACGGCGATGATGGATGCCGCAGGCGACAAGCCCGAGGCCCGCGGCGATCAGGGAAAGCACGACCAGACCCGAACCCGTCAACCACGCGCCGAGGCCGGCCAGCGGCGGGGGCACGGCAAGGAGTGGCGCCGCGCAGCAGATCGCAACGACAATGGCGCCTGCGGCGCCGGTGCGGATCAGGGCGCGGTCATGCATGTCAACTGCCTTGCTCCTGCGTCGGGCGGGCCGGATAGCCGGCATTCATGCTGGCGGCCGCGATGGCATCCGGGGTCGTCTGCGCGTCGTCGAAGGTCACGGTCGCGGTCTTGGCTTCGAACGAGACGGCCACCGTCGAGACCCCGGGGACCGCCGCCATCGAGGTCTTCACGATGTAGGGGCAGGAGGCGCAGGTCATGTTGTCGATGGCGAAGGTGACTGTGCGTTCGGTAGCGAACACGGCAGGCGCGGTCATCACCGACATGATCAAAGCAAGAGCACTCAAACTCTTCTTCATGGGACGGGTCTCCTCTTGGTGTCAGGCGGAAAGCAGCAGCGGGGCGACGTAGTCGAATGCGAAGGCGGCCGCGACGAGCACCGTCGCAAACCAGAGCGCGATCTGGACAATGCGGCTGGGGATCGGGCGCGCGCAGGCAGCATCCTCGGCGCAGGCCCGCCTCGGCTTCCAGTAGACGAGATAGAAGCCGTAGCCGAGAACGCCCGTCGTCCCGGCGACGAAGAGCGGCTTGTAGGGCGCGAGCGCCGTCAGATTGCCGATCCAGGCGCCACCAATGCCTAGGCTAAACAGGATGAGCGGGACGATGCAGCACGAGGAGGCGGCAAGCGCGCCGAGAATGCCGCCGACGGCGACCAGGCGCTGCCGTCCGACTTCGGCTCGGTCCGACGCGAGCACGTCGGTCGTGGCGGACGTCATGCCCGCCGTGCTGGGTCGCGATATATCCATGTCCGATCTCGCTTTCCTTGCCGAAATCCTCATTGCGCAGTACCATGCGGTCTGTAGCAACTACAGGGTCAAGAGGGATTTTTGCGATGCGCGATCACGCTGGCGTGAAGGGCCTGCAGCGGGCTGAGCTCGCCCGGCGGACGGGCAGCAATCTGGAGACTGTGCGCTACTACGAGAAGGTCGGGCTCCTGCCCGAGCCACCGCGCACGGCGGCCGGCTACCGCAGCTACGACACGACGCACGAGCGGCGCCTTCGCTTTGTGCTGCGGGCACGCGAGCTCGGCTTCTCACTCGACGAAATCCGCGAGCTGTTGCGCCTGGTCGACGAACGCGACCAGCCCTGCGCCGAGGCAAGCGCGGTCGCCGCCGCGCATCTCGACGATGTGCGGGCGAAGATCGCTGACCTGAAGCGCATGGAGCGGGTGCTCAAGGACGTCGTCGCGCAATGCGCCGACGGCACGCGGCCGGAATGTCCGCTGATTGAGGCGCTGTTCCGGGAGCGAACTGTCAACTGATCGGGTCGAGGAGCGCCTATGCGGCGCCCCTGACGTCGTTCCGGCAAGCGTTGCCCTGCTGGGCGTGCAGCCAGTCGGCGATCTGCTGCGCCTTGGCTGCGGCGGTGAAGATCGCGCGCTTGTCGGAGCGAAGCACCTCGAGCCAGGAGGCGATATAGCTGGCGTGGTCGGGCCGCGGCTCGACGCTGAGATGGAGGTCGGCGCAGATCATGGCGCTCAGGAGCTCGACCGTGCATTCCTCCATAGCATAGGCGGCCGAGCCGAACCGTCCGGAGAGATCACGGTCGAGGCGATGCCTGGCGCCGGAGGCGTGCCCGCATTCGTGGAGCAGCACGGCGTAATAGGCTGCGGCATCGCGGAAGCAGGCGAAGTCGGGCATCTGCACGTGGTCGGTGGATGGGCGGTAACAGGCCTGCGATCCGCCGTGGCGGATGTCGATGCCGAGCGCTGCGCAGAACCGTTCGGCCCGCTCGATGCGCTCGGCCTCGGGTAGCACCGGTATCTCGGGCGGCGTGTAGCCGTCGACCTGCGCGCAGTTGAAGACCGTGTAGCCGCGGGCGAACATGCGCCGGGCGGGCTCGTCGCGATCCTCGTCGCCGTCCTGTACGTCTGCCTTGCCGTGGCGATCGACGGTCTTCCAGAACACGACGAGGTGCCCGCGCTCGCCCTTGCGGACCTGGGCGCCGAGCGCCTGCCACTGGCGATAGGTGCCCCAGATGCCGGCGGGAAAGCCGGCGGCGTGCGCGGCGGCCCAGAGTGCGATGACGTTGACGCCACGATAGGCCTTGCGCGAGGCGACGTTGACGGGCGTAGTGATGGCCGATCCGTCGTGGTGCCAGGGCATCCGGTACTGGTCGGCGCCGGCCTCGATGGCGGCGATGATCTGGCTGGTGACACGCTCGTAGATGTCGTTCCGGGGCTGGGGTGTGCGATCGGTGGTCATGGCTGCCTCCTGTGTTCGCCCTCTCCGTCGAGGGCGAGGCGGCAGGGGCAGACGCGGGAAGCCGGGCCGTCACACCCTGTTCTCGGTGCTGGTGCGGAACAGGGTTGATGGGCCGGCAGCGTCTGCCACAACCCGAGCCCTGCCTCGACGGGCGAGCACGGGAGGCAGCCATGACCGGCGAGCGGCGCCTGGACCGGTCAGGATGAAGCGCGGCTGTCAGCCGGTGCCGTCCAGAGGCGGACGCCGCAACGGGACGACCCTGGCGTCCACGGATCGAGACAGCTCCGCTCGCAGACCTTCGATGACGGCATCTCGCTCGGCGAGCTGCAACGTCAGCATCTGGATGTGCTGCGCGAGCGTCCGGGTGAGCGCCCGCAGCTCCGCCATCTCGGCACCACGCACGGCGCGTAGTTCCGCTTCCAGAGCATGGATGCGTTCCTTGAGGGCCCTGGGCGACGATCGCCGCAGGCGGGCTTCGGCCGCGCGGAGCTCGGCGAGAAGATCGCCGGCCCGGTTCGCCGTCGCTCGGCTGACGCCGGCCTCGCGCGCCAGGTTGGCGACGGTCAGCGCCCCGTCGGTGCGTTCAGGGCGGCCGTCGAGCAACCGCTTCATGGCAGCCCTTAGCGCCGCTTGGCTCTTCGGCCCGAGCGCGGTCATGCGTCACCGTCCATGAGAGGCGCGATCAGCCGGCACTTGCGCTCGTTGTCCCGCAGGATCGCCGTGCGCTGCAGCGGCGATAGACGCCGGTCGGCCAGAAGCGCTTCGCCCTCGACGATCGAGGCCTGCCACGGTTCGCGGTGCCGGGCGGTCAGGCAGGCGTTCGGGCACCGGTCGGGGCTGCAGCGCGATAGGGCCGGCGCCGTCCGCTCGGCATCTGGCGCGCCGGTGAGGCAGAGCGCGGTCGCTGCATCGAACAGGCAGTCGTTGAGGAAACCGACATGCAGGGTCCGCCCGAGATGGGCAACCATGGTGCGCAGCCGCTTGCGGTCCAAGATCCGGCCGGGAAGATCGCCAAGTTCCTCCTGCACGCGGCCGAACTCGCGTCGCAGTCGCGCAGCACCCGGTCCCGCCGGGCCTTCACGGCGAAGATAGGCCTCGTAATGGGCGACAATGTCGTCGAGCTGGCCGAGTGCACGTTCGCGCTCGATCGCCAAGCGGAAGTCGGCCTGCGCCGATCCGGCATAGCCTTCGAACATGGCGACCGAGGCGTGCTTGTACTGGATCTTGCCGGCGACCGTGCCGAACGGCCGGTTGGCGATGTACCAGGCGATCGTGCGTCGGAGCTGCCGGGTCGTAAACTTCCAAGGCTCGTCGCCGATGCGCGGAATCGCCGGCGCGGCCTCCGAGCGCGTGTCGAGGCCCTCGCGGAAAAGGTTGAGTGTCGGCGTTGCACCCATCCCGAGATGATCGTTGCTCCAGGGCCAGTCCTTCAGCGCCACCCACAAGGATGACAGTTCCTTCTCTCGGCGATTGCGTGCCGAGAGAACCTCCATCACCGCGACGGCGCGAGCGACGGGCTCGATCGTGATCCAGTCGGCCGTGACGCCGCGCGCGCCATGGCGCTTGTACACCGTGCTGCGCAGCCGGTACCGCTCGACCAGGCCGTCGGCGCTGCGCACCGGCGACACGCAACCCGGCTGCATCGCCTGCACCTCGCTGTCGCGCATGCCGGTGAGGTAGGCGCAGACGAGATAGCAGGCGCCCTGCAACATCCGTTCTTCGCGGGCGAGGCTGAGGCCGTCGAAGCGCTCGCGCCATGGCAGTCCGGTGTCCGGATCGATCGAGATCGGCGTATCGAGCCCGCCGATCTCGGTTCCGAGCTCGGCGGCTGCCTTCTCGATCAGTCGTGCAGTCGGCTCGGACTGGCTGATGCGGCCGCTCTGCGGAGCGCCGGCGTGAAGGCGCATCAGATGGAGATTGTAGGGCGGGGTCTCTTCGCCGGTGAGCGGGTCGATGCGGCGGGCCACATTGGGCGCGTGCTCCCAGATCGGCACGCCTCGGCCCATGGCCCGGCGCACGTCGAGCCACTTGGCCACGCGGGCGCGATAGTTCTTGGCCACGGCCCGTCCGGCCCGCGCGTCCCGCGCCATCAATCGGGCGCAGCGGGCTTCGAGAGCGTCAAGCTCGGCCCGCGCCGCGAGGATATCGGGCGCATAGACCTCGACATACTTGAGCGCCCAGCGCAGCATGGCGCCGATGACCGGCTCGGGAATGCGCGGCGTGGCGTTCTCGGCGGGCGCTGGCGGCCGGCCGGCAACGCGGTGCGCCGCACGTCCACGCCACGGCAGGAAACCGATGCCGCCGCCGGTTAGCCATGGCGCCAGGTGATGCAGGTCGATCGGCACCTCGACATACTTCACCGTCTCGTGAGGCGTTCGCCGTCCGCCGTCACGGGCATACGCCAGATAGGCGTCGAGCAGCGCCTGATCGATCCGGCTGAGATCGACGGCGCCAGTCCTTGCGCGGAGGAACGCGGCGAAATGCTGGATGTAGCGCAGCAGGCGGATCGCCGAGGTCGCGCCGCAGGGCGCCCGATATCCCGGCACATGGATGCGCAGGCGGGCGATCACGTACTCCTTCGCCAGCCGCCGCGTGACGGGATCGGCGATGCGGGCGAGGTTCAGCCGGTAATTGCTGTAGCGGGCGTTCACCCGGAAAATGGCGGCGCCCAGGTCCCAAAGATCGTCACCGAAGCGCGGAAGTCGCGTGCGGTCGGCATCGTCCCTGACCGCCACGCCGGCAAGCACGGGCTCGTCGTTGCCATAAATGGCCGAAGGCAGCGACGCGTGCTGCGGCAGCTTGATCGGTGCCGGCATCATGGCGCTCTCGCTTCGGGCGGCAGGTAGAGGAGCGCGGGGTCCGATGACCCAATCCGACGGGCTTCCTCGATCTCGGCGTCGGCGAACCGGGGCAGAATCTGTTCGGCGATGCGTCCGTGAACCCGGCCGAACTTGGCGATCCAGTCGGCTTCGCTCAGCACCTGCCGCTGCGCCCGGATGAAGTTGAGGAAGGCCAGGAGCGCGGGCACCTTGCGGGCGGTGACCACGGCATTGCTGCATTCGAGACACCCCCAGAAGGGGGACGGACAGGCCTCTCCCTCCGAGCCGAACGGGCTGTTGTAGAAGCCGCCGCAACTGGCGAGCCAGACGTCCTGCTCGCCGCCGAACAGCGCCTTGACCGCGGCGGCGCCGACAACGGGAAGGCCGGTCGCCTTGTCGGGATCGGTCTGGACGGCCGCTTCCTCCTCCGACGACAGGACACAGGGGGGGAACGCGGCGTCGAGCGCATCGGTCATGGCGTCGGCAATTGTCGCCTCGTGCAGATGACGAAGCGCGGGAATGTCGGCGTAGTGGTCGGCCGCGACCGCGACAGTGTGGCCGACGGCGAAGCGGTCGAGCTGGCCGCCCGTGCGCCGGTACCATGCCGCCTTATGCGTCTTGCGCAGGCGCGTCAGATTGAGGCGAAGGCGTTGGCCCCGCTCATCAAGGATGCCGTGCCGGCGCGTCCATGAAGCCGCGAGCTCCTTCATGCTGAGCACCCGAGGGGTCAGGCGGCCCCAGGCACAGTGCGCCCAGAGCGTGTCGGCGCCGAGCCGGCTTCTCGCCGGACCGGTCCACTGCAGCGCCTTGCGGATCAAGCCGCCCGGCGTCGAGGAACCGCCGTCGCGCACACGCAGCCGCTTCCACTCGGCGCCGCGCGCCCGACGCTTGCAATACTCGATCTCGACATAGCCGCCCGCCGGGTTCTTCAGGCAGTCCGCTCGCAAGCCCTTGATCGCTTCGATCTCCATGCCGGTGTCGAGCGAGATAAGCACGATGAGCGGCACGAGATCGGCGGCGATGAGATGCCGGCGGCCATGCAGATCGTGGATCAGGCGATCGTTCGGCAGGCCACTCTCGCGGCGGAGCGTGTAGAGTCGCTTGAAGAGAGGGTGCCTGTGCCCGATGACGCCTTCCGCGTCGATCACTTCCATTACCTGTTTGTGGGTTGCTGCCAGCGCCTTGCTCCGATCGGAATCCTCGACCGCCGGAATACGATCGGCCTCGCCCAAGCGGCGGATGATGGCGGCGAGATCGGTGCGCGCCGCCTTCCGCAATGCCGCGGCGACATCATCGCCATAGGCATCGCGCGGCCTGGCGCGCACGCCGGGCCGATCGCTCGTGTACATCAGCCGGCGTGAGGCATCGGGCGGCAGGTGGCTGGGCTCCGCGGCCTCGGCAAGCCGCAGCAGGTTGAGCACCTTGCTCATGCGGTGCAGGCGGTGATTGGGATGCAGGCCGCTCCCCTCCATCCAGGAATCGAAGCCGTCGATGCAGACGGCACTGACGTCGGAGAGACGGGCGACGTGCGATCCGGCGGAATCGAGATAGCGCCAAAATGTCTTGAGCGCATTGGCATAGGCGTAGGCCGTCGAGATCGAGCCGGCCGGACCACCGACCTGGCAGGCGCGCCAGAGCGCGCCGGCAAAGGTCCGCGCCAATGCCTTGCGGCCGGCGAGCATCGTCAGGTCGATCGTCTTGCTGCGATCCGCCAGCGTGACGGTAAAGCGCAGCGATGCGATCGCAGCGGCGGCCTCGCCCTCGGGATCGGGCAGCGCCTCGGGAAAGAGGGCGCGGCGACCCGGCCGCCGCACCGATGGAGCCGCCGCGGCGGTCATGCCGCGCCGCCAGCCGTGTCTTCGGCCCAGCGATCCGCGGCGGCCTCGACCAGCTCCTGCGCCTCGGCGAGGCTGTCGAGATAGATGTAGGTGCTGGTGATACTCGCATGCCCCAGCAGGTGCTGGAGCTTCTGCAGAGGATCGCCGAGAATCCGCCGATAGGCTGCGCCGTGCTGGTCCTGCGGATCGAACACGGATCCGATCTGCTCGCGGATCAGCATGGAGAGCATGTTGACGGCGAAGGTGTGCCGCAGCGTGTGTGGCGTCACCTCGACCTCGATGCCGAAACGGCGGCAGCGGGTGCAGGCCCGCCGAAAGGCAGCTTCCCAAGTCGCCGAGGGCACGGGCTTGCCGCCTTCAGTCAGCCAGAGCAAGGCATGCTGCGCCTGGCCGGGCGTGCCGACCAGCACGCGGCGGCGTTCGCCCAGCGTCAGACGGTCGAGCCGGACACGCTTGCCCGCCGCGTCTGTTGCCTTCCCGTCCTCCAGCATCAGCCAGAGCGGATCGGACACCGAAGGCTCTGAGCGCGCGGCAGAGACCGTGCGCTCGAGATCGACATAGTCGCCGATCAATCTCAGTACCCGGCGGGGAACGCGGATGCGCCGTGGTCGTCCGCCCTTGGCGATCGGACCGGGGAGATCGAACGGCACCGAGCGCGATTCGGGATCGGTCAGGCGCGGCAGCTCACTCAGCAGCAGACTGCCGGCCTCTGTCAGCCGCAGGCCGGTCGTGACGAGAAGCTCGGCAAACAACGCATTGCGCTCGCCGTTGCGGCCGCGCCACGTCGCGTCCTCCGAGCCGTCGGGAAGCCGGCCGCGCAATCCCACCTCGCGGAACAGCAGGTAGCGGCCAAGATCGATGTAACGGGTATCGTGGCGCCGCGCGGCGCGCTCGCGGGCACGGTTCGTCGTCACAGCGAGCACTGCGCGGCTACCGCCGGCCCTGCGAAGGGTGGCGCCGTAGCTGAAGGGCGAGATCGCAATGATTCCTTCCTCGACAGCCCAGCGATAGAGCTTGTCGAGCGCGGCAACGCTCCGGTTCCAGCTCGCAGCCGAGATGCGGTAGGGAGCTGCCGACAGCCGACGCGCCCGGTGAAAGGCCAGGACATCGTCGCGGCCGGCCTGCCAGACCGTCTTGCCGCCGCGCCGTTCGACAAGAAAGCGCGCCCAGACGAGAATGTCGCGGGCGTAGGAGCGCCACGTGTTCGGCGATCGCGCTCCCATAGCAGGACAGGCACGAAAGAACCGGTTGAGAGCGAGATCGTAGCTGCCGTCATCCATCAGGATGAACGGCATGCCGTGAATCAGCCCGGTGCGCTCGACCGCGTCGAGCGCACCGGGCGCGAGGCTCACTGCAAGGTCATCAAGGAAAAGCGGACGCGAAATAGTGTCAAGATCGGTAAAATACAAATGCACGCACGATACCCAAGCGGAGCGCCTTCGGCGCAACTTCATTGTTTAGAATGCGAGGGGTTCCCCTCGCGCTCTCCCGCTCGCCGCGTGGCAGGGGTGCAGGACTTAGCCTGCACCCCATGAACAGCTTGTCGTGCCGCCGCCGCGTCAAGCGTTGTCCTCGCTACGCTGCGGGAACGCTTGACCCGGACGTCTGAAGAGCTTCACCGGAGCCGTGGTGAGGCGCCTCCAATGCATGATTCTGAGACAGGATCACAGAGTCAGGATAAGGCGACCAGCTCCTCGAAGGCGTATTTCTTCGTGCCGAAGCTGCCCGAAAAATCCCGCCCCAAGCGCGAGGCATGGCCTGTGGCATGGATATTATGCCGATATCGGCATAAGGGGCATTATGCCGTAAGCTGGATTATGCCGCATGGCCGAGTTCGGCGGCCGTTGCGTCTGCTGTCGGCCATGCGGCAGTTCGGCATAATCAGAGCGTTTCGAGGAAAGCGAGCAGCTCATCGCTTGGGC
>NZ_FYAW01000054.1:0-2857 GCF_900185735.1 Stappia sp. P2PMeth1 | reverse complement strand
AAGTGGCGGACCGGGTGGGATTCGAACATATACGCCGAAGTAATCGGCTTGCGCTTGGCTACGCCGTGAGCAATGTCGGCTTTCGGGACGCCGCAAGCGGCAGTCGAACGGCCGGAAAGGTGGCGCATTGCGGTCAAAGTACAGTAGCCTGCTGAACGGCCGCTTTCCCGGCTTGGGCGCCCAGAAGCGGTCGGGCAGCTTGCCTGAAGAGTTTCGGCTGCCGATAGGCGCCCGAAAGTCCGGGAAGACCGAACCCGCGAACCACGGGCTGGACGCTATGGGTTTTTCTGGATTTGGCAGGTTCGGAGGCCATCGTCAGGTGATAGCGGATAGGCGAGGTCTTGGGCGTGTGGTGTGATGGAGAAGCCGTTAAGGCAGAGCGTTCGGTGACAGATGTCATGGAGCAGGCCGGTAATGGCGATCCGGCAAGCGACCGGCGCGAGATTGTCTGCGGGCCGCGATGGTGGTGTCGCGGTCTGGTCTGGTAACAGCTCATGCCCGGTCATGAACGCTCTCCCGGGTTGATGGCCGTACGTTCGGCGGTGCCCGCGGCTGGCACCACGGTGCGAAGGTCTCGATGATGACCATGGTGCCGCCGCAGCAGGGGCAAGGTGGGCACTGGTCTGCGGTCTCATCGGTCGCTGGTTCTTGTGAAGTTGGCATCAATCCAAGCAGTTCGCGAGCCTGAGCGAGGCAGTCCTTGCAGACGGAGCCGGCGAGCAGGCCGTAATGTCGGATACGATGGAAGCCGCGCGGCAGTGTGTGAAGCAGAAAGCGGCGGATAAACTCATTGGCGGCCAGGGTCATGACCTGCTGCCGTTCGGCGCCTTTGCGACGATAGTCTTTATAGCGGAAGGTCACTTCGGATCCGTCGAACCCGAGAAGGCGGCTGTTTGAGATCGCAACCCGATGGGTATAGCGGGAGAGATAGGCGAGCACCGCCTCAGGTCCGGCGAAGGGCGGTTTGGCATAAACAACCCAACGCTTTCTTCGGACAGGTGCGAGGTGGCGGACGAAGGCGCGATGGTTGTGGAATCCCGCCATCTTGCCAAAGAATGCGAGCTTTCCAGCACCATGGAGTTCGAGCAGCCGGGTCAGGAACAATCGCCTGAACAGTGCGCCGAGCACACGGACCGGCAGCAGGAAGGCCGGGCGCGACGATATCCATTCTCCATCCGGCGTGAGGCCGCCACCGGGCACGATCATGTGGATGTGGGGATGGTGGGTCATGGCCGAACCCCAGGTGTGAAGCACGGCGGTGATGCCGATGCGGGCACCCAGGTGCTTTGGGTCGGCTGCGATGGTCAACATCGTCTGCGATGCCGCCTTGAACAGCAGGTCGTAGGCCAGCGCCTTGTTGTGGAAGGCAATGTCGGCGACTTCGGTGGGCAACGTGAACACCACATGGAAGTAGCCGACCGGAAGAAGGTTGGCCTGCTGGGCTTCCAGCCAGGCGCGTGCGGCGGCGCCCTGGCAGCGCGGGCAGTGCCGGTTGCGACAGGAGTTGTAGGCGATCCGCTGATGCCCGCAGTCTGAACAGGCCTCGACGTGACCGCCAAGAGCTGCGGTGCGACAGGTCTCGATCGCGGACATGACCTTGAGCTGATCCAGGCTCAAATGCCCGGCATGGGCAGCACGGTAGTCACGCCCGGCCGCTCGGAAAATATCGGCGACCTCGATGGTGGTGCGCACAGCTCAGGGGCCGGGTGGTGCCTCCGCCGGAACGAAGATGCCCAGCTTGTCGAGCGGACTGATGACGGACCGCACCGTGCGCGTGGCCACCTTGGTATAGAGCGCCGTCGTCTCAAGCTTGCTGTGCCCGAGCAGCACCTGGATGACCCGGACATCAACGCCGTCTTCCAGAAGATGGGTGGCAAAGCTGTGCCGCAGCGTATGCGGGCCGACGCGCCGGGTGATCCCGGCCGCCTGAGCTGCCTCGACCACGACGCGATAGAGTTGCCTGGTGCTGATCGGCTTGAGCGCGTGCTGGCCCGGGAATAGCCAGCCGTCGCGGTGTAGCACGCCCTGGCGATCGCCGTCCCGCCACCATTGACGCAGCAGGGTGAGCAGGTCGGGCGAGAGCATGGCGTTGCGATATCGTCCGCCCTTGCCCCGCTCGACCCGGATCAGCATGCGCTCGCTGTCGATATCGCGCACCTTGAGCATGGCGACTTCGCCGACGCGCAATCCGGCGCCATAGGCCACCGACAGCGCTGCCTGGTGCTTGAGCGTGGTCGTCGCGTTGAGCAGGCGGGCGACCTCGTCGCGGCTCAGCACCATGGGGAGGTTACGTGGACGGCTCACCCGCACCAGCTTGCGGGCCAGGTCGGGTCGATCAAGGGTATTGGTGAAGAAGAACCGCAGCGCCGACACCACGCTGTTCATCGTGGGCACCGGCACACCTGCCTCGCTCTGGGCCAGTTGGAACTGGCGCACATCCTCGGTGGTCGCTGTGTCCGGCGGTCGCCGCAGGAAACTGGCGAAGCGCTCCACATCTCGGATGTAGTTGCGCTGGGTCGCCACCGAGAAATGGCGCATGTTCATGTCGTCGATCAGCTTCTGGCGCAGCGGGCTGACAGGGGTGTTGGGAAACGGCGTGGTCATCGTTCGGCTCCTGGGTTGAAGGAGCCCAGATGGTCCGCCTGAACCGTTCGGCGCTCAATCCAGTCGCAACATATGCCGCATTATCATGACCCCACCACGCGCTCCCCTCCCGCGCAGCGGGTTCGTTCTTCCACCCCATACTCGCCTTCTTCAAAGCGCTCTGATTATGCCGAACTGCCGCATGGCCGACAGCAGACGCAGCAGCCGCCGAACTCGGCCATGCGGCATAATCCATCTTACGGCATAATGCCCC
>NZ_FYAW01000020.1:0-641 GCF_900185735.1 Stappia sp. P2PMeth1 | reverse complement strand
TCCATGTTGCGGGTGACGGCGCCGGTGCCCTCGGCCGCCTGCTGGACCGAGCGGGAGATGTCGCTGGTTGCGGCGCCCTGCTGCTCGACGGCGGAGGCGATCGATGCGGTGTAGCCGTTGACGTCCTGCATGATCTGGGCGATCTCGCCGATGGCGGCGACGGCCTCGCCGGTCGAGCCCTGGATGGCGGCGATCTGGGCGCCGATCTCCTCGGTCGCCTTGGAGGTCTGGGTGGCGAGCTCCTTGACCTCGGCGGCGACGACGGCGAAGCCCTTGCCGGCCTCGCCCGCCCGCGCCGCCTCGATGGTGGCATTGAGGGCGAGAAGGTTGGTCTGTTCGGCGATCGCCTGGATCAAGGAGACGACCTCGCCGATCTTGTTGGCGGCGGCGGCAAGGCCGGCGACCTTCTCGTTGGTCTGACGGGTGCCCTGGGTGGCCTGATCGACGACCTGGGTGGTCTGGCCGACCTGCCGGGAGATCTCGGCGATGGAGGCGGAGAGTTCCTCGGCGGCGCTGGCGACGGTCTGGACGCTGTCGGTGGCGATCGAGCTTGCCTGGGTGGTCTCGCTGGCGCGCTCGGCGCTTTCCTGGGCCGAGGAGGAGAGCGCCCGCGCGGTCTCGTCCAGCCCGTTCGCCGTCGC
>NZ_FYAW01000047.1:0-27234 GCF_900185735.1 Stappia sp. P2PMeth1 | reverse complement strand
CCTGCGCGCGGCCGAGGCGTTTTTCCTGGCCCGTTCGCTTGAGATGCGCGACAAGGATATCATCTACGTCGCCAACCATCCGACGGCGGAGTTCGGCAAGTTCCTGCAGATCATCGGCCCGCTGCTGACCAGTGCCAGATCGATCGACGCGCTGGCCAGCAATTGACATCGGACCTCGCCCCGGCGAGGGGACGTCCGTCGGTGATGCAGACGCTGGCCCGCCGCCGTGCCCGCGTCGCACTGGACGCCTGACATGTCGCAAGAGACGCCAACGCGCACGGTTCTGTTTCTGCAGGGGCCGCCCTCGGATTTCCCGCGCGTCGTCGCCGATGCGCTGGAGGCGCGCGGCCACCGCAGCTTGCGCATCAATCTCAGCCTCTCCGACTGGCTGCTGTGGCACGATGCCCGCTGCACCAGCTATCGCGGCAGCCTGACGGACTGGCCGGCCTTCCTGGAGGCCTATGTCCGCAAGCACGGCGTCACCGACATCGTCTTCTACCAGGACCGCTTTCCCTACCATTCGGCGGCGATCGAGCTGGCCGGCCGGCTCGGCCTGCGCACCATCGCCTATGAGAACGGCTATCTGCGGCCCGACTGGATCACCGCCGAACTTGACGGCATGTCGGCGCGCTCGCTGTTTCCCGACGACGTGGCGGCGATCCGCGAGGCGGCAGCGGTGCTGGCGCCGATCGACCTGACGGTGCGCTATCGCCATCCGTTCTGGCTGGAGGCGATGCACGAGGTGGTGTTCCACCTCGTCAATTCCATCGTCTTCCTGTTCTGGCCGCGCTTCACCCAGGACAAGTTCTATCACCCGGTCTTCGAATATCTGGCGATGGTGCCGCGGCTGGTCTTCGCCCGCAGCCGCGACCGCAACGCCAACATCCTGATCGCCGACCTGATCGAGTCGCGCTGCCCGTATTTCGTCTTCCCGCTGCAGCTCCAGAGCGACTACCAGCTCCGCTACAATTCGCAATACGGCCATCTCGCCGAGGCGCTGGACGAGGTGCTGGCCTCCTTCGCCGCGCATGCGCATCTGGCGGCGCATCTGGTGGTCAAGATCCACCCGATGGACCAGGGCATCGAGCCGTGGGGGCGGATCGTCCGCCAGCTCGCCCGCAAGCACAAGGTCAAGCACCGGGTGCATCTGGTCGATGGCGGCCATCTGGTGACGCTGCTGGAACACGCCTCCGGCGCGCTGATGGTCAACTCGACGACGGGCCTGCACGCGGTGCGGCTCGGCTGCCCGGTGAAGATCCTCGGCGTTGCCGTCTACGACCTGCCGGGCCTGACCTGCCAACTGCCGCTCGACCGGTTCTGGAGGACGCCGCAGGCGCCCGATGCCGGCGTCTACGACGCGGTGCAGCGGCTGATGGGCCATGCGATCCAGATCCAGGGCAATTTCTACACGGACGAGGGCAAGCAGGCCGCCGCCGACGAATTGGCGCGGCGGCTGACGCAGAACAGTATCAACGAGCCCGCCGCCTGCGTGCGCCCGGCGCCGCGCACGGAAAAGGCGCGGCGGCTCGGCATTCCGATGAGTTTTGCCGAGGAAATGCGGGCGCGCGGGCGCGCCGGGCGGTGGTGGCGTGCCTGGCGCGGCTGAGATGCGCGGCAGCCGCGCCCGGCATTTCCTGTTTCTGCAAGGGCCGCTGTCGCCGCTCTACCGCAGGATCGGCGAAAGACTGGCGACGGCCGGCCACCGGGTGACGCGGGTCAATTTCTGCAGCGGCGACTGGCTGCACTGGCACGGGCGGGAATGCCGGTTCTGGCGCGGGCGCCTTGCCGACTGGCCGGCCGAGGCGGCGCGGCTGATGCAGGAGGGCGGCGTCACCGATCTCGTCCTGCATGGCGACACGCGGCCGTATCACCGTCCGGCGGTGCTGCAAGCCGAGGCGCGCGGGATCGCGGTGCATGTGACCGAACTGGGGCTGCTGCGGCCGGGCTACATGACGCTGGCGCGCGGCGGGCTCGGCGTGCTGAGCCGGCTGCCGGACGATCCGGACGTAATTCGCCGGGCGGCGGCGCGGCTGGGCGACCCGGACCTGTCGCCCCGCTATCCCGGCTCCTTCGCCCTGGAAGCCTGGCAGGACATTGCCTATCACCTGCCGAATGTCGCCGGCTTTCCGCTGCATCCCTTCTATCGCCGGCACACGCCGAGCCATCCGCTTGCCGATTACCTCGCCTGGGCGCTCCGGCTTGCCGGCGGGCGGCGGCGCAGGGGAGAAGCGGCGCGCATCGAGGCGGAGCTTCTGGGGAGCGACGGACCGCTGTTCCTGCTGCCGCTGCAGGTGGAGGGCGATTACCAGATCCTGGCGCAGTCGCAGTTCGGCACGATGCGCGCGGCGCTGGCCCGCGTGATCGCCGCCTTTCGCGACGGCGCGCCGAAAGCGGCCCGGCTGGTGGTGAAGGCGCATCCGCTCGACAATGGCGAGGTGGACTGGCGGGCCGAGATCGCGCGCCATGCGGGCGCGGATCGGGGCCGGATTGCCTTCCTCGACGGCGGCTCGCTGGCAGCGCTGTTCCCGCGCCTTGCCGGGCTGGTGACGGTGAACTCGACCGCCGGGCTCGACGCGCTGCGGGCCGGCGTGCCGGTGGCCCTGCTGACGCCGGCGCTCTACGACATGGCGGGGCTGACCCATCGCGACCCGCTCGCCGAGTTCTGGCAGGCGCCGAGGGTGCCCGATCCGGCGCTGCTCGCCGATTTTCTGAAAGTGGTGGTGGCAAGCTCGCAACTGCGCGGCTCGATCCACAATCGCGCGGGGCTGGACGAGGCTGTTGCGACGATGAGCGCGCGGCTGCTGGAGGAAACCGCACCCGATCCCGAGTGGCATGTCGAGCCGCCGCCGCGCCTTGCCCGCGCCCGCGCGATCGGGGTGCCGCTGTGAGCGCGTCGCCCAAATGCCGGCGCTGGCTGCTGGTGGATAGGGAGCTTCGGCCGCATGCCGCGGCGCTGGCCGCGATGCTCGGCGCGCCGGCGGTGACGGCGACCCGGTCGCCGAAAAAGGGCGAGGGGCTGGTGTGCCTGGCCGGCAGCGGCGAGGTGCAAGAGGGCGCGCGGCAGGCGGTCGAGGCCGGCACTCCGCTGCTGCTGGCCGGGCTGCTGCGGCTCGACGCGCCGCCGGCGCCGCTGGCAAGCGAGACGCTGGTGGTGGCGCTCCTGCCGGTCGACCCGGGGACGGTCCTGAGAGAGGGCGAGGCGGCAGCGAGCGCTGCGGCGGTGGCGGCGCTGGAAGCGGGCACTGGTGAAGCGGGCACTGGTGAGGACACGGCCGGCTGGGGTGCGGCGCTGTGCCGGAGTTTCGGGCTTGCCGAGAACCGGGCGGGAATGGTGCTGTCGTCGGCGCATGTCCATCCCTCGCCCTATGAGGCGGCGGCCACATTGCCGGCGGTGCTGGCGCTGCAGGGGGTGGCGGCGGCGGCGCGGCGGGCGGAGGTTTCGCAAAAGCCGCTGTTCTGCTTCGGCGCCAAGTCCTGGAACCACGCGACGATCCGGGCAGCGCTGGCAGGCCCCGGCGGGGATTTCGCCTTCTGCGCCGATGCGGAGGAGGCGATGGCCCGCGCCGCGCGCGAGGGCGGGCGGGCGCTCGGCTGGGCGGCCGGCGTCACCGAGGAGGTCGAGGCGGCGGCGGCGCGCGCGGGCGTCGAGCTGTGGCGGATCGAGGACGGCTTCCTGCGCTCCGTCGGGCTCGGCGCGGGACTGGCGCGCGGCGCCTCGGTCGGCTTCGACGACGAGGGCATCTATTTCGACGCGCTGCGGCCAAGCCGCATGGAGCGGCTGCTGGCCGAACGGGTGCTGTCGCCGGCCGAGCGGGCGCGTGCGGAGGGGCTGGTCGCCCGCATCCAAAAGGCGCGGGTCACCAAGTACAATGTCGGCGGCACGGGCACGCTGCCGAGCGTGCCGCGTGATCGCACCGTGATCCTGGTGCCGGGGCAGGTGGCGGACGATGCCGGCGTGCGCCGCTCGCTGTCGGCGACCATCGACTGCGCGGCTTGCGACAACGTCAATCTGGAGCTGCTGCGCCAGGTGCGCGCCCGCAACCCGCAAGCCCATATCCTCTTCAAGCCGCATCCGGATGTGGCCGCACGCCTGCGCGCCGGTCGGCTGGAGCCGCATGAGACCGAAGGGCTCGCCGATCAGGTGGTCGAGGGCTGCGATATTCTCGACCTTGTCGATCTCGCCGACCGGGTCGAGACCTTCTCCTCGCTGAGCGGCTTCGAGGCGCTGCTGCGCGGCAAACCCGTCACCGTCTACGGCATGCCGTTCTATGCCGGATGGGGGCTGACGCAGGATCTGACGGACTGCGCAAGGCGCGGGCGGCGGCTGGATCTCGCAACGCTCGCCCATGTCGCCTTCATCGACTATCCGCTGACGGTCGATCCGGTGAGCCTCGTGCCCTGCGGGCCGGAATTCCTGATTTCGCGTCTTGAAAGCCAGCGGGCGAGCACCCGCCACCGGATCATGACGCGGATCCGGCAGGAGCTGTCCTGGCTGGGGCGCAAGCTGGGGCTGTGATGTCGCCTGCTGGCGGGCTTAGCTCGCCGTCTTAACTGGTTTGGCGGACGCTTTTGACCAGCGACGAGAAGCCGACATTCTCCTCCCGCATCTTCGCCAGTTCCTCGGCCGTGGCATCGACCGCGCGGTCGATCTGCTCACTGCTGTGCTCGCTGGTGATGAAGAAGCGGATGCGGGCGGATTTCTCCGCAACGGCCGGGAAGACGATGGGCAGGGCGTTGATGCCGCGTGCCAGCAAGCGGTTGGACAGCGTTGCCGCGCCGATGGAATCGCCGACGATGACCGGAATGACGCTGAGCCCGGCGCTGGGGCCGGTGTCGAGGCCGGCGGCGCGCGCGCGCGCCAGGAAGCGCTGGCCGTTGGCGGCAAGCCGCCGCACCCGCTCGGGCTCGCGCTCCATCAGGTCGGCGGAGGCGATCGCCGCCCCGGCCAGCGCCGGCGACAGGCCGACGGAGAAGACGAAGCCCGGCGCGGTGGCGCGCAGATAGTCGCACAGGGCTTTGGAGCCGGCGATATAGCCGCCGCAGGCCGAGAAGGTCTTCGACAGCGTGCCCATCCACATCTCGACGCTGCGCGGATCGACGGAATACTGCTCGGCGAGCCCGCGCCCGGTGGCGCCGAGGACGCCGATCGAATGGGCCTCGTCGACCAGCAGCCAGCAGTCGAAATTCTGCTTCAGCCGGATCAGGCGGGCAAGGTCGGGATAGTCCCCGTCCATGCTGTAGATGCCCTCGACGACGATCAGCACATGGTCGAACTTGTGCCGGTTCTGCGACAGCAGTTGCTCCAGCGCGTCGAGATCGCCATGCGGGAAGTTCATCCGCGCCGCGCCCGACAGGCGCGCGCCCTCGGTGACCGAATTGTGCACCAGGGAATCGGTGAGGATGAGGTCGTCGCCCTTCATCAGATGGCCGATGACGGTGACGTTGGTGGCATGGCCGCTGACCATCACCACCGCGTCCTCGACGCCGTGGAGGCGGGCGAGCCGGTCCTCCAGCTCGCGGTGGATCGGCCGCTCGCCGGCAACGACGCGGCTGGCCGAGGCGCTGGTGCCATAGGTGGCGATGGCGCGGGTGGCGGCCTCGTTGACCGCCGGATGGCCGTTCAGCCCGAGATAGTTGTAGGAGGCGAAATTGTCGAAGGTCCTGCCGTCGATCACCGTGGTGGCGCCGGCAACGCCCGCATGGGCGCGGAAGAACGGATTGTCGAGGCCGATGAGATCGGCCGCGGCCCGGTGCATGCGCAACTGGCGAAGCTGCGGCAGCTCGGAAAAGTCGAAGGCGGCGGGGCCGGGCGGCGGCGGCACCGGGGCGGCCGGGCGCGCGGGCTGGCGCTGGCGCGCCGCCTTGTGGCCGGCGCGCAGGCTGGCCATCAGCTCGCGCCGCTCGTCCGACTTGCTGCCGTGATGATCCAAGTTTCCCTCTCCTCAAGAACCGGGCCTTGCGCCCGCTGGCCCACTATAGCAGCGAGCGGACGTTGCGCGTGCGTTCCTCGACCTCGGCCGCCACCTCGGCCAGCGCCTCCGCGTCGCCGTCGAACACGTCCTCGCCGAGATGCTGCATGGCGTTGGTCCGTGCCTCGCTGGACAGGTCGGCGCCGTTGCCGCTGTCGCCCGACAGGACCTGATCGGCGATGCGCGCGGCCATGTCGGCGAGCGTCGCGCCATTGGCCAGCGACATCAGCGGGATGTCGATGCCGAACTGGCGCTCCGCCGCCATGCGCAGCTCCAGCGCCATCAGCGAATCCATGCCGACTTCGGTCAGCGGTCGGGCCGGGTCGATGTCGTCCTCGCCGATGCGCAGGATGCGGCCGATCTCCACGGCCAGCAGCTTGCCGATCTTGGCGATGGCGCCGGCCCGGTCGAGCCCCTTGACCAGCGCGGCAAGGTCGATGGCGCCGCCCTCGCCGGACCCGTCATTGCCCGCGGAAATCCCCAGCCGCTCGGCGAAGGGCATGGCGAGCAGGGCAAGGTCGCGCCGGGCCGCCGCCCAGTCGATGCGGGCATAGCCGGGCGCCGCTGCGCCGACGTCGTCCTGCGGCAGGGCCATCAGCACCGCCAGCCCGTCCAGCGCCTCGCGGGCCGAGAGCGCATGGCGGCCGAGCTTGCGGGCCAGCAGGTCGCCGACCTCGGCGTTGCGGGCAAGGTAGCCGGCATCGGAAATCGCGCCCCAGGCGACCGCAAGGCCGGGCAGGCCTTCCGCCCGGCGGCGGGCGGCAAGACCCTCCAGATAGCCGTTGGCGGCGACATAGTTCGCCTGCCCCGGATTGCCGACCAGGGTGGTGGCGGAGGAGAACATCACGAACTGGCGCAAGGCATCGCCGCGCGTCAGCCGGTCGAGAAGCTGCGCGCCGCGCACCTTCGGCGCCAGCACCGCGTCAAGCTGCTCGCGGGTGAGATTGGCAAGCAGCGTGTCGTGCAGCACCATCGCCGTGTGGAACGCGGCCTGGATCGCGCCGGCCTCCTTGCGGATCGCCGCAAGGGCGGCGGTGACGGCGTTCTCATCGGCGGCATCGCACGCATGGCCGACGACCGTGACGCCGCGACGGCCCATCGCCTCGATGAGGGAAGCGGCCTCCGGCGTGGTGGCGCCGCGCCGCGACAGCACGTCGATGCGTGTGGCGCCCATGTCGGCGAGACGGCCGATCAAGGCCGCGCCGAAGCCGCCGAACCCGCCGACGACGACCAGGCTGCCGGCCTCGCTCTCGAAGCGGACGGGCGCGGGCGCGGCAGGCCGGGCGGCCGGCTGCTGCGGCGGGCGGATGACGATCTTGCCGATATGGCCGGCCTTCTGCATCAGCCGGAAGGCGGCGACGACCTCACCGGCCTCGAAGGCGCGATAGGGCAGGGGCGACAGGGCGCCATCGGCGAAGAGCTGCATCAGCTCGTCGAGCAGCCGCTCGGCCAGCGCCGGCTGGTGGATCAGGAGCTGGTCGGCATCGATGCCGAAATAGCTGAGGTTGCGGCGGAATGGCCTAAGGCCGAGATGGGTGTTCTCGTAATAGTCGCGCTTGCCGAGCTCGAGGAAGCGGCCGAAGGGGGCGAGCACCTCGATGCTGCGCTCCATCGCCTCGCCGGACAGCGAGTTGAGCACCACCTCGATGCCCCTGCCGCCGGTCAGCCGCATCACGTCGTCGGCGAAGGTCAGCGAGCGGGAATCGAGCACATGATCGACGCCGAGCCGGCGCAGCAGGCTGCGCTTTTCCGGGCTGCCGGCGGTGGCGATGATCGTCGCGCCGATATGGCGGGCGACCTGGATCGCGGCAAGGCCGACGCCGCCGGCGCCGCCATGGATCAGCACGGTCTCGTGCGGCTCCAGCCGGGCGAGCCGGTGCAGCGCGTAATAGCTGGTGAGGAAGGCGACGGGGATGGTCGCCGCCGCTTCCGGATCGAGCCCTTGCGGCGTGCGGGCGCAGCCTTTTTCCGAGACGGTGACGCGGCTGGCGAAACAGGCCGGGGCGAAGGCGATGACCTTGTCGCCGGGGCGCAGGCGGCGGGCCTGCGGTCCGGTGGCAACGACCGTGCCGGCGCATTCCATGCCGAGCGTCGGGCCGGCGAAACCGTCCTCCAGCGCCTCTTCCGGCAGCAGGCCGAGCGCCCACATCACATCGCGGAAATTGAGGCCGCTCGCCTCCACCGCGATCTCGACCTCGTCGCCGACAAGGGCGCGGGCGGGAACCTGCGACCAGGCGAGGCGGTCGAGCGAGCCCTGCTGGGCGATGTCGAGGCGCAGGGTGCCGGCGTCCGTTGCCGCATCGCCCGTGCGCGGCAGGTCCGGGCCGCGCTCGAGCCGCAGGCCGAGGCGGGTGTCGCCGTCGATCACCAGCTCGCGCTCGTCGCACTGGCCGGCGCCGACGATCTCGGCGGCAAGGCGCAGGGCGGCGGCGCTGGCGTCGAGATCGCGGCGGATGTCGACGAGCCTGAGGCCGGCGGAGGGGAATTCGTTCATGGCGACGCGGCCGAAGGTCCACACGCCGGTCTGCACCGGGTCGGGGGCGGTGCCGCGGGCGAGGGCGCGCGCGCCCTCCGGCGCGACGAGCATCACCGGGCCGGTGGCGCTGCCGCGCCCCTTGAGCATCTGCGTGAGTTGCCAGGTGCGGGCCGAGAGCACGGCGCTGGCATCCTCGCCAGATCCGGAGCCGGTCCCGCTATAGGCGCCGGCGAGATGGACGATGCCGTCGCGGGCGGCAGCGGCGAGCATCGTGCCCTCGCCCCAGGTCGCGGGATCGTCGAGATCGGCGCGCAGCAGGTCGTCGCCCTTCGTCGGCGTGCCGGCGGCGACCAGCACCGCCTCGATGCCATGCGGCTTCAGGCATTCGCGCAGCGCCGAGGCGACGGCCCGCGACGGCCCCTTGGCGTCGCAGACGATCGCCAGGCGACGCGGCTCGGCCTCGTTGTCCGCCGCGCCGTTGCCGTTGGCGGCGCTGGCGCGGGCCGGGGCGGCCGCGACGAGAATGCTGGCGTCGATCTCGCCGCCGGCAAGCGGCAGCGCCTGCGCGTCCGCAAGGCCGAAGGCGGCAAGGCGGGCCTGCCAGGCCGCACGGTCGAGCAGCGGGACGGCGGGAAGCGGCGCGCCGGGAACGGCCGTCCACCAGTCGGCGCCGGTGCCGAGGATCAGCTCGGCGTCGGTGGCGGGGGCGCGCTCCAGCGCCAGAAGCTGGCCGCCGGGCGACAGCATCGCGACGAGCTCCTTGAGCAGCGCATCGCCGGCGCCGCTCAGCGTGTCGCAGCAGACCACCAGATCGTAGGGCCCGCCCTCGATGAGCGCGCCGTCCTCCGGCGACAGGAAGCGCGTCTGGGCGCTGCCCTGCCAGTTGCGGCGCAGCCGCTCGACGGTCGCCGGCGACGGATCGCTGACGGTGAGCGTGGCGTTGTAGGGCGACAGCAGCGTGTCGAGATGGCGGGCGGCGGCGAACGAACGCTCGCCCAGCACCAGCACGGAGAGCGGAACCTCGCGCGGCCAGTCGGCGACGGCGCGTGCGGCAAGGTCGAGACAGGCGCGGCGCAGCGCCTGCGCCGCCGGATCGGCATTGCGCCAGCCGGCCAGCAGCGCCGAGGCGAAGACATCGCCGGCGCTGGCCGGCAGCCCGCCGCGCAACAGGTCCGGCAGATCGTCGGCAAGGCGGGCGAGCAGGGTCGCCTGCGAGCCGTGGGCGCCGGCCTCGAAGACCAGCGTCTGCACCAGCGAGGCGGGGTCGAGCCCGTCGGCGGGATCGGCGATGCGCCAGGCGCCGTCCTCCTGATGGGCGAGGTCGTGCTGCGCCAGCAGATGCAGGAAATGGGCGGCGAAGGCGGCGGCGCTCTCATGCAGGGCGCCCGCGCGGATCCGGTCGGCAAGCAGGAAGGGCTCGTCGCCAAGCACCGCATGCAGCGCCCGGTGGGCGACGGTGCGGGCCAGCGCGTCGGCGAGCAGGGCAGCGTCGGAGGGGTCGTAATCCTCGCTCGCCACCAGCCCGAGTTCTTCGGCAAGCGCGGCGAGCGGCCGGACGACCGGCGCTCCGGCGTCGGCCGGGGTCAGCAGGCGGGGAACGACGCGGTAGTGCAGCCGGTGGTCGGTATCGGCCATGTGGAACTGCACCGCCTTGAAGCGGGCGCCGGTGAGTCGCGCGACGAGGCCACCCTCGGCGTCGAGATAGTCGAAGCTGGCGACCAGCGAGCGGGCGCTGCCCTTGTCCACCCGGATGCGCACGGCAACGGGAAGGGAGGCAGGGGCATGCAGCTCGACCGCGCCGAAGCGGATCGGCAGGAAGCCGCCGCCGACGGGTTCAGTGCGCTGGCCGAGCAGGGCGAAGAGGCCGTGGAAGCCGGCATCGGCAACGGCCGGATGCAGGGCGAAGGTCTCCGGCTCGGGCAGGGCGGCGGGGGCCAGCAGGCCGAGCCGCGCCTCGCGCTCGCCGGACAGCACGGCGCCGTCGGCAAGGCGGAAGGCCGGGCCGTAGTCGAGGCCATGCGCCAGCGTCAGCCGGTAGATCTCGTCATGGGAGACTTCGGTGCCAGCCGCATCGGCATCCGCCTGCGGCGCGGCGCCGGACACCGCCAGCGTGCGGAACCCGGCCTTGGCATAGAGCGACCAGTCGGCGCCGGAAAGGCGCTGGCGGGCATGGATCTCGATCACCCGGTCGTCGGGCGACAGGCGCACCATGGTTTCGAAGGTCTTGCCCTCGTCGAGCACCAGCGGGCGCAGGATTTCGAGATCGCGCACCTCGATGCGCGCCTCGCCGGTCCATTGCAGCGCGGCGCGCAGGGCCATCTCGATATAGCCGGCCGCCGGGAAGACGGCGGTCTGCTCGACCTTGTGGTCGGCGAGGAACGGCAGCAGGTCGAGGTCGACGACGTTGAACCACTCCGCCGTCTCCGGCCGCAGCCGCTTGCCGGCCAGCGGCCAGCCGCGCTCGCCATGGGCGGTGATGCGCTCGTCGGTCTCCGGCGGCAGGAAGGACGTGAGCTGCCAGGGATAGCTCGGCAGCACCGGCAGGTTGCTCCCTTCCGGCCCGACATAGAGGTCCAGATCGGCCGCCGCGCCATGGGCGACGATGCGCGCGGCGATCGTGTCGATATCGGGGATTGCCGCGCCTTCACCGCGCGGCGCCTCCAGGCTGGCGAGCACCGGCGTCTGGTTGCCGACGCTGCGCAGCACGTCGCGGATATAGGTGGTGAGCACCGGCTTGGGGCCGATCTCGACGACGAGGTCGACCGGCTGCTCGGCAAGGCGGGCGACCGCGTCGGTGAAGCGCACCGGCCGGCGGACGTTTTCCCACCAATAGGTGGCGTCGGGGGTGACCTCCTCTTCCTCCGGCGTGACCGAGGAGAGGAAGGGGATCGCCGGCTTGCCGCATTTCAGCGTGCCGAGCGCCTCGCGCAGCGGCGTCTCGATGGGATCGACCAGCGCGCTGTGGAACGGGTAGGCGATGTTGAGCTTGCGCAGCGCCCACCGCTTCTTGCGGGCGAGGCGGGCGAAGGCGTCGATGCTCTCGGACGGGCCGGAGATGGTGACGCTGCGCGGCGAGTTGAGAGCCGAGAGCTCAATGCCCGGCAGGCCGGCTTCAAGGATCGCCGCCTCAGCCTCCTCGGGCGGAAGCAGCAAGGCCGCCATGCTGCCGAGATGGCGCACCACCTCCTGCTGCGTCGAGCGGGCATGGATGATGCGCGTCGCGGTGGCGAGATCCAGCATGCCCGAGCACCAGGCCGCCGCCACCTCGCCGACGCTGTGGCCGAGCACGGCGGACGGGGCAAGGCCCCGCGCCTTCAGCGCGCTGACCAGGGCCACCTGCACCGCAAAGAGCAGCGGCTGGGCGATCTCGGTCCGCTCGATCTCCGTCTCCAGGTCCTTGGAGAACAGCATGGTGACCAGCGACCAGCCGGACACCGTCATGAAATGCCGGTCGACGAGTTCCAGCGCCTCGCGGAACGCCTTGTCGCCGGAATAGGCCTGCTGGCCCATGCCGGCCCATTGCGAGCCGTTGCCGGAAAAGGCGAAGGCGACGCCGCGGGTGCGCGGGGCGGTCTTGCCCTCGATGGCGGCGGGCGCTTCCTTGCCCTCGGCAAAGGCCGTGAGCGCGGCGAGCTTGGCGGCGCTGTCGCCGAGCACGACGAGGCGGTGGTCGTGCAGGTCGCGGCGGCGGGCGGCGGCGTCGATCACCGCACCGGTCTGCGTGCCGGGGTCCACGACCAGCACGGCGTAGCGGCCGGCCAACTCGCGCAGGGCGGCTTGCGAGCGCGCCGAGATCACCAGCGGCGCGGTGTCGGCGACGCGGCTGTCGCAGGGCTGCGCCGGCTCCATGTCGCCGATGACGGTGTGGGCATTGGTGCCGCCGAAGCCGAAGGAGTTGATACCGGCAAGGCGCGGGCGCTGCCCTTGCGGGAGCGCGACCGGCTCGGCGGCGACAGCAAGATTGAGGTCGGCAAAGTCGATATTCGGGTTCGGCTCGTCGAAATGCAGCGACTTCGGCAGCCGGTCGTGCTGCAGCGCCAGCACCGACTTGAGGATGCCGACGAGGCCGGAGACCGGCTCCAGATGGCCGACATTGGTCTTGACCGAGCCGATCGGCAGCGGCGCGCCGCGCTTGCGGCCGATGGCGGTGCCGAGCGCGGTGGCCTCGGCCGGGTCGCCGACCTGGGTGCCGGTGCCATGCGCCTCGACGAAGGCAAGATCGTCCGGCGAGATGCCGAGCTTCTCGCTGTAGATGCTCTCCAGCAGCGTCTTCTGCGCCGGCGAGGAGGGCAGCGACAGGCCGGCGGTGCGCCCGTCCGCATTGATGCCGGTGGCGAGGATGCGGGCGCGCGGCTCGCGCGCGATGGTGTCGCGCTGCAGCACCAACGCCACCGCGCCCTCGGAACGGACATAGCCGTCGCCGGAGGCGTCGAAGGCGCGGCACAGGCCCTGCGGCGACAGCATCGAGGCGCGGGCGAAGCCGATGAAGGAGAAGGGGCTGAGCAGCAGGTTGACGCCGGCGACGATGGCCGTGTCGATCTGCCCGCTCTCGATGGCGCTGACCGCCTGGTGCAGCGCCACCAGCGAGGAGGAACAGGCGGTGTCGAGCGTGAAGCTCGGGCCGCGCAGGTCGAAGGCATAGGAGACGCGGTTGGAGATGATCGACAGCGTGTTGCCGGTCATCGTCTGCACATCGACGGAGGGCAGGTCGAACAGCAGCCGCTGGTGATAGTCGAGGCCGGAGGCACCGACATAGACGCCGGTCTGGCTGCCGGCAAGGTCGCAGGCGCGCAGCCCCGCGTTCTCGATCGCCTCCCACACCACCTGCAGCAGCAGCCGCTGCTGCGGGTCGATCTGCACCGCCTCGCGCGGCGAGATGCCGAAGAAGCTGGCATCGAAGCCCCACACGTCGTCGATCTGGCCGGCGGCGAAGGTGAAGCTGCGCCCGGACACGCCCGGCCGGGGATGATGGAAGCCGCGCGTGTCGAACCGGTCGCCGCCGATCTCGGTGACCGAGCACAGTCCGTCGTCAAGCAGTGTCCAGAAGGCATCCACTGTGCCGGCCCCGGGAAGGCGGGCCGCATAACCGGTGATGACGGTGCTATTCGCGCGCAAGGACATTCAGAACTCTTCCGTAGCGGTGCTTTTCGGGCAACGGCGGTCCTGCGACTGCCACCGCATGTTGTCGTCGGGTTGCATACCCCTGCAACCGCCCTGCCGGAGGCCGGCTCCCATCCTTGTCCGGGATGGGTCCTGCCACCGTCCCCGACAAGGTCTCTCAATCAGCTTTGCCCCAGCCTGCCACCGGCCAAGTGTCATTCGAACGGTCTCAACATAACAATACAAGACGATGTTCAAAGCGCCCGTAATATGGCAATATTGCATTGCAGCATAAATTTCTCCAGATGTTTGTTCCTCAACGGTATCGTTGTGGGCGGCATCAGAGTTGGTCAGTCTCTCAAAATGATGACAATCAACCCTCGTTGCGTTGCAACAGTTTCCTCTCCCAGGCAAGAGCGTGCCCGGCGATGACCTCGATATCGTCATAGGTCGGCCGCCAGCCGAGCCTTGCAACAATCCTGCCGTTGTCCGCCACCACGCTGGCGATATCGCCCGGCCGCCGTGGGCCGGTGTGGACGGGAAAGTCGCAGCCCGCCAGCCGCTTCACGGCGGAAATCGTCTCCAGCACCGTATAGCCCCGGCCGTAGCCGCAATTCAGCGTGAAGCCGGAACTGCCCTCGCGCAGCTTGCGCAGGGCGAGGTAATGCGCCTCCACAAGGTCGGCGACATGGATGAAGTCGCGCTCGGCGGTGCCGTCGCGGGTCGGATAGTCGGTGCCGTGGATGGTCAGCCCGTCGCGCAGGCCGAGCGCGGCCTCGCAGGCGACCTTGAGCAGATGCGCCGCGCCCCGCGTCGAATGGCCGGTGCGCCCGAGCGGATCGGCGCCGGCGACGTTGAAATAGCGCAGCACGCCGCAGCGCAGGCCATGGGCGCCGGCGATGTCGGCAAGCATCCGCTCGCTCATCAGCTTCGACATGCCATAGGGGGAGGTGGGCAGCGTCGGCGCGTCCTCACTGACCGGATCGCCGCCGACCTCGCCATAGACGGCGGCGGTGGAGGAGAAGATGAGGTTGGCGATGCCCGCCGCGCGGCAGCCCTCGACAAGCGCCAGCGTCGCGCAGGTGTTGTTGCGGTAGTATTTTTCGGGGCGCTCGACGGATTCGGGCACGGAGACCGAGCCGGCGAAATGCAGCACCGCGTCGACCGGCTCGCCGGCAAGGGCGAGCGCGCGGCCAAGGGCTTGCGGATCGGCGACATCTCCTTGCAGGAAGGCAGCGGCCGGCGGCACCGACCAGGCATGCCCGCCCTCGAGCGTGTCGAGCACGACGACCCGCTCGCCCGCGTCCAGCAGCCGCCATGCCATCTGGCTTCCGATGTAACCTGCTCCACCGGTTACAAGAACCGCCATGCTCCCCTCCCGCGGCCGTCCGCCACGCGCCGTTTCGGATGCCGCGGCACCCGGTCGCCCGATGGTGTTAGCGGGTTGACAAACGGCTGGCAAGCGAACAGGAACGCAGCCGGACAGGCGCGCTCGCGAGCGGTTGGCCGAAGCGGTCCGCAACGCGGCCGGCGAGCACCCGGTTCCAGGATCCTCGCCGGGACCCTCATCGGGACCCTCATCGGGACCCTCAAGGGATCCTGCCTGCAAGATCGTGACGTGAACAGCACCGGTCCGGCCCGCGCCGCCGCCTCCCGGCCCCCGCAGGCCCGTTTTTCCAGGAAACTCCAGGAGCACGCATGCGCATCGCAATGATTGGCACCGGCTATGTCGGCCTGGTCTCTGGCGTCTGCTTTTCGGAATTCGGCTTCAAGATCGCCTGTGTCGACATCGACGCGGGCAAGATCGAGCGGCTCAACGCGGGTGAGGTGCCGATCTACGAGCCCGGCCTCGACGGGCTGATCGAGCGCAATCTGGCGGCCGGCCGGCTGTCCTTCACCACCGATTTCGACACGGCGGTGGCCGGTGCCGACGTGGTCTTCATCGCCGTCGGCACGCCCTCGCGGCGCGGCGACGGCGAGGCGGACCTCACCTATGTCTATGCCGCCGCGCGCCAGATCGCCAAGGCGATGCGCCCCGGCACGGTCGTCGTCATCAAGTCCACCGTCGTCGTCGGCACCTGCCGCAAGGTCGCCGAGATCATCCGCGAGGAGCGGCCCGGCGTCGACTTCTCCATCGCCTCCAACCCGGAATTCTTGCGCGAAGGCTCGGCGATCGAGGATTTCATGCGGCCCGACCGGGTGGTGGTGGGCGCCGAGGACGAGCGCGCGGAAAGCGCGCTGCGCCGCCTCTACCGGCCGCTCTACCTGCGCGAGACGCCGATCCTCGTCACCTCGCTGGAAAACGCCGAACTGACCAAATATGCCGCCAACGCCTTCCTGGCGCTGAAGATCACCTTCATCAACGAGATCGCCAACCTGTGCGAGAAGGTCGGCGGCGACGTGCAGAAGGTGGCGAGCGGCATCGGCCTCGACAACCGCATCGGCTCGAAGTTCCTGCATGCCGGCCCCGGCTTCGGCGGTTCGTGCTTTCCCAAGGACACGACGGCGCTGGCCGCCACCGGCCTGAAGCACGGCGCACCGCAGCGGCTGGTCGAGGCGACCATCGCCGTCAACGAGGAGCGCAAGCGGCAGATGGCGGAGCGGGTGCTGGAGGCGCTCGGGCCCGAGACTGCCGGCAAGCGCGTCGGCATCCTCGGCATCGCCTTCAAGCCCAACACCGACGACGTGCGCGACGCCCCCTCGCTGGTGATCGTGCCGGCGCTGCAGGCGGCCGGCGTCACCGTCGTCGCCCACGATCCGGAGGCGCGCAGCCAGGCCGAGCCGCTGCTGCCGGGCCTCGAATGGCGCACGGATCCTTACGAGGTGGCGGACGAGGTCGATGTCCTCGCGGTCATCACCGAGTGGAACACCTATCGCGGGCTCGATCTCGCCGAGATCGCCCGGCGCATGCGCGGGCGCGCGGTGATCGACATGCGCAACATCTGGCAGGGCTCGGATGTGGTCGCCGCCGGCCTGCACTACCGGGGCATCGGCAAGACGCCGCTCGCTCTCGGCTGAGCGGCGGCCCCGCCACCCGACCGCCCACCACAACGAACGGATCACCACTGGAGAGACACCATGCGGATGACGGACGAGATGCGGGCGCTGAGAGCGCTCTGCCTGGAGGCGGGGGCGGTGCTGCTCGACTATTTCCACGGCGGCGTCGCGGTGGAGAGCAAGGCCGACGACAGTCCGGTGACCGAGGCCGACCGCCGGGCCGAGGCGATCATCCTTGCCGGGCTGGCCAAGGCGTTTCCGGGCGTGCCGGTGGTCGCGGAAGAAGAGGTCGCCGCCGGCCGGCTGCCCGAGGAGGTCGGCGAGCGCTTCTTCCTCGTCGATCCGCTGGACGGCACCCGCGAGTTCATCTCCGGCCGCGGCGATTTCACTGTGAACATCGCGCTGGTGGAAAAGGGCGTACCGGTGATGGGCGCCGTCTACGCGCCGCATCGCGGTTCGCTCTATCTCGGGCGGCTCGGTGAGGGCGCGGTCGAGGAGACGGTCGCAGCGGGAAGCGGCGACGGCGAGGTGGTGCCGCTGCGCGTGCGCGCCGCGCCGAGGGTGCCGCCGGTGGCGGTCGCCAGCCGCTCGCACCGGGACGCGGAGACCGACGCGCTGCTCACCGCGATGGGCGTGAACGACACGGTCAGCGTCGGCTCCTCGCTGAAATTCTGCCTGGTGGCGCGCGGCGAGGCGGACCTTTATCCGCGCTTCGGACGGACCATGGAATGGGACACGGCGGCGGGTCACGCCGTGCTGCTGGCCGCCGGCGGCAGCGTCAGCCGCCTCGACGGCAAGCCGTTCCTCTATGGCAAGCGCAACCAGCCGCACGACGCCGACTTCGCCAATCCGGGTTTCCTTGCCGCCGGCACGAGCGATCTCGTGCGCGCCGCCGCCGCCAAGGTCGCCGAGGCGTCCGCTGCCGGCTGACGCAGGAGAGGGGCGGTATTGGCGCCTGTCTCTCCCCGCGTCTTCCCGGATGAGGCCGAAGGCCGAAGATCCGGGATCGGGGAGGCACGGTGGGCGTGGTGTTGTTCGCGAGTGCCTTCGACAGGCTCTCGGCTCTCCGATCCCGGGTCGCGGCTTCGCCTCGGAGGCCGTCCCGGCCGCAAAGGTCGTCGAGGCATCCGCAAAAGCTGCGAAATGACAGAGATTTTTTAACGACGGCCGTTTGTCGGCAATCCTGTTTCTCGCGCTGGGGCGCGCGGCTGCGTAAGTCGTGGACGATAGCTGCCGGGAGCAGCGGACGGGACGGTCGCGCCGAGGGCGCTCCGGCCGCCGCCGCGCATCTCCCGGCCTCGTGCACGAGGAGACATCCGTGTCCAACCGGGGAAGCCATCTGCGCCGTCTCGAGGCGCAATCCATCGAGATCATCCGAGAGGTCGTCGCCGAGATGTCGCGACCGGTGATGCTCTACTCGATCGGCAAGGATTCGAGCGTCATGCTGCATCTGGCGCGCAAGGCGTTCTACCCGGCGCCGCCGCCGTTTCCGCTGCTGCATATCGACACGACCTGGAAGTTCCGCGAGATGATCGCCTTCCGCGACCGCATGGCGGCGGAAGCGGGCATGGAGCTGCTGACCCATACCAACCGGCAGGGCCTGGCCGACGGCATCAACCCGTTCGACCATGGCTCGTCCTACTACACCCAGGTGATGAAGACCGACGCGCTGAAGCAGGCGCTGTCGCATTACGGCTTCGACGCGGCCTTCGGCGGCGCCCGGCGCGACGAGGAGAAGTCGCGCTCCAAGGAGCGGGTGTTCTCCTTCCGCACCGGCTCGCATGGCTGGGACCCGAAGAACCAGCGCCCGGAACTGTGGTCGATCTTCAACACGCGGGTGCGTCCGGGCGAATCGCTGCGCGTCTTCCCGCTGTCGAACTGGACCGAGCTCGACATCTGGCAATACATCCGCTCCGAAAACATCCCCATCGTGCCGCTCTACTACGCCGCCGAGCGCCCGGTGGTGGAGCGCGACGGCATGCTGGTGATGGTCGACGACGAGCGCCTGCCGCTGCGCCCCGGCGAGGTGCCGCAGATGCGCCAGGTGCGGTTCCGCACGCTCGGCTGCTATCCGCTGACGGCGGCGATCGATTCCGCCGCCACCACCCTCGACGAGATCGTCACCGAAATGCTGATCGCCCGCACCTCGGAGCGCTCCGGCCGGCTGATCGACCACGACGAGGCGGCGTCGATGGAAAAGAAGAAACGCGAAGGCTATTTCTGAGGATCGACCCATGAACCAGGCATTGCCTTCCCTCGCCGGCCAGGCGCTCGACCATCTAGGCGATCACGAACGGAAAGGGCTCTTGCGCTTTCTCACCTGCGGCAGCGTCGACGACGGCAAGTCGACGCTGATCGGCCGGCTGCTGCACGACACCAAGCGGCTGTTCGAGGACCAGGTGGCGGCCCTGCAGAAGGACTCGCGCAAATACGGCACGCAAGGCGAGGAGCTCGACTTCGCGCTGCTGGTCGACGGGCTGGAGGCCGAGCGCGAGCAGGGCATCACCATCGATGTCGCCTATCGCTTCTTCGCCACCGAGGCGCGCAAGTTTATCGTCGCCGACACGCCGGGCCACGAGCAATACACCCGCAACATGGCGACGGGCGCCTCCAATTCAGACCTGGCGATCATCCTGATCGACGCGCGCAAGGGCGTGCTGCAGCAGACCCGCCGGCACTCCTTCATCGTCTCGCTGCTGGGCATCCGCCATGTGGTGGTGGCCGTCAACAAGATGGATCTGGTCGGCTACGACCGCGAGGTGCTGCAGCGCATCCGCGCGGAGTATGAGGCGTTCTCGCAAGGCTTCGGCTTCGAGACGCTGGAAGTGATCCCGATGTCGGCGCTGACGGGCGAGAACGTCACCCGCCGCAGCGAAGCGATGGGCTGGCACGACGGGCCGACGCTGCTGGAGCACCTGGAAGCGGTGGAGGTCGCCGGCGAGGACCGGCTCGGCCCGTTCCGCATGCCGGTGCAATGGGTGAACCGGCCGAATCTCGACTTCCGCGGCTATGCCGGCACGATCGTCAGCGGTGCGATCCGCCCCGGCGACAAGGTGGCGGTGGCCGCCTCCGGACGGGTCGCTACGGTGGCGCGGATCGCCACCATGGACGGCGACCTGGACGAGGCGGCGGCGGGCGATGCGGTGACCATCACCTTGAAGGAAGAGGTCGACATCTCGCGCGGCGACGTGCTGAGCCCGCCGGAAAGCCGGCCGGAGGTCTCCGACCGCCTGAGCGCCCATGTGATCTGGATGGGCGACCAGGGGCTGCGCACCGACCGCAACTACGTGATCAAGGCCGGCAAGCGCAGCACCACCGGCGTGGTGGCGCGGATCGAGCACGGCATCGACGTCAACTCGCTGAAGCACCTGCCGGCGAGCACGCTGGCGCTGAACGAGATTGGCTTCTGCGAGATCCACCTGAGCGCGCCCATTGCCTTCGACCCCTACGAGGTCAATCGCGAGATGGGCTCCTTCGTGCTGATCGACCCGCTGACCAATCAGACGGTCGGCGCCGGCCTGATCTGGGCGAGCCTCAGGAAGGCCGACAACATCCACCGCCAGGCCTTCGACATCGACCGGGCGGCGCGGGCTCGGCTGACCGGGCAGACGCCGCGGGTGCTGTGGTTCACCGGCCTGTCGGGCGCTGGCAAGTCGACCATCGCCAACCTGGTCGAGCAGCGGCTGCACGCGCAAGGACGGCTGACTTTCCTGCTGGACGGCGACAATGTGCGCCACGGGCTCAACCGCGACCTCGGCTTCACCGAGGCCGACCGGGTGGAGAACATCCGCAGGGTCGGCGAGGTGGCGCGCCTGTTCACGGAAGCCGGCGTGATCACGCTGGTGTCGTTCATCTCGCCGTTCCGCTCGGACCGGCAGATGGCGCGCGATCTCTTCGCGCCGGGCGAGTTCGTCGAGATCCACGTCCACGCACCGCTGGACGTCGCCGAGACGCGCGATCCCAAGGGCCTCTACCGCAAGGCGCGGGCCGGCGAGATCAGCAATTTCACCGGCATCGACAGCCCTTACGAGGCGCCGGAGGGGGCCGAACTGGTGCTCGACACGGTGGCGCGTCCGGCCGAGGAGCTGGCCGACGAGGTGATCCGCTATCTCGGCCTGTAGGGCTTGAGGCCTATGATGAAAAAACCGGCCGGACGACGCGCGTCCGGCCGGTTTTGCCGTCTTTTTCGGCGGCCTTGCCCGCGAATTGAGCGCAGGCCAAAATTGCTTGATGCTTGGGCAATTGCGGGGCAGTCTCTCCGGTGACCCTTCATAAAAACACCAGTGGGGACACCATGCGGAGACTTTTTGGCATTGCTTTCGCCCTGACGCTGGCCGCGCCGGCGGCGATGGCGCAGACCGAGATCAAGTTCACCCTCGACTGGAAGTTCGAGGCCCCGGCAGCGCCCTTCTTCATCGCCCAGGACAAGGGCTATTTCGCCGAGGAAGGCCTTGCCGTCACCATCGACACGGGCGCGGGCTCGCGCGAATCGATCCCGCGCGTCGCCACCGGCGCCTATCAGATGGGCTTCGGCGACATCAACGCCCTGATCAAGCTGATGGACGAGCAGCCGGACCTCAAGGTCAAGGCGGTGATGATGGCCTATGAGCGCCCGCCCTTCGCGGTGATCGGCCGCAAGAGCCTCGGCGTCACCGAGGATCCGAAGTCGCTGGAAGGCAAGAAGCTCGGCGCCCCGCCGCCGGACGCCGCCTTCGGCCAGTGGCCGGCCTTCGTTGACGTCGCCGGCCTCGACACCTCCGGCATGACCATCGAGAATGTCGGCTTCCCGGTGCGCGAGCCGATGCTGGCCCAGGGCCAGGTCGACGCGATCTTCGGCTTCTCCTTCTCCTCGGTGATCAATCTGAAGTCGCAGGGCGTACCGATGGATGACATCGCCACGATCCTGATGGCCGAGAACGGGCTCGACCTCTACGGCAACGTGGTGATGGTCAACACCGACTTCGCCGAGAGCAATCCGGAGGCGGTGAAGGGCTTCGTCAAGGCGCTGGTGCGCGGCTTCCTCGACACGATCGCCGATCCGGAAGCCTCCGTGCCTTACGTGCTGAAGCGCAACGAGGTGCTGGACGAGGCGACCGAGATCGACCGCATCCTGATGGCCGTCGAAGGCTCCATCGCCACCCCGGCGGTGAAGGCCAACGGCTTCGGCGGCATCGACATGGCCAAGCTCGCCCAGTCGATGGAATACCTCAAGGCCTCGATGGGCGTGAGCGACACGCCGCCGGCGCCGGAGCGGGTGTTCGACCCCTCCTATCTGCCGCCGGTCGAGGAGCGGATGATCAAGTAGGGGGCCGCGCCCGCGCCGTTTCTCCTCGTCTCGCGAGACGGGAAGGGGAGGCGCGGGCGTCGTTTCCTCAGGCTTGTCGGCGCCAGCCCCGCATGGCGCCTCGCGCCAGGCGCCACCGCCCGTCCTGCGGCCCGCGAAGGCCGCATCATCTCTCGGAGTATCGCCCCGCCGTGACCGGTTTCGTCGATCTCAACAACATCCGCCTTGCCTATGACGGCGGCGACGGCACGCTCGCCCTCGATGGCCTGACCATGGCCGTGCAGAAGGGCGAATTCGCCGCCGTGGTCGGCCCCTCGGGCTGCGGCAAGTCGACCCTGATGAAGCTCGCAACCGGGCTGATCCGGCCGCAGGCCGGCACCGTCGAGGTCGCCGGCAAGGAAGTGGACGGCCCCGTCTCCGTCGTCGGCATGGCCTTCCAGAACCCCTCGATGCTGCCCTGGCGCACGACGCTGAAGAACGTCATGCTGCCGCTGGAAATCGTCCAGCCGCACCGGCGCCGGCTGAAGAGCGAGTATGAGAGCTACGTTGCCCGTGCAGAAAGCCTGCTGGAGGTGGTCGGCCTCAAGGGCTTCGGCGACAAGTTCCCCTGGCAGCTCTCCGGCGGCATGCAGCAGCGCGCGAACCTGTGCCGCGCGCTGATCCACGACCCGGCGCTCCTGATGCTCGACGAGCCGTTCGGCGCGCTCGATGCCTTCACCCGCGAGGAGTTGTGGCAGGTGATGCGCGACCTGCACGCGGAAAAGGGCTTCACCGTCATTCTGGTGACCCACGACCTGCGCGAGGCGGTGTTCCTCGCCGACCGCGTCTTCGTGATGAGCGCGCGCCCCGGCCGCATCATCGTCGAGCGCCAGGTCGGGTTCCCGCGCCCGAGGCCGATCGACCTGACCTATGACGGGGACTTCAACGACATCGTCCACGAATTGCGCGGACACATTGCCGAGGCGAGGGCCGCCGCATGACCAACGAACGCTGGATCAAGGCCGCCCCCTGGCTGTGGACGATCGGCCTGTTCGTCGTCTGGGAAGCGGCGTGCAAGGGCCTCGACATCGCCGTCTTCATCCTGCCGGCGCCGACCGACATCTGGGCGGCCATCGTCAAATACTGGTCGCCGATCTGGAAGAACTCGCTGCAGACGCTGTTCACGACGACGGTCGGCTTCCTGCTGGCGGTGGTCGGCGGGCTGGCGCTCGGCCTTGCCATCGGCTGGAGCCGGGCGATCTATGCCGGCCTCTATCCGCTGATGATCGGCTTCAACTCGATCCCGAAGGTCGCCGTCGTGCCGATCCTGGTGATCTGGTTCGGCATCGGCACGGTGCCGGCGGTGCTGACCGCCTTCCTGATCGCCTTCTTCCCCATCGTCGTCAACGTGGCGACGGGGCTCGCCACCATCGAGCCGGAGATGGAGGACGTGCTGCGCGCGCTCGGCGCGAAGAAGATGGACATCATGCTGAAGGTCGGCATCCCGCGCTCGATGCCCTATTTCTTCGGCTCGCTGAAGATCGCCATCACGCTGGCCTTCGTCGGCTCGGTGATCTCCGAGACGGTGGCGGCCAATGCCGGCATCGGCCACATGATGCTGGCGGCGCAGTCGCAGTTCAACGTGCCGCTGGTCTGGGCCGGCCTCGTCGCGCTCGCCGTGCTCGGCATCGTCATGTATGCGGCGATGGCCTGGCTGGAGATGCGCATGACCGGCTGGGCGCACCGCTCGGGCCGCAACTGATCGCCGGCACTCGCCTGTAGCGCGACGGCGCAACACTCCGGCGGAACCTGCCGCCGGAGGCCTTGCGGGGTGTAGGCAAGCGGCGCGCGAGCCTGTAACACGGTCGGCACCAGCCGCCGGAGACCTGCATGTCGTTCCTCTATGTCCTGAAGCGCCGCATCCAGCGGAACCTGCCCAAGCCGCTCCAGCGCAAGCTCCAGGAGGCGATCTATTTCGCGCTCTACCGGCTGTCGCCGGCCCGCCACCAGAACTTCTTCAACAGCGGCTATTCGCCGGCGGAAGCGCCGTGGACGGAGCTTGCGCCCTTCGACAGGGAGCCGCTGCAGGCGACGCTTTACGACAAGGTGCTGTGGGAACTGACCCGCGAGGCCGCCGGAGGGGGAGGGGCCGATGGCGCCGACTGGGCCGACATCCTCGACATCGGCTGCGGCCTCGGCGGCGGCGTGCAGGTGGCCCATCACCGCTTCCCGCAGGCGCGGATCACCGGCGTCGACGTCAATACCAGCGCGGTGAGCGTCGGCCGCAAGCGGCTGCAGCACATCCCCTCCATCCACATCCTGCAGGGCAATGCCCGCGACCTGCCGCTGGCCAACGGCTCGTTCGACATGATCTTCAGCGTCGGCGCGGCGAGCTATGTCGGCATGGACGCCTTCATGCAGGAGGCCGCGCGCGTGCTGCGCCCCGGCGGCGTCTTGAGCTTCTCGGTCGGCTATACGGACAAGGATTTCGTCGACCAGCGGCGGATCGTCGACGCGCTCTGCGAGAAGAACGGGCTCGACGTGCACAAGGTGGTCGACATCACCGAAAACGTCTTCGCGGCGATTGCCGAGGACGTGCCGCGCCGGCGCGAGCTGATCAACCGGGTGCCCTGGCCGTTCCGCGACTACGCGCTCGACTGGGCCGACATGCCCGGCACCATGCGCTACCAGGAATATGTCGACGGCCGCCGCCTCGACTACGCGGTCTGCTGCGTGAAGCGCTGAGGGGGCGAACAACGCTTATGACAGATCCACGCGGCAACCGCATCCTTTGCGAGGCTACGGCGCCTTAAATGTCGTGTCAGATTTCTCCTGCTAGCAGGGTGTTGAAAAACCCGCTCGCCGCCGCGCTTGGAGCATGATTCATGTGTGGATGCCCCCAGATGCGCAAGGACTTTGAACGTATGAGCATGTGATCGGTTGCGGTCATGTGTCAGGCCTCGATGTGCGGCGCTGCATGGCCGCGGGCCGGTATGGAGATACGCGGAGCGGGTCCAGATCACTGTGGCGAGCTTAAGGCTCTTTGAATCAGACTGGTTTTCCCGATCCCGATCTTGTCGATCATTTGCCCTTACGATTCATGGCCCTCCTCACATCCCCAACGCACCGATGACAGAAGGCGTCATGCCGCCATCATCGGATCCCGATAGTTCTCCTGTTTCGTCAGCATGGCCCAAGCGGCACGCGCCATCTTGTTGGCCAGCGCGATGGCCACCACCATACGCGGCTTGCGCGCCAGCATGCGGGTCAGCCAGCTTCCCTCGGACGGGGCTTTGCGGGCTGCTGCGCGCACCACGGCCATGGCGCCGATGATCAGCAGCCTTCGAATGTCGCGTTGGCCCATCTTCGAGGTCCTGCCGAGGATCTGCTTGCCGCCGGTCGACATTTGTCGCGGCACAAGGCCCAGCCAGGCTGCGAAGTCGCGACCGCGTCGAAACTCCTGCACGGGTGGAGCGAAGGCCGCGATCGCCATCGCGCCGATTCCCGGCATGGTCTGCAGCCGCGTCGTCGCCTCCCCCCTCGGCCGCCTCGGCACGAATGTACTTCTCCAGTTCTGCAATCTTCCTGTCACACACGGCGATCTGGTCGAGATAGAGGCGTGCGACGTCGCGCACCACCGCTGGCAGTTCCGCGTCTGGCGCCTCGACCGCAGCCTTCAGCGTCTTGAGATGCGCCGCTCCCTGTGCCGCAATGACGCCATACTCGGCCAGATGCCCGCGCAGGGCGTTGATCAAGTGGGTCCGCTGGCGCACCAGCAGGTCCCTTGCGCGAAAGACCATCGCCCCCGCCTGTTGCCGTTCCGACTTTACAGCGACAAAGCGCATCGTAGGCCGCATGGCGGCTTCGGCAATTGCCTCCGCATCCGCAGCGTCGTTCTTCTGTCGCTTCACGAATGGCTTGACGTAGATCGGCGGGATCAGCCGGACGGCGTGACCGAGCTTCGAGACCTCCCGGCCCCAGAAATGCGACGTGGCGCATGCCTCCATCGCAACGGTGCACGCTGGCAGCTTCCCCAGAAATGCTAGGAAACGGGCGCGCGTTAGCTTCTTGCGAAACATCACCGAACCATCCGCCGCAGCGCCATGAACCTGAAAGACCCGCTTCGCCAGATCGACGCCAACTATGGTAGCCTGTTCCATGGATGCCCTCTCCTTTTCGGGTGACTTCAACATCACCAGTTTGGCACATTGCGATGCCGTTGGGGTTGGGGGCATCCACCCCATCACTGTCTTCGAAGGGATTCGGAGACCGGTTTATGCGCGGTGACGACAATCGGACGGGCGAGCTTTTCAGTTACGTCGATCTTGAGGCACGGGTGCGGCGCGATCATCCGCTGCGGGCGATCAGGACGATCGTGAACGAAGCGCTCGGCGCGCTGGGGCGCGAGTTCGCGGCGCTCTATTCGCCGCTCGGGCGGCCGTCGATTCCGCGGGAGAAGCTGCTGCGGGCGATGCTCCTTCAGGCATTCTATTCGATCCGCTCAGAGCGGCTCCTGATGGAGCGGCTGGAGTACGACCTTCTGTTCCGCTGGTTCGTCGGCATCGGCGTGGACGATCCCGCATGGGACCACTCGACCTTCTCCAAGAACCGCGACCGGCTGCTGGAAGGCGACATCGCCGCGAAGTTCCTGGCGGCGGTGCTGGCGCAGCCGAAGGTGAAGCGGCTCCTGTCGAGCGATCACTTCTCGGTCGACGGCACGCTGATCGAGGCGTGGGCGTCAATGAAGAGCGTCCGACCGCGGGATGGCTCCGACAAGCCACCCGAAGAAGGCGGCGGGCGCAATCAGGAGGCCGACTTCCATGGCCAGAAACGGACGAACGACACGCATGCCTCGACCACCGCCCTGAGGCAAGGCTCTACAAGAAGGGCAAAGGCAAGGAGGCGAAGCTGTGCTTTACGGGGCATGGGCTGATGGAGAACCGCCACGGTCTTCTGGTCGATGCCTGCCTGACCTTCGCCGACGGCCATGCCGAACGGGTGGCGGCACTCCACATGATCGAACCTTTGGCCGATCGGCCGCGGCGGATCACGCTCGGCGCCGACAAGGCTTATGACACGGAGGACTTCGTCAACGAGTTGCGCTCGATGAAGGTGACGCCGCACGTGGCGCGGAACACCCGCGGCCGACGCTCGGCGATCGACGGCCGCACGACGCGGCACGGAGGCTATGCCGCCAGCCAGCGCATCAGAAAGCGCATCGAGGAAGCGTTCGGCTGGATCAAGACAGTCGCCCGGCAGGAGAAGACCCGCTTCCGCGGCCGCGACCGCGTCGGATGGGCCTTTGGTCTGCCCCCTGAAAAGTGGTCCTCCCTGAAGTAGGCTATTGAGCCGTAGAGAGGACGTTGGAATGCCCCAGAAGAAGCACAAGCCCGAAGAGATCGTCGCCAAGCTGCGCCAGGTCGATGTTC
>NZ_FYAW01000048.1:0-10724 GCF_900185735.1 Stappia sp. P2PMeth1 | reverse complement strand
ACCGAACGCGTGTGCGCCCTTCGGGGCGTGGGCCAGTTAAGGGCCCCTCCCGCATAACCCCCGAATACAACGGAAAAATCCGGCCGGAGCCGGATCGGGAGAACGCTTTCGCGAGGGCAAGTGGCGGGCCGCGACTGATAGAGATGATCACTACGAATTCTCCATAGCCCTCTAAAACTCGTTCATCGAGATGGCCGGTTTTGCCTGCTGCTGAGGGGCTACGGGTCGCCTTGCATGGCGCATGCTGGCCATCACTTCGCGACAAGTCCGGGGCGGTGTTCATGACCACATCTGCCTCCCTGTTGAGGTGATATGTAGTAATACTTATGGTGAGAGGGATATTTTATTAAGTTAACATATTTAAACTCCTTCCAGATTACTGATCCGGGAGGCTATCATGCTTGGAATTGTATCAAGGAATAATGGCACGGAAATTGCCCCCCCCGCAAAGCCGGATGCGGGGTGCGCTGCTTGTCGTCGATAGAACATATATCCATCATTGAGCCAGCCGAGTTATCGAAAGAGAGTGCTTCATCCGCCCGTGCAATCTTGATTGACTTTACAGCCTTATGCGAAAACGACATAGCCGCACTAAGGAAGATTCGGACTTCCGCCGCCGACGTAAGATGCATCGGTCTTGTTGATCTTTCGTCACGAGTTGAGGTTGCTCAAGCGAAGGCGTTGGGGGTGTCGTTGCTTGTGGATCGGCTACGCCCGCCGAGTGAAGTGCTCCACAACGTCCGGGCTTTGTGCGGGATGTCTTCCAAGCCTGATATCCCGACTGGGTTTTCCGAGACGACCAGGCGCTCTATACAGTGGCTCAGTCAGGCGCTTGATCAGATGAATCAGGCGGCAGCATCTGATCAGCCGCTGCCGCTTGGTCTTATAGCAAAATCTCTTCGGGGCACTTTGGAGACCTTTCAGGTAGACAGCCTTTCCACGTGGCTTGAGGCCGTGCAGCATCATCACAGTCATACGTTCCGGCATTCCATTATGGTGACAGGCTATGCGCTTGCGTTCGCGCAAAAGCTGAAACTGCCTGCCGACATTCAGGCCTTGGTCGGTCTGGGCGCCGTCGTCCATGATATAGGAAAAACGCGGATACCTCTTGCCGTCTTGGACAAGCTAGGAAAACTCTCGGACGAGGAGTTCACGCTGATCAAAAAGCACCCGGTTTTCTCGCGGGAAATCCTCGAAGGGCGGAAGGAGGTTCCGCGCGAAGCAATCGACATCGCCGTCCATCATCATGAATATCTGGACGGTAGTGGATATCCCGATGGCCTCAACGGCGAACAGATCGGGCCGTTGGTGCGGCTCATCACCATTTGCGACATTTTCTCCGCCCTTGTCGAAAAGCGTTCCTACAAGGAAAGCCTTACCCCGAGACAGGCCTATGCGATTTTGCGCGAAATGGGCTCCAAGATCGATCAGAAGCTTCTTCAGCAGTTTCGTCCTGTTGCGATTGGGATTGCCGATTTTGCTCGCGGAGCCAAAGGCCCGCGTCGGGAGAAAGAAGAATAGCGCCGGTTGCCTTAACTTCATTTTAATGGATTGGCCGCATTGCTGAAATTAACTTCAATCACATGAAGTTTGGGTAAGGTTAGGAAAATATGTTGACAGGCTCTGCGCGATATGCGGGGGGGGGGTAGGCTTCCTACCTTCTGTGAATTATCCCAGCTAAATATTCAGCCTGCTGTTTGGCGTCCTGTTTCAGGGCAGACCTCACATCTTACACCGCGCACGAGTGATTTGTTTGAGGTGTCCCCCTGTGCCGCGCAGCTTACGGCTTCTTGCGCGACGCGTCGGTTTACGTTCGATATCTCCTGGAGCGCAACCGCTCAGCGATATCGACTGATCGGCTCTGCTCGAGGTGGGGAAATAAACGATCTGCTCAGCGTTTCTGCGGGCCAGGTTAACAAACAATCTCCCATCCTATCAATATCAACGCAAAATAAACCTCATCCACGGCGGACGAGTCGATCAGCGCGCTGAATAATCTGACATGTTGAGGAGATGCCCTATGGCGAGAGATGTGTATTCAACTGGTATTGAGCGGTTTTTCGAGGACGATGAAATCATCGTCAGCAAGACTGACCTGAAAGGGCGCTTGACCTATTGCAATGATGTTTTTCTTCGGCTTGCCGGATATACTGAACAGGAATGCTTGGGGCAGCCGCATAGCCTGATTCGCCATCCTCATATGCCGCGTTGCATATTCCAATTGCTTTGGGAAACCATTCAAGATGGCAAGGAAATCTTTGCCTATGTTGTCAACCGCTGCAAGAATGGTGACCATTATTGGGTGATTGCGCATGTGACACCGAGCCGTGACAAAACGGGAAGTATCGTCGGTTATCACTCCAATCGGCGCGTTCCAGATCGCAAGATCTTGGAGGGGACGATTATTCCACTCTATGAGGAATTGCTGTCTATAGAGCGAAGGCATGCCAATCGCAAGGATGGCCTCAAGGCATCGAGCGAAATGATCAAGCAGCTGCTCGGTGAAAAGAAGGTTCAATACGATGAGTTCATTGCGAGGCTACAAGCCGCGTAGTGTCGAGTGAGCCGTAAACCATCACCATGAAGAACCCGAGTGAAAGTTAAAAAATGTTCGGCAGTGAATACAAATCCGCGATCCGGAAGGCCTTGAGCGTTTGCGAGACAGTCGCTGACGGTGATTTTGAGGCACGGATCATCAATATTACTGAGAAAGGTGAAGCAGGCCTGCTGCTGCATGCGATCAACCGGCTGATCGACCGGTCTGATGCCTATATCCGCGAATCTCGGGCGTCGCTCGAATATGTGGCCGACAACAAGTATTTCCGCCGGATTTCGGAAAAGGGCATGACCGGCGCGTTCGGCGAGGCAAGCCGTGCCGTCAATGCGGCAATGGACTCGATGGAGCATAAGGTCGGCGAGTTCTCCCGGGTGGTTGAGCTTTTTGAGAACCAGATGACGGAGATCGTCGAATCCGTCGCCTCGGCGGCGACGGAACTGGAGGCGTCGGCAACTACTCTTGAGAGTTCAACCTCCTTGACGAATGAGCGAGCTGTCACGGTCGCGGCTGCAGCCGAGCAAGCTTCCGTCAATGTTGGGACCGTGGCGTCAGCCACCGAGGAGATGACCAACTCGGTTGGTGAGATCAACCAGCAAGTGACGGAATCTGCAAGGATCACCGCCAGCGCCGTCGGGGAAGTCGAGCAGACGGCTCTCGACATCAGCAGCCTCTCGGCAGCCTCCGAAAAGATCGGAGAGGTCGTTGCACTCATCACCGCCATTGCTGACCAGACCAATCTTCTCGCACTGAATGCGACGATTGAGGCGGCGCGTGCAGGCGAAGCCGGGAAAGGGTTCGCAGTCGTCGCAGCCGAAGTGAAGGGGCTGGCAAGTCAGACGGCAAAGGCGACGGAAGAAATCGGAGCACAGATTGCGGGAATACAGTCCGCCAGCAGTCAGGCAGTCAATTCGATCCAGACGATCAACAAGACCATCGCCAGGGTGAATGAGATCGCCGCTGCCATTGCGGCCGCTGTCGAGGAGCAAAGCGCTGCGACCGCTGAGGTCGCACGCAATATCGATCAGGCTGCCGCCGGAACCTCCGAAGTAAGTGAGAGTATCGGGGTCATTAGTCAAGCAGCCGGTGACTGCGGAGCGGCCGCGGCGCAGGTCCTGGCGGCGTCGTCGGAACTCGCGCATAAAGGCGAAATGATGCGATCCGAGGTTGCCAACTTCCTGACAGAGGTCCGGAGAGTCATTTGACTGCCAGTCACTCCGGCTGTGGCCAACAGGCCTGCGGTGCAATCTGAGGCGGCATATGGTGTGACATGCAGTGTCGCGCTATAGAATTACCAAAGCGCAACATCGCGATTTTAGCGCCTCGAAAATCGGTCAACCATAGCGATGGCGGGTGGCGCTGCGATATGTGAGGTCTTCACGCCACCCGCCATCGGTCACGCCTGATCCTGCTGCGGCAGCGAGGAGGCGGGCACATCTGCCGCCCGTTCCGCAGCGAAAGCTTGTTTTCCCTTTTCGGCCCACAGTTTTCGCGCGCGGTCACAGTCCTCGCTTCGGAGCTTGTCGGCCATCCAGAGCAACGCCCCGTAGATCATGGCGCGGTCGTCGTTGGTGAGGTCCACAATGCCCACCTTGACGACGAGACCGCCGAGTTCGATCAGATGCCGGGTACGCTTGCGGCGCTCGACCTGCCAGGTCCGCATATCATGCCGCGCCCGTGCCGCTTGACGGCGATTGCCCGCCGCCCGGTTGCGTTTGAGCGCCGCCAGTGTCGCGATCAGGCGCTGATGCAGATCGCCGCGACTGTCGTTGAAAGAACGCAGTCCCGCGCTTGGCCCACGCCTCCCTCTTTCCGGCGTCCTTGGTCTCCCCCAATGCGACGAGCGCACCGGCCAGTTCCTCGGCGCTGAGGCTGTCTGCCCCGGTGGCGATCACCAGTTCGCCAAGCTGCTGCACTTTGCGGGCTTTGAGTTCCCGCGCCTTGTCCTCCAGCGCCTTCAGTTCTGCATCGAAGTCTCTCGGCTTGCGCATTATGGCCTCCATCGTTCCAGCAAGTTGTTGATGCAGCGATGATAGTTGAGCGTGGTGCGGATTTCTTCTATGTTCCCGGGACGGTCTGGCACGGGGCGGTCCATCCCGAGATTTTTTCGAGGGAGGGCGCGCTTATACGTCGTTCCGACGTGCGCTTGGCCGTGCCAATGCTTGATCGCGATGGCGATCTATCATCTTCACGTCAAGGTCATTGGCCGTAAGGCCGGAAGCAGCGCGGTGGCCTCCGCCGCCTACCGTTCGGCCTCGCGGATGCGCGACGAGCGGATCGACCGCGTGCAGGACTTTTCCGCCAAGCGTGGTGTCGTCCATTCCGAGGTGCTGTTGCCTGATGGTGCGCCCGAGCATCTTGGCGACCGCGAACGGCTCTGGAACGATGTCGAGGCGTTCGAGGTGCGCAAGGACGCCCAGCTTGCCCGGGAGGTGGAGTTCGCCATACCCCGCGAGATGACGCAGGCGCAGGGCATCGAACTGGCCCGCGATTTCGCGCAGGCCGAATTTGTCGATCAGGGCATGATCGCCGATCTGAATGTGCATTGGGACATCGGCGAGGACGGGATGCCGAAACCCCATGCCCATGTCATGCTCACCATGCGCAGCGTGGACGAGAACGGCTTCGGCCAGAAGGTGCGCGACTGGAACCGCACCGAGATGGTGGAGCGTTGGCGCGAACGATGGGCCGAGCATGTCAACGAGCGGTTGGCCGAACTCGACATAGACGCGCGCATCGACCATCGCAGCCTTGAGGCGCAGGGCATCGACCTTGAGCCTCAAAGCCAGATCGGCGCGCCTGCACAGCGCATAGAGGGCGAAGGGATCGAGGCCGCTGACCGCGCGGACATGCACCGCGAGATCGCGCGGAACAATGGCGACAGGATCATCGCCGATCCATCGGTGGCGCTGGACGCGATCACGCATCAGCAATCGACCTTCACGCGCCGCGACATGGCGATGTTCGCGCATCGACACAGCGACGGCATCGAGCAGTTCAACGAGGTGATGGGCGCGATGCGTGGTTCGCCCGATCTGGTCGAACTCGGGCAGGACGGACGCGGCGAGGATCGCTTCACTACCCGCGACATGATCGAGGCCGAACAGCGCCTGCACCGCGCCGCCGAACTCATCGCCGAGAAGGAACGGCACGAGGTCAGCCAGAAAGACAGACTCGACGCCCTTTCGCGCGCCGAACAGCGCGGCCTCATTCTTTCCGGTGAGCAGACCGACGCGTTGGCGCATGTCACGGACGGGCGCGATCTTGGCATTGTCGTCGGCTATGCCGGAACGGGAAAGAGCGCCATGCTTGGCGTTGCCCGCGAGGCTTGGGAAGCAGCAGGCTTTGAGGTTCGTGGCGTGGCGCTCTCCGGTATCGCGGCGGAGAATCTGGAAGGAGGATCGGGCATATCCTCGCGCACCATCGCCAGCATGGAGCATGGCTGGGCGCAGGGCCGTGACATGCTGACTTCCCGCGACGTGCTTGTCATCGACGAAGCGGGCATGGTCGGCACACGGCAGTTGGAGCGCGTGCTGTCCCATGCGGCGCAAGCTGGCGCCAAGGTGGTGCTGGTCGGCGATCCGCAGCAGTTGCAATCCATCGAAGCTGGCGCGGCCTTCCGCTCGATCCACGAGCGTCATGGCGGCGTGGAAATCCATGAGGTGCGCCGCCAGCACGACGACTGGCAGCGTGACGCCACCCGCGATCTGGCGACCGGCAGGACCGGCAACTCCATCGCCGCCTATGACCGTCACGACATGGTGCAGTCCGCCGATACACGCGAGCAGGCGCGCGGCGATCTGATCGACCGCTGGGACCGTCAGCGTCAGGCGTCACCGGACAGCAGCCGCATTATCCTCACCCACACCAATGCCGAGGTGCGGGAGTTGAACGAGGCAGCGCGCGACCGGATGCGGGAGGCTGGCGATCTGGGCGAGGATGTGCGCGTCACCGTTGAACGCGGAGAACGCAGCTTCGCCGCCGGAGATCGCGTCATGTTCCTCCAAAACGAGCGCGGGCTTGGCGTGAAGAACGGAACGCTCGGCACGGTAGAGGCAGCCAGCCCGCAATCCATGTCGGTTCGCACCGACGATGGCCGGTCCATTGCCTTCGACCTCAAGGACTACAACCGTATCGACCACGGCTATGCCGCGACGATCCACAAGGCGCAGGGCATGACCGTGGACCGCACCCATGTGCTGGCAACGCCGGGCATGGACGCCCACGGCAGCTATGTTGCCCTGTCCCGCCACCGCTATGGCATGGAGCTGCACTATGGCCGCGATGACTTCGCCAGTCAGGACAAGCTCATCAATACCCTGTCGCGCGACCGGGCCAAGGATATGGCGACGGATTACGAACCGGCGCAGAGCTACGCCGAACGGCGCGGCATCACCTCCCATGCCCGTGATGCCGCCGTTGAACAGATACGTGTGCCGGACAATGCTCTCGACCGGATCGACGACATCATCTTCAGCGTGCGCGAACCTCGTGATGGCGCAGAAGGGCCGGAAAGGGAGACGACCGGCAGGGGGATAAGGCAGGAGATCGAGGCGGTGGCGCGGGACGCCGGAATAGATTCGGAGGATGCCTTGCGCCACGCCCGCAGGATGGCGCTCATCCGCCATGCCCATGCCGTTGGCCAGGTCTTCAACGCCGAGGATGCCGGGAGCAAGGCAAGCCCCGCACAATGGGAAGAACTGGTCGATTCCCGTAAGGCATTTGATGAGGTGCGGCCCTATGGCTGGCAGGACGCGGAAGCGGCCTATGCCAAGGATGAGAGCCTTGCCCATGAGGCGGGATCGGGAAAGGTCAATCGCGCCATCCGCGCCCTACAACTCGAAACCGAGATTCGCACCAGCCCGGAGCGCCGCGCGGATCGTTTCGTGGAACGGTTCCGAGAACTCAAGCAGACCGGCGACCGGCAATATGCGGCGGGCAACTATTCCGGCTACAGGTCAGCGCGCGCGGAGATGGGCAACATGGCGATGAGTCTGGAACGCGATCCGCAGATGGAATCCCTGCTCGAAGGCCGCAAGAAGCAACTCGGCATCAGCATGGATTTCGACTCAGGGATGAAGCTTGGTCGGCAACTCGCCCTCAGTCACGGCCTTGGCAGAGGCCGAAGCATCGGATTGTAGAGCGTAGAACCATCCTATTTACCGCCGTTTCTACGCCACAGCACTACACCAGCTAAATATCTATTGCACAACGATAATTCGTTGCTCTGACTGGTCTCTGCAATCGTCAGAAACAGCCAGCAGGAGGCAGCAGGACCATGCGCCAACCAGACCGCATCATTCGTATGAAAACCGTTCAGGCCCGCACCGGCCTGTCCCGGTCCACCATCTACCGCAAGATCGCCGAAGGCACCTTCCCGCGCCAGATGAAGATCAGCGCCAACGGCGCGGGATGGCATGAATCCGACATCAACCGCTGGATTGCCTACCCTGCCGGATGGAAGCCACGCGGCGAGTTCGATTTCCTCGATGACTATTGATCGCAGGGACGACAACAAGCCGGAGGCGGCTTCCCGGTCCCGGCGCGGCAAACGACCGCTCACGGCGTCGGAGCAGCTTGAGGAATTGCTTGGCTATCCGTGGCCGTTCCCCGGCAGGCCGCCAAAGCACGACCTCAGCACATGGACCGTCACCGACGACTGGCCCGACCCCGTTCCCGTCACGGAAGCCGAGATCGAGGTGTTCGAGCGATGGTTCGGCGACCTGTTCGATGAACTGTTCGGCCCCGACACCGGATCGCCCGATGCCGGGGCCAAAATCGACCTTGAAAACGGTACTAAAAAATGATACTGGATACTCCATGAAAAAGCGTCACAGAGCCACGCTGGAACTGATCTTCGCCCGCCCGGTCAACGGTTCGATCCGCTGGGCCGACATAGAGGCGCTGTTTGTAGCCCTCGGGGCGGAAATCACCGAGCGGGAAGGTTCGCGCGTCGGCGTGTTCCTGTTCGGCGAAGTGCGCGTCTTTCATCGCCCGCATCCCTCACCGGATACGGACAAAGGTGCGGTTTCCAGCATCCGTAAATGGCTGGACGAACACGGAGTAAAGCCATGAACAATGTCGTTGAAATCAATGGCGAGAAGGCGGTTATCGCTTTCGATCCCGAGATTCAGATGCTGCGCGGCGAGTTTGTCGGCCTCAATGGTGGGGCCGACTTCTATGCCGAGAGCGTCCACGATCTGATCGAGGAAGGCCGCAAGTCGTTGGCCGTCTATCTGGAAATGTGCCGGGAGAAGGGCATCGAGCCGCGCCGGAAGTTCTCCGGCAAGTTCAATGTCCGCCTCACCCCTGACGACCATGCCGCCGCAGTCATTGCCGCAGCAGCATCGGGCAAGAGCCTTAATGAATGGATCGTCGGGACGATCAGGGAGGCCGCTGAATAGCGGCCTCCCGTTCGTTCGACCGGGTTTGAAAGGAGACATCACCATGACCGCTTCCACCGTGCCGCTACGCGCTGCCCTCTACCTGCGCGTTTCGACGGCGCGGCAGGCCGAGCATGATGTTTCCATCCCCGATCAGAAGCGGCAGGGTGAAGCCTATTGCGAGGCGCGCGGCCTGCAACTGGTCGAAACCTTCATCGAACCCGGCGCGTCGGCGACCAACGACCGCCGCCCCGAGTTCCTGCGCATGATCGAGGCGGGGACAAGCAAGCCCGCGCCCTTCGATGTGGTGGTGGTCCATTCGTTCAGCCGGTTCTTCCGCGATCACTTCGAGCTTGAATTCTATGTCCGTAAGCTGGCGAAGAACGGCGTGAAGCTGGTTTCGATCACACAGGAAATGGGGGATGACCCCATGCACGTCATGATGCGGCAGATCATGGCGCTGTTCGATGAATACCAGTCCAAGGAAAACGCCAAGCACGTCATGCGGGCCTTGAAGGAGAACGCGCGGCAAGGCTTCTGGAATGGCTCGCTTCCTCCTATCGGCTATCGCACCGTCGCCGCCGAGCAGCGGGGAGCCAAGACCAAGAAGAAGCTGGAAATCGACCCGCTGCACGCCGACACGGTGCGGCTGATCTATCGGCTTGCCTTGGAGGGCGACGGCACCACCGGCCAGATGGGCGTCAAGAACATCGTCTCCTATCTCAACAGCCGCCGCATCTTCACCCGAGACGGCGGACGCTGGGGCATCGGTCAGGTCCACCGTATCCTGACCCGCCGCACCTATATGGGCGAGCATGAGTTCAACAAGCGCAGCAAGACCAAGGAATTGAAGCCGGTCAGTGAGATCGTGACGGTTCCTGTCCCGCCGATTATCGACAAGGAGACGTTCGACACTGTTCAGAAGCTGCTCAAGGCCCGCAATCCCAAGGTGATGCCTGCCCGCGTCATCAGCGGCCCGACCATGCTGACCGGGCTGATCCATTGTGCCAAGTGCGGCGGGGCCATGACCATCCGCACCGGCAAGGGCGGGCGCTATCGCTATTATGCTTGCTCGATGAAAGCCCGGCAGGGGCCGACCGCCTGCGAGGGCATGGCCGTGCCGATGGAGAAGCTGGACGATCTGGTCGTCAATCACCTTGAGAAACAGCTACTTCAGCCCGAGCGGCTGGAAACCGTGCTTGCCGCTGCACTCGACCGCAGGGAAGAACATGCCGAGCGCCGCCGCGAGCATATCGCCGAATTGATCAAGCGTGCCGCCGAATCGGAACTGCGCCTCAAGCGGCTCTATGACGCCATCGAGGCGGGCGTGGCCGATCTGGACGACCCGGCGCTGAAAGACCGCATCGACGGCCTCAAGGCCATCCGCGATCAGGCCAAGGCCGACGCCGAGCGGGCGCAGGCCATGCTTCAAAACTCAGGCCAGAAGGCCGTGACGCCGCAGATGCTGCGCAAGTTCGCCACGACCGCCCGCGAGCGTATCCGGCTGGACGGTGGCGGCTATCGCCGCGACCACCTACGCGCGCTCGCGCAGCGCGTCGAGGTCGCAGAGGGCGAGGTTCGTATCATGGGATCGAAGTCCCGGCTGCTTCAGACGCTTGTAGCGGGAAGTGGCGTAAACTCAGTGCCCACTCAGGGACTGAAGTGGCGGACCGGGTGGGATTCGAACATATACGCCGAAGTAATCGGCTTGCGCTTGGCTACGCCGTGAGCAATGTCGGCTTTCGGGACGCCGCAAGCGGCAGTCGAACGGCCGGAAAGGTGGCGCA
>NZ_FYAW01000059.1:0-79178 GCF_900185735.1 Stappia sp. P2PMeth1 | reverse complement strand
TCTCGAATCCGACCCCGTCCTGAAGACCCTCAGGCGGAACGGGCGTCCGTGTCACGGAGGCGACCAGAAGCAAATGCGAATGTTTCCAGATAGTTGAAGAAGAGGGGCATAATGACTCAGCACTCGCCATCGGGCGGATTGTCCGCTCGACGATGTTGGAGTCGATCTCGATGCGTCCGTCGGCGATGAAGCGCTCCAGCGCCGTTCGGCGACCGATGGCATAGCGGATCGCCTCGGCAAGCTTCGATTTCCCCGACAGGCGGGGCAACTCGCGTTCCCAGGCTGCGAAGAGATCGTGCACGATGGCGAGCGAACGTTCCTGGCGGACCGCGCAGCGCTGGTCGGCCCCTTGTCCGCGTATGTCCTCTTCGATCTGCCAGAGCGGCGCCATGGCCTCGACCGTGCGCGTGGCAAAGGGCGAACTCTCATTGGCATGAAGCTCGAAGAACTTCCGGCGGACATGGCTCCAGCACCCCGCGAGCATGACAGCGTCATTTGCGCCCTCGCCCTTGGCAAGCCGATTGTAGGCGGCATAGCCGTCAACCTGCAGGATGCCGCGATAGCCTGCCAGGTGACGCGCGATGCAATCACCGCCGCGGCTGTCCTCGAAGCGGTAGGCAACCATCGGCGGCGCGCTTCCGCCGAAGGGCGTGTCGTCGCGGGCATAAGCCCACAGCCATGCGGTCTTCACCTTGCCCGATCCAGGGGCCAGGGTCGGCAGCGTCGTCTCGTCGGCGAAGATGCGCTCGCCCTGCTTGATGCGGGCAAGGATGGCGTCGGCCAAGGGGCCGAGTTCGAAGCCGATACGGCCCATCCACTGGGCCATCAGCGAGCGATCGAGTTCGACCCCGTCGCGGGCATAGATGGCTTCCTGGCGATAGAGCGGCAGTCCGTCGGCATATTTGGCGACAGCGATCTGCGCCAGAAGTGCCTCGGTCGCAATGCCGGCTTCGATCAGGTAGGCCGGAGCCGGAGCCTGGATAACGCCGTCGCGGCCGCAATAGGCATATTTGGGCCGGCGCGTGACAATCACCCGGAACTTCGCCGGCGTGACGTCGAGGCGTTCGCTGACGTCCTCGCCGATTCTGACCCTCTCGAGCCCTTCGCAGCCGGCCGGAACCTCCGGCTCGATCACCACCTCGATCCGCTCCAGATGAGCCGCGAAGCCCTTGCGCAGTCGCGGCGGCCGGGAACGCTCGGCCCTGGTCTTGCTCTTGTCCTGTTCCGCCTGGATCGCCGCAAGCCCGGTTTCGATCTCGTCGAAGACGAAGGCCTGTTGCTCCTCATTCAGCGGATCGAGCCTGAGCTTCTCGGAGCGTTTGCCGTAGCGCGCCCGCTCCAGCATCCTGATGATCGACGTCAGCCGCTCGATGCGCTCGTCGGCAGTCGCATTGCGCGCCTTCAGATCCGCGATCTCGGCGTCGGCCGCAGCCGATTTCCGCGCCATGGCGAGGATCATCGCCTTGAGTGCATCCACGTCATCGGGAAGATCTGCAGGAACCGGGGACATGGCCGAACAAAGCATATTCTGCCGCAAAATGCCTGCTCATTCGGCCCGCTGATTCACTCTGCCGCAGCGTGTTCAGCCGGCCGATTGCGGCCGCTTCACCAGCACCGGGCGAACCCTTTTCCAGTCCAGCCCGTCGACTAATGCCAGCAGTTGCGCCTGATTGAGTTGCACCCGGCTGTGACCGATCCGCGGCCAGCAGAACTGCGCCTTCTCCAGTCGCTTGGCAAAGAGGCAAAGTCCGCTGCCGTCCCACCAGACGATCTTGATCCTGTCGGCCCGCTTGGCGCGGAAGACATAGAGAGCCCCGTTGAAGGGATCGGCACCAGCATCGCGAACCAGCGCCATCAAGCCGTCCGGCCCCTTGCGGAAGTCGACCGGGTGGCTCGCCAGGAACACCTTCGTGCCGCTCGGAATCATGCCGATCGCAGCGCCCGGATCACCCGCCGCAAATGCGCTTCCGGCACGTCCGACCCGACGCGCACCACCGCACCTTCCAGGACGATCTCGATCATGGAAGACCCGGCGGTGTCGACCTCGACGAAACGCGGACCTCCCTCAGTCTCGGGCGGGGTCACGGTTCCGTTGCGGATCGCCTGGCGGCGCCAGCCGAACAGCTGCGACGGCGCGATGCCTTCCGTAAGCCTCCGGCGAGGACCGCAGCCGCCTCGGATCATCAGCGCGCCTGACTGCGGCTTTTCTCGAAGCCGGCCTTGCCGAGAGCGCGGCGTCTGGCGAGCTTTTTGATCCGGGTCTGGATTTCGTCTTCAGCAGCATGTGCGGGATCGAACGGGCGGCCGTGCCAGCGTTTGAGTTCGCGATGCTGCTCGTGTTTGGAATTGGTGATCGCGTCGAGGAACAATTCGAAGCCGGGGATGCCGCCGACATCTTCGGGTGGCGCGCGGCCGGCACCGTCGATGTAGTGGGGATACTCGACAGCGGGATCGGCGTCGGCGATTGCCTCGATGGTGATCGTGTGCCGCCAGTCGTCACCGAAGTCGTAGGTGTAGGCCAGTTGCGTGATGCCGCGATCGACCAGCGCTCCGAGCCGCGTCGTCTTCGCCGAGTAGGTTCTGTCGCGCAGGCTGTCCCATTCGGGATCGGGAATGGCGTAGCGCTTTCCGTCGGCGCGGAACTCGAACAGGTGATAGTCGTCGAACGGCATTGCCGCCTGGATGACGTCGTGCAAGGCCTTGAGCGTTGCCGTCAGCGGCACCTCGGCGCGCCGCCATATGGCGGGTTGCCAGTCATCGAGGTGGATCATGATGCGGGCGATGCGATCGGCGTGGCTCATGCCACCAGTCTTGCAGATTGCGCCGTCCAGTTCCACGGCAAGAGATCACTCAGCCGGCCCTGCGGCGTATCGGCGATGCGGGCGAGCACATCGGCGAGCCAAGCCTGCGGGTCGACATCGTTGAGCTTTGCCGTGCCGATGAGGGTATACATGACGGCCGCACGCTCGGCACCTCGTTCGGAACCGGCGAAGAGCCAGGACTTTCTGCCGAGGGCGAGACCGCGCAGCGCCCGCTCGGCAGCATTGTTGGTCAGGCAGATGCGCCCGTCTGCGAGGAAACGGCTGAACCCCTCCCAGCGCCTGAGCATGTAGTCTATAGCCTGTGCGGTGGGCGCGTGACGCGACAGCTTGGCCCGCTCGTCACGTATCCACTCTTCCAACTCGGCGACCAGCGGCGCGCTCCGCTCCGACCTGATGGCGAGGCGCTCCTCCGTGGGCAGTCCGTTGATGTCGCGCTCAATGTCGAATAGCAGATCAATGCGTTTGACGGCCTCGAAGGCGATCGGTGAGATCGGCGGCGCGGTTTTTCCCCGACGCGCATTGGCGGCGATGTCGGCAAGCACGAAGAACTTGCGCCGTGCATGGCTCCAGCAGAGCGCCTCCGTCACCGGTCCGGGCTTCCGGTCGGGGAGGTAGAGCCCGTTGTAGCCGGCATAGGCATCGGCCTGCAGAATGCCGTTGAACTGCTTCAGGTGCCGCTCGGGATGATCGCCCGACCGGTCGCGCGATGCGTAGAACAGGGCTGCCGGTGGTGATGCCCCGCCGAAGGGGCGATCGTCGCGGACATAGACCCAGGCCCGGCCGGTGGTCGTCTTGCCTTTCGCCAGGATCGGCACCGTGGTGTCGTCGCCGTGAAGCCGCTCTGCCTTCAGCACATGGTCTTCGATCAGGGCGTGAAGCGGACGCAGCACCGCCGCGCACGCGCCGACCTGATCGGCCAGCGTCGACAGGCTCAGATCGACGCCCTCGCGGGCATAGCGCTCACTCTGCCGGTTCAGCGGCTGGTGCTGGCCGAACTTCTCGAACAGCACCATGGCAAGCAGGTTCGGGCCGGCGAAGCCGCGCGGCGTCACGTGGAACGGCGCCGGCGGCTGGCTGATCGCCTCGCACTGCCGGCACGAGAACTTCTCGCGCACCGTCTGGATCACCTTCCACTGGCGCGGGATCACCTCCAGCGTCTCGGTGACGTCCTCGCCCAGCTTCGACAGCCTGGTCGAGCCGCAGCAAGCGCAGCTCTCGGGAGCGGCGATCACGACGCGCTCGCGCGGCAGGTGCTCCGGGAACGGCTTGCGCGATGGACGACGACGCTCGAACGACTTCACCGTCGTGGCGCGCGACGCGTGCTCCGCCGCCAGTTCGTCTTCGGTTGCGTTCGCCTCCAGATCCTCGAGCTGCAACTCCATCTGCTCGAGCAGCCTGGCCTTGCGCTCCGAGCGGCTGCCGTAGAGCTCGCGCCTGAGCTTCTCGATCTCCAGCTTCAGTCTTGCAATCAGCGCCTCGGTCCCGGAGCTGGCCGCCGCCGCACGGGCGGCAAGCGCTTCGGCCTCGACGCGCGCGGCGCGCTCCGCGAGGATCATCGCGTGGGCGGCGGCGAGGTCGGAAGGGAGCGATTCAGCGGTGGACACAGGGCGATGGAATCATATCCACCACCATGTGCAAGGCCAAAATCGTCAGCCTGTCGCCGTCGGCCGCCAGGTCTTTTGCGGCATGCGCCAGTCAATGCCTTCGAGCAGATAGCCGAGTTGGGCCGGCGTGATCGTGACCGCGCCGTCGGCCGGCGACGGCCAGATGAAGCGGCCGCGCTCGAGCTTCTTCGAGAACAGGCAGGCGCCCTGGCCGTCGTGCCACAGAACCTTGATCCGATCGCCGCGGCGGCCGCGGAAGACGAACAGGTGACCATTGTGCGGATCACGCTTCAGCGTCTCCTGCACCACCAGCGCCAGGCCCGGAAAGCCCTTCCTCATGTCGGTGTGGCCAGTCGCCAGCCACACCCGCACGCCGCTCGGAACCGGAATCATCGGGACCCGAGCGCGTCCAGCACGCGCCGCAGCGCCTCGGCATCCACGTCGCGATCGACACGGACACGGCGCCCGCCGCCAAGCTCGATCTCGATGATGCCGCTCTTGCGGCGACTGCGGCCGGGAGACGCCGATGGCACCGCCGCCTCAACGGCGGGCGGTATGGCAGCGGCAGGAACGATCTCGACCGGGACCAATTGCGATGAACCGGTATCGACCCGATCGCACAGCTCCTTGCGCCATCGAAAGAGCTGGCTGACGTGAATGCCCGCCGATCGCGCGACTTCCGAAACCGACACGCCAGGCTCAAGCGACGCCGCGACCAGGCGCTCCTTCTCCTCACGCGACCAGCGGCGGCGTCTCTCGACCGACGTGATCACCTCCACTCGCGGCATCGTCATAGGGCTACTCCTAGGATTATCCCTAGGACTTCCGACGTTCGCCCTCAGCCCGCAAGGCGGCCTTCACCGGAGGGGTACTGCCTTCCCGCCGCGCGATCGCCGAGACATTCGTCCCCGGCACCAATGTCTCGGCCACGAGCCGAACCTTGAAAGCCTCGGACCACTCCCGTCGAACGCATCGCGGAGCACCTTCCAGGCGATCCGGGACCGCCTCGAGCACATGGAAACTTCTATCATCACGCATAGTCGCAGACACAGAAATTGACACCGACATTTGTCGGCAAACTCCATGTTTCTACGCCCTCATGCCCAAGCCCGCCATGTGGGGTCCGCTTGGCGCTTACCAAGGAACCACTCCTAATCAATTTGAACATCCCAAACTCAGTCCTGCCCGGCAGGACCCGCTTCGTCGCAACTTCGGCCCGTCCCGATGATACCGGAAAGGGCCCCAGCGATCGGCAGGTCCTAACACTTGGTCAGGCTTCGCTCAGCGTCTTCGCCGGCTGTAATTTGCGGGGGGGATACAACCCAAGGTATCGCCCTCGCGCAATATCTCGATGACAGCTTCGCCGCGATGCGCTGACGAGCGCTGTCTATATCATCAACTATATCGCATCGAGGCGGTGCCGGACCGTCTTGATGTCAGCCCTGCTGTCCCTCGCCGTCGCTGGTCGGACGAAGCCAAGGCTCGGATACTGGAAGAGGCGATGACGCCGGGACCAAACATCTAGGCGGGAGCAGCAGAACCATTCCTGCTCCCTGAAGTAGATGGGTCTGCATCAGAAGATCCTGATCCGTCTTCTGATGCAGGACGACAACAGACCTGTCTCAGACGAACTGAAAATCATCGTGATGCAGGGCGGAAACAGTAAGCCCAGCCAGAACAATGCTGTTGCCACCATCCAACGTGATTATCGTGTCCGTTCCGTCATCGCTCATGGCGGCCCAGAGCGCAGTGTGATCGGCAAATGTCGATGCACTCAGTTCAACAACATCGCCGGCGCCAACTCCGCCTTCGAAATTGGCGATCGTGTCATTCCCAAAGGCGGCTCCTGAAAACACGAAAGTATCCGCATGATCCTCGAAGCCGAGAATGACATCGTCACCCGATGTCTGTTGCGCGGCCAGAACCGCCTGGCTGATATGGGAGGTGTTCCAGATCGTTCCATCGGCAAACCGGATCTCCTCGATCCGACTGCTCGCCTCAAATGCCAGCTGGTCAGTCAAGGTGATAACCTCTCCGGTCGCTCCGACCGTCAAGGCAATATGGGTGTTGTATTCCGATGAAACCCCCAGGCTGATATCAGAGGGCAAGACGTCAAGAAGGTAGACCTGATCCCCACTTCCGCCCACATCACCGAAATAGTCGTTTCCGTCACCCTTGCGCCACAGGAAGGTCGAGGTACCCTCATTTCCGATGATGTCATCATCTCCCTCGCGGCCATCAGCGACAAACTCGCTCGGTGTCATCCAGTGGGTTTCGCCTGCCGAGGTTCCAACCCAGTCAGCAACGACTTCCCCAGGAGACGGAGCAAGATCCTCAGCAGCATGCAGGCTCGAGGTTCCATTGAACCACAATCCATGAATGCTGATCAGTTGGTCGGAGCCAGATGCGCCAGATACCGTGATCGAACCATCCGCATTGCGGGTGAAGGTGTAATCCCCCGGCGCCCCATCATAGATCGCAAGATTAGTCCCAGATCCGCCATCAAGGATGTCATCACCATCCATGCCATAGAGCTGATCATCCCCATCACCACCAAGAAGAACGTCGTTTCCTCCACCTCCATGCAAAATGTTATCAAACGCGTTTCCGGTAATGTGGTCGTCACCGTCAAGGCCGTAAGCAACACGCTCGTTGATGCCCATCACATGGACATCGTTCCCGTTGGTGCCGATCCACTCCGTGACAGGAGCAGCTTCCACCGTAAGGCTCACGGCAACGCTGGTAGCAACCAGACCGTCGAAGGCGCTCACCCGAAGCGCAAGGGAGCCGGCAGCTCCGACGGGAGGTGTGCCCGCAAATCTCCCAGCAGCTGCGTCGAATGTGATCCATTCAGGCAGAGGCGAACCATCGTCGCGACACGCGGTGAGAACGAGATCGTCACCATCCGCATCCTCGAAGAGGGCCGCTGGCAGAACATAAGACCAAGCGGTAGCTTCCTGGAGTTCTTGCGCCTGCAGCGTCGCCGCAATCGTGGGAGCCCGATTGATCTCGACTGGCATCGTCGCAAGCATGGTCTTGGTCCAGACCGTGCCGTCCTCAAAGACGATCTCTTCCACACCTCGTTCCGAACCAGAGGCAAGTTGGTTGCTCAGCGTGACGGATCCACCATCCACAAAAACCAAGGTCAACGATGTCGACGCGGCCGTTGCCTTCATCAAGGTGACTTCGCTGGCAAGAATTCCAGCCCCTAGTAGAAGCCGATCCGCAACACCATCAAAGCTTGCCTCGATGATCGTATCACTGCCGTCCCCAAGGTTGTAGACATAGGTGTCCGACCCATCCTGCCCGTTCAGGATGTCGTCACCTCGACCACCAACCAGAGTGTCACCATTGTCATCAAAGCCGTTGATGACGTCGTTTCCATTCGTGGAAGCCTGCTGAAGGACCAGGTCGCGCAGGGTTTCGCGATCCCACACGGTGCCGTCGCTGAACTCGATGAACTCGATACCAATCTGATTGAATATCGCAAACTGCTCATCAAAACGAATAGAGCCTCCGCCTGCCACCAAAAGGATGACATCGTCGATATCATTTGCGCTGCGAGCAAACGAGATATCCGAAACGGCAATACCTTCGCCGAAGACCAGCCGATCCTCACTTCCTTGAAAGCCGTTCTCAATGATTACGTCATCGCCATCGCCAAGCTCGTAGCGATAGGTGTCGTTACCTTGCAGACCGCGCAGCGTGTCATCGCCGCGACCGCCCACGATCTCGTCATCGGTCTTGAACCCGATAACGGTGTCATCACCGTCCGTAGGTGCGGTCGCCAGGTAGCGCGCCTGCAAATCCGCTATAGTCCAAACAGCCCCATCAGCAAAGATGATATTCTCAATTCCGGCTTCTTTTACTTCAGAAAATTGATGCAAGAGATGTACAGATCCGCCATCAGCAAAATGCAGCGTGACGTGATTGGGTGAGACTACTGAGCGCTCCACCGTGACGCTCTCCGCCGAAATTCCTTCGCCTAGATAAAGACGGTCATCTTCACCTTCGACCACACGCTCGTCGATGACATCATCGCCGTCTCCAAGAGCGTAGACATAGCTGTCGTTGCCATCGAGACCACGAAGCGTGTCGTTTCCGCGCCCTCCTACGAGCACGTCATCACTTTCGTTGAATCCAATAAGAACGTCGTGGGATGCGGTGCTGCTCTGGGCAATCAGCCGCTCTCGCAGATCGGCCCGGGACCAGATCGTCCCATCCCCGAACTCGACAAACTCGATCCCGCTTTCTGGATCGCCGGAGAATTGCCGGTGCAGCGTGACTGAACCGCCTCCAGCAAAATACAAGATCACCGTGCTACTATCATCAGCCCGCGCCACAGCCACATCCTGTACTCGGATGCCCTCCCCCAGCACCAGTCGATCAGCGTCGCCTTCAAAGCGACCTTCATAGATGATGTCGTCGCCGTCGCCTGCATTGTAATGGTAAGTATCGTTTCCAGACTGACCATGGAGCAAGTCATTTCCACGCCCACCAGTCAGAACGTCATCGCTGTCGTTGAAGGCATAGATGGTATCATCCCCTTGCGACTGCGCATGCTGGAGGGTCAGTTCCATCAGATCCTGCCTGGTCCAGACCGTCCCGTCATGGAAGCGAATGGTCTCGATACCGGCGCCGGGGGCCGTCGAAAACTGCGAGCGCAGCAACAGCGACCCGCCGCCATCAATCTGCAACGTCAGATCATGCCGGCTGTTGGAATCGCGAGCCCGCACTGAAATGTCAGCGACAGTGATCCCGCTTCCCAAATGCAATTCGTCCGCCGTTCCCCCAAAACTGTCTTCGATGATCTCGTCGTCGCCATCGCCACGGTCGTAAAGATAAATGTCATTCCCCGTCAGGCCGGACAGGACATCATTCCCAAGTCCACCTCTCAGAACATCATCATGGTTCTTGAATCCAAGGATCCAATCATCCCCATCCGAAATCGCCGCCTGAAGCACCAGCGCGCGCAGATCCGCCGCCGTCCCTATGGTGCCGTCATCGAACTCCAGAAACTCGACGCCCCGCTGTGGGTCTCCAGCAAACTGCTCATCGAGAGTGATCGATCCGGTGCTCCCAATATAGAGAATTGCATCGTCAGGATCCGAGCCAACCCGAGAAACGCGAATATCGCCAACTTCAATGCCTGCACCGAGCTTGATACGGTCACTTGTCCCGGCGAAGGACGCCTCGATGATCGTGTCGTGGCCATCTCCGAGATTGTAGATATACGTGTCGTTACCGGTACGGCCGTTCAAGACATCATTGCCAAGTCCGCCGATCAGGATGTCGTCGACGTTGTTGCTGCCAAACAAGGTCTCATCGTCGGCAGACGGCTCGATTGCCAAGGCCAGGAGAGAAAGATCATCCGCAGTCCAAACCGTGCCGTCAGCAAAGACAACTTGCTCGATGCCACGGCCCTGAGATGCTTGAAGCTGGCCCACCAGCAAAATAGTGCCGCCGTCGACAAAGGTCAGTCGGAGATCGTTCGAGGAAGGCGAGACACGAGAGATCGTCACGTCTCCAGGTACAATGCCGTCTCCGAGGAGCACCTGATCGCTATTCCCGTGCCGGGTCAGCTCGATGATCGTGTCGTGACCATCGCCGAGATTGTAGACATAGGTATCATTGCCCTGCCCACCCCGCAGAGTGTCGTCTCCAAGATTGCCGATCAGGATCTCGTCCTGATCGAAACCTGTCAGCTGATTATCGGCCGAATTGCCAGAGATGATACTGACGCGATCAAGAACGTCCTGCACCGTCCCGACAGTACCATCGGCAAAGACAAACTCCTCGATCACATGGAATCGTGACCCGAATTGACGCTCGATCGTGAGACGGTCTGTTGTTCCGATGATCGTGATGATCAGGTCATCACCATTCGGCCCGCCACGCGAGATCTCAAGATCCTCAGGAGCGATGCCTGCACCAAATTGAACCCGATCAGGCTCGTCACTGAAGACCGATGATTGGAAGTCGTGGATGACGTCTTGACCATAGCCACGGCCGAAGATGTAGGTATCCCCCCCATTGCCGCCTTCGAGACGATCATTGCCGAGACCGCCATCGAGGATGTCTGCCGAATAGAACCCTCTCAGATGGTCGCCCTGATCGGTCGACTGCAGCAACATCTGCTGGATCTCAACGATCGACAGACGGGTTCCGTCATCGAACTCAAAGATCTCGATGTCGTTGTACCGATGACCCAGCGCATTGGCTCGGAACTGATCCCGGATCGTCACGGTGCTGCCGTCAGCCAGCGTGCCAACAAGATTGTCCGTTCCAAGCGGCCGCGACCAACTTACATCCTCCGCAGCAATCCCCGGCCCGAACACCAGACGGTCCTGATCTCCGGAGTAAACTGACGTCGTCTCATCGAAGATGATGTCGTGACCATAGCCAAGGCCAAACACATAAGTGTCGTCGCCATCGCCTCCATTGAGAAAGTCGTTACCAGCACCTCCGTCAAGGACGTCATTGCGGAAGAAACCATACAAGACATCGTCGCCAGACGTAGACTGCAGCAATAGATTCTGGATGTCGTCAGCCGTCAGAACCACACCGTCGGAGAACACGAAACTCTCGATTTGGTAATAGTGATGCCCCAGCGGGTTGGCATTGAATTGATCCCGGATCGTCAGTGTTCCGCCATCCGCAAAGCTGATGATCAGTTCATCGGAATCGAGCGTACGGTCGAACGAAACGTTCTCTTGCAGAATACCGCTGGTGAAAACAACCCGATCATCCTGGCCAGACAGAACGTTGTATCCCGACTGGTACTCCTGGATCACATCATGCCCGTAGCCGAGCCCGTACACATAGGTGTCGTTCTCGTTGCCACCGCTGAGGAAGTCGTTGCCAGCTCCACCATCCAACCTGTCTTCCAGGCTGAATCCGTAGATCTGATCATCTCCGTCAGTGCTGAAGTGATCGAGGATGCGTTGCGCCAGGCCTTCGTACGTGATCCCCTCGCGGTTTCCATCGGCGTTGGTGAACTCGAAATACTCGATACGATCGAACCACTGAGTGCCAAATATCAGCGTATAGGCAGCCCTGAACTGATCGCGGATTTCGAGACTATCGCCAGTCTCGAACAGAATCCGGATCGTCGCGCTGTCGCCATCACGCTCGAACGTCGCACCATCCAAAGAAAGACCACCACCCAAAATCAGTGAGTCGACCTCTCCCGAGAGAATATTCGTCATATTCTCTTTGATCACGTCATGGCCGTAGCCGGCATCGAAGAAATAAAAATCAGGAGCATCTCCGCCACTGAGATAATCGTTGCCCGCACCGCCATCGAGAAAATCGATATGATCGGTGCCGATCAGCGTGTCGTCGCTGGCAAGCGGGTGCGATACCTCCCGGGCAATGTCACCGAGATCCCAGACACTGCCATTGGCGAAAACGATCTCTTCTATCCCGTAAGAGGGGAGTATCTGCCCTCCGAACAAGGAGTAGGCCTTCTCGTGGAACTGGCCCACGATCCGGACGCTATCCGTACTGTCGTTCACGTTCAGAACGAGGTCCAGCCCATCGCGATAGGCGGTAATGTCCTCGGGGTTGAGGTGAGCAAAGCGGATGACATCGAAATAATCCGCCCCCGTTTCGCGATCGAGGATCACATCGTTGCCGAAGTTCTGACCAAACACGAAGATATCGTGCCCTTGGCCGCTTTCGATCGTATCGTTGCCCGCTCCCATGAAGTAAATGGTGCTCTCGGACGAGCCTATGCGATGGCCAACTCCGAGGTCGAGAATTTCGGCCGGGATACCGAACAGGCCAGCTGCTTCCGCCAATGAGACCGGCAGACCAATATTCTCATAGGCAGCAACGATCGTCGTGAAGAGGAAAGGCTGGTTCGCCACGCGAATTCCCGGGCGGTCATATTCCGAGATGAACGCGTTGACCAGCGTGTTCCAAGCCCCAAGCCAGTCCTGCGCGGCTGACGGATCGGTTGGCGCTGCCTCGAAGATCGCCTCGAACATCGGGACCAACTCTCGATTGGTCGTCGCGACGAAGGCGTCGTTCTCGACGTCGAATTCGAGTCCCACGAAGAACTCCGAAAGCCCACTTTGCGCGGCAAGCCGCAGGGCAAGCTGATCCATCACCTGGTAGCCAGTGGTCAGGAACTCGCCGAAAGCATCCAGCTCGGTACCCCTCAGGTTCCTAAGCTGCTCGAGGGGAATCTCCTCGCCGAAATAGCGCTCCAGAAAATCAATCTCGGCCCCCGAGAGCGTCTCCCAAGAAGCTCCTGGTCGACTGGAGCTCAATGCCAGGATGTCCGCAAAACTCGGATATTCGATCACCTCGCCGTTGCCACCTAGCACTGGTCTGCCAGACGCAAGCTGCCAGACCACACGGCTTTCGCTGCCTCCTCCCTCCAACGGCACATCGACAACGGCTCGCATGGCGAAGTCGTGAACGGTGACAAGGCCTCCTTCCCGGGAGACGAGGATCGGCACATCTGGTGAAGGCGTTGTGGTGATTGCGGGCGGCGCGTCGGTCCAAGCAGAGAGGATCGAGAAACTGCGCTCTCGCAAAATCTCAAGATCAGGCACATCGAGTGTCGGCAGGACAGTGGCCAGTGCCTGACCCAGGCCGCCACCACTTCCCTCCAGTGTCAACGCCACATGCAGGTCGGTAAGAGTTCCCCGTCCCTTCAGATTAGGAAGACCAGCAACCAGACCAGGGGCGACACTCGTATCACCGCCATAGCTACTGTTGAAATTGTCGATCCGAAACTCGACATCGCCGATCGTGCCGGTCGACCCATCGGTTCGCGTGAACGTTCCCGTTCGTGCCACCGTATTGAGAGCGTTAGAGCTCCCGTCCGCCGTGGCAGAGAGGCTGATGGATGCGATCCCGAGATCTTCGAGGGAGAACAGCTCGTTTTCGGAACTTACCCCGTCCTGATTGAAGTCACGCCAGACACGTAGATCGGAGTAAACGGCATCATCAGCGTCTATGACGCCATCGCCATTGAGATCATGGTCGGCGAGTTCGGCAAATCCGGAGGTACTGCCGCTACCGAACAGTTCGGAAATGTCGTCGATGGCACCATTGCCGTTGACATCCAGCGACAAAAGGCCGTCGTCGGAGTGCACCCAACCTGTGCGCTCCAGAAAACCATCGCCGTCCATGTCGAACATCGTCGTCGTGCTGGAAGCGAGTGCCGTAAGCTCCAAGCCGTCTCCATCGAGGTCGAGAACCAGAGGGTCGGTCCCACCAAAGTAGGCTCCGTTCACCACTTCCTTGAAGACGATCGGCAGTAGCTCCCAAATGGTTCCCTGACCGAACAGCTTGGCTCCCGAACTGGAAATGTCGAAGAGCCGCACTGCGCTCACATCGCGAACCGCGACGCGAATGCCAGCCGGCAAATCGGAAGTGGGAGCGAAGGGATCGCGATTGCCATTGGAAAAATACATGAACGACGACGCATCGTTGCCGTGGAGTACAGTTCCTACGACCGTATCGCCTTGTTCATTGAAGCTTACTCGAGTTGTCCCAAAGTTTCCGCTGGCAAAGCCGCTCTCAGATAGGGAGGATCTAATATAAAGTCCGCGCGCATTCATAAATCCAAACATATAAAGATCATCAAAACCATCAGCGTCGGTGACGAGCGTGTTTTGATTGAAATGTACGATATCACGGTCCTCAGCCCCTCCCGGACCAGTATGAATGATAGAGCCCGAGCCAGCCCGATGGACGATGTCATTGCCGGCACCCAGATAAATTTCCACGGTTCCCGGTGTCGATAGGGAAACCTCATCATCATGACTTGTAAGCGTCAGGCGCTCGAAGCCACGGATCCGCAGGCCGGATTCGTTGATAGTCGCACCTTCGTGAATTGACCCAACGATCCTAAGACCTTCTATATGTTGAGAAAAATTGAGGTGATCTCCTGCTGAGCCAGCACCACCCATATCAATGGTGACCTCTCCGAGAAGGTCAAAATCAAGGGTCGGGAGTGCTGAAATCTCATCATCGTGTTCCGTCAGCCTGATTTCTTCGACCGAGTAGACTTCGTCGCGCGAAGCAGAACCATCTATGGATGTAATATAGGAAAAGCCCACATCCATTTGGCCGCTTATCTGAACGCCGCTGGCACCAACAAATCTTGAAAGAAGTAAAACGGAGACGCCTTGATCGAATTCTTCGTAGGTCAACGTATCATGACCTACCCTGCCCATATTCTCGTTATCACCAAAATATAGATCGCTTCCTAAGCTGCCTCTGAACTCATCATCTCCAGTCCCTCCAATGATGATGTCATCACCATCCCCTCCATCCACCACGTCATCGCCGTCTCCGGCGACAATGACATCGTTTCCGCCACGCCCTTCGATAAGATCGTTTCCTCCACGCGCGAAAATCAGATCAGAATGCTGAGAACCTCGAATTGTTTCGGAGATCGCGCCGGAGTGTATTTCCGGTCCAATGTCACTTCCAAGAACAAACCACCCCAGATCACCACGTCCAGGAGACCCAGGAACAGCAGTCGTCAAAGTGCTGCCCCCGGCGGTCATAATCGCATCAATATCGATGGAGAGGACCTCGCCCTCCCGCTGAGCGAACGCTATAGCGTAAAATGAATTATATAGGTTAAAACCGCTGTTGCCGCTAGGGTTAGCGGCCGAGAAAAACAAATCACGCCCATAGTAACTGGCAAATTCCGCAAATATATCGCCAACGCCAATCTCTTCATAGATATACTCATCAAGCGTATCCACATCGCCATGCGATTCATAGATGGAAAGATCAAATGTCTGCTGATATATATAATCGTCAGATTCTCCAAACAAACCTGAAAAACTCGGAATAATATCCCGCTCGAAATCCGTAGACGAATCCTGACGGATCAATTCGCCAAGCTCGACCAAACCAGTACGAATAAAATACTCACTAAACGGGTTTCGCCCACCTTCAGCGAATGGAGACTCTGATATACGAAAGTATTCGTCGTAAAATTCTGCATATCGCTCGTCACTTCCAATGAGAATGCGAGCAAATATTGACCAATCTGAACGACCTTCATAGTCAATAAAATTACTTAGGTCAGAATCAAATATATGATCTAATAGAAATGGCAACCCTTCTTGTGTCAGGCTCGTAATAGACCTGTCTTCGTCGGAGCTACGACTTAAGACGAGCGCAAGCAACGCCATCTCATGTAGCTGATCTGAGCCCAGCTCTGTCTCAGGCATACTGACAACAGAATCCCCTCCCCAACCTGGGATAGAACTTCCGTCTAGCGTAAGCGCTAAATTTGTTAGGGCTTCGCCGTCCAACGCCCACACGGACGTCCGTCCTTCTGCAGTAGAAAGTAACTCGTTATACCTACTCAGAAGATCCTGATGATACTGATCCCATGCATTAAAGTAACCCCTCCACTGCTCGTCTGACGCGGTCTCAAAATCTATATCAGGTATAGAAGAACCAAGATCCCCTTGAGTTGAACCACCATATACCGACGTTGGAGCAATAGCCTCCCAATCGATTGCCGCCATTCCCATCAACAACGGCTCTTGAGTCGTAAGGGTCAGCAATCGAGCAACATCGGTCAAAATGGCGGTGAAGGCCGCTGCAGCTGCAGCTGTCAGCACTCCACTCTCCCCCAAATAAGGTACATGTGATAACGCATCGACGGCTGTCTGATATAAAGTTGGCGCCGTCCCATATACACTCTCTAAGGTCATAGTTAGGTTAATTGGCGCTGGGTCAAATATGTATGATGGCCTATCATATAGAGCAGACATAGCACTAGCTAGCCCACCCCCTAAAGAGTGACCTGTAAATACAATATCATTAATGCTTACACCCGATGAAATTACTCGCTCAACATATGAAACGGCATGCAATAACTGATTACCTACGTCACCAGCAGCAATTTGAGCATTTGCGACAAAGTCTCCTGACCACCAATTATCTGTCCCTCTGAACGAAATTACTACCTCTCCACCATTGCCGGAAGAAAAAGTCCTTGCACCAAACCCGTTCAAATCAATGGGCTGATTATTACTGTCTAAGCCAATAGTTGATTGGGCATCAAGAGATTTATTCCAACTATATCCTTCATAATTTTCGATTCGGTAGTTCACCTCCTTGCCTGCGTCAAAAAAATCATAGGCCTGCATGGAGAGTACCGCATAGACGCTTTTATTGTCAGTCATAACCGATAATCCTCATTGAAACACTCTCATCCGAGTCAGAGTAAATTGGCTCCAACTGAACAATACGTATTATTGACTCTCTATCAGGTGAAATCATCAATGCGAACCTCTTCGCATCTGAGTATATTTCAATATGCTCGTTATTTTCTCGGCTGCCGACTGGCTTTTTCACATGATACTCGTACGATCTTTCATAATACCATAAATTAAACGAGCAACTTGAGATTCCTTGCCTTGACTTGTCGATATATGCACCGCCTCTGCTCGGAACTATGGGATGCATGGAGTTATATAGTTGAAGCGCCCGTCGCGCGCCTTCTCCCGAGGTGACTTCTGCGCTCAAAGATGTCCTGTTCAGACTTTGCGCAGCGAAGAACCCTCCTTCAAAGTTCAGGCTGGTGGCGATGTCTCCCAACGCGGGGCGGACTTCGTAAAATCGTCCATCATTTGGGAGGCTGTCCACCCACGGCTTCAACGCCGGCCATTGGTCCCAGTTGTCACGGTCCAGGGATAGGGCGGCAAAGCAAGTCATACCGGGTGCGGGTGTCTTAGGTCGATCAGGGTCCAGCCACGAGGGGGCGGAGATGGGTTCGTCGTGTCCTTTCGCTCGAACTCGGGCCACGGGGCGCAGATCGGGACTTTCCCTCGCGGCTCGCACCTCAGACATCTCGAATGCCTTTTTGTCCACCCGTTCCAGCGGCTGAACGCGAACAAACTCCACATGACTGTCCTGTCCCGCAAGACTTGGACGGGTCGAATAGTATTCGATCTGCTCCAGCCGCTGCCAATTGTCGGTCCATAGCACCGGAACGATGTCACCAGGGACGAGAGGTGGGGGCCGCTGCTGCGCAGCTTCAGGACTGGCTGCCCAGGCACACGCCAACGGCACGCGGACATAGACGGCTGCATCACCGCCGGGAACCTTGGCACCTATTGCGGGAGGATTGACGTAGCTCTGGCCAGTCCACCGCCCTGGTGCTGCAGACGTGCCCCACGAACGGGTGCCAGTGCATTTCACGACTCGCTCGATGGTGACAGGCACGCCGTCGACCTTCACATCCACAGCATACCGAAAGTAGGCAGGAAATCGCGGATCATCCTGCGTGCACCCGGATGAGGCCAGAAGTGCCACAGCACTCAGTATTTTTAAAAAATTTAGCTTCGCGATCATTTTGGACCTGGACCGGGAAATTGAACGCAAATCGCATGGGGGACCTTATTGTGGGATATCCACACCGCCGTCACCAGGTTCGATGCCGCGTAAAGACGACCCAAGGGTCTTAGTTAGTTGGTCAGCCAGTTTAATTCGAAACTGGTTTGCGCCTGCCGTTAACAACAGCCACGGAATTTCACCACTTGTCCATTCATGTGGAGCCAAGCGGAACGACACCCCGGCTGCCCTCTGAGCCTCCAACTTGGCGTCGACCTCCGGGGACACTTTTGCCCAAAGCGCAACGGCCAATGGCACGCTCAGATCATCGCGATCCTTGATCTTGCCTCGCATGGTCAGAAACTGCCCAGCCCGCAAGGGGGGCATCACCGCCCATTCCAGATCGCCCAGGGACATATGTCGGTGGCGCGGATCCCGCGCGAGCAGCGAGACGATTTCACCGAAGCCAGCATTGATCTCCCGGACCTTACTGGAAAGGTTGGCATCGAAACCTTCGGGCCTTCCGCCGTCCCCATCCGCAGTGGCGGCCGCTTGATCCCGTATGTTCCGTACAGCGCTCGTCTTGGTCTGGCCACTGCCCGACGCTCGGCCCACTGAAGCCGCAACCGTCCCTTCAGCCCCTAGCCCATTTTCCGACATCGAACATGTCCCCCACCAGCCCATATGCAATCAGGGCGGGAATATTCACCGCGTAACTGAACCATCGGGCACGGGCATAGGCAAGTGACAATCAAATGACACGTGCCCAGTTCACCAGAAAATCCAGAATATTAGGGAAAGCATATCTGGTTGGCGCCTGAATGCTTGGAAATTTTGACAGTGATCCAAACGTCAGAACCGACGTAGGGGGCCTCGCCAGGTTGTAATGGCAGGGACGGTAGCCAATCAGATGCCCGAGCCCATTTGCATTCCTCCTGATCGAGCGAAAAGCCACTGACGCTCGTGCCTGTCGTGCGCCATCAGCAAAACCATCTGGCGCGGCACCTTGACATCACCGTCCAATCTCTCCGCGTCGCCGCGCTCGGACAAAAGCCCGATCCCCTTCAAGAAACGTCTCCAGCATGAACGGGATGAGATCGGCAACCGACTCCTGCTGACCATATGTCCGGTGATAGAGCTCCGCATAATCGCGAAGCAAAAGCCCCAGCTCCGGGGTCACCGAGATCGTCACCCTGGCAGGCGTACGATCCGGCAGACGCGCCAGTTTCAAATCGGTCATCGTCCCCTCCCCTCACCTTGATACGGCCGCAGGACCAGATCTCGTTGCACGATCACCTTCAATGGCCAACCTGGGCGAATGGTAAGGGTTGGCTGGATGTTGAGGTTTTTTTCGGTAATGCGCTGGCCCGCGCGATTGACATTCGTTTGTGCAGCTTCCCGGACAGCACGGACCAAATCACTCTCCCCGCCTCCCAGACTCACCTCCGTCCCCACACCAAGCACTGTGGCGAGCGCAATCCCCTTGACCAGACGCCATGTGTGATAATCAACCTCGTCTGAAAGCCCCGCATAGCCCGCAGCATCGGTGGCCGGGAGATTGTCGACCTCGATCGATGATCCATCAGGCAAAACAATCCTCTGCCATACCAGCAAGGCACGCGACTGCCCAAAGGCCACCACGGCGTCATAAGCCCCGAGAAGACGCGTTCCTTGCGGGATGAGCAGAACGCGGCCCGTGACCGTGTCGTACACATTTTCAGTCACTTGCGCGACGACAAGCCCCGGCAAGTCCGAATTGATACCCGTGACCAAACTCGCAGAAATCACGCTTCCCGCCATCACCTGATACGGCGAAACCGGCTCCTGCAGTGCATGAGGATTGTAGATGCCTCTCCTGTCCCCCTGCTCCAGGAAATCAAGCTTGCGTTGCTGGGCGTTCGGGTCCGCCTCCACATCCAGCACCAGACGGTCAACGCTCGCCGATCCCTGGAGCGCTACCGGCACCACTCCCGGCCCCTCGGCCGCCTCTGTTCTCCCGCCGGCAGATGGCCGCTTCTCGATCCGGAAGAACACCGCAGACTCCCTCGCCTGAAGGGCCTGCTCGGCGAGCCGCTGAGCCTCAAGGGATTGCGCCTGGGTCTCAGACACAATTCCAAGCTCCTTGCGCCGCTGGACGATCGGTCGACCCAGATCACCTGGCAAAGGCGGCCCCAGCCGCGGCGTGCCCGGCCTGACTTGTGAATAGTCGCCGGGCAGCGCCGCAAGTCCATCGGGATGAGCTGCAGGGTCGGCGTGATACAGCTGCTCCACTTCCTGTCGCATCCGCAGGACCGGTGCCTGCAACGCCAGGATCGTGACCAGAAACAACGCTCCAGATCCTAGCGCCACCCCCCCGATCACCACGCCACGTCTGAAACGGACAATCCGGCCAGGCGCGGCGCGCAGTCCAAAGCCACCCGCTTCGCTCTTCTCCGCCGGGCCTGGCGAGGACATCGCACGATGTGTCATGTCCCCCTCCCAAGGCTGCCACCACGCGGGACCAGACCGGCAGACCGCGGCTTGCGTCCATCGGTTCGAGTGATGCGAACCACCTGCTGCGGCTTGCTCCCCAGCCTCAGCTCGGCCGCCGCGAAAAGCCGATCCACCACATAGTAATGGCCGCGCATACGATAGTTGACCAGTTCCGTTCCACCATCGTGGCCCACCACAAACAATGGCGGCGCCTCCCCCTGATCGATGCGCCCAGGAAACTCGATATAGACCTTATGGCCATCGTCAAAGACACGAACCGGCCTCCAGGCAGGGCTGTCACCGCTCAAACGATAGCGAAACCGGATCTCATCGAGCGCAATATTCGACGCTACCGGCACCGCCGCCTCAGCCGCAGCATTCTTGGCACGCAACGCCAGAAGCTGATCAGACGGATAAGTCCAGGAGATCGCCGCCATCGCCGTCTTGTCAGTGCTGTCCAACTGCAAGTGATAAGTTCGACGATCCGTAGTGATGACAAGATTGGTGGTCAGACCTGAAGCAAACGGCTTGACCAGGACATGAACCCGCTTCGACGCTCCCGTCCCGCTCACCGTATCACCAATGACCCATCGCACCGTATCCCCCGCCGACACGGATGTAAGCTCTTCACCCGGCTGCAGAGCGATGTCGCTCACCCGCTCAGGGGCAGCATACAACCGGTACAGCGCGCCGGACGCATAAGGATAGACCTGGACGGCATTGACATAGCCATGCTTGGTCGGCTCCTGCGTCGCTGCCTTGTTGGCATCCTCCACCCGCTTGGTCGGCTTGCGCGTGTCCACACTGGCCTTGCCTGGTTCGGGCTGCAGTTGCCCAGGAAGCGGAAGAACCTTCGGCACCTCAACGATCTTCACCGGCCTCGCCGGCTCGGCCTCGACAACAGCTGCCGTGAAATCCTCCGCGTCATAGCTGATCTCCGGCGGCACCCGTTGGGTCGTGCAGGCCGACACCGTCAGCACCGACGTCGCCAGGATCACTATCGATGTGCATGTTCTCATTGCTCAGCCTCCTTCGGCAGTTGAGCCGCGCCCGTCTCCAACTCGCGCGACCAATCAATGGCAGTGACAAACAATCCAAGAGGGTTCTTGCGCAGCTGTTCGCCTGTGTGCGGGATCCGGACCGACACGGTCAGGATCGCTGTCCACCGCGACGTCGATGCGAGCGCGCCGCGCTCAAACACCCGCTCGTCCCACTTCACCTGAAAGGACGCATCGGACGCACGCACCACGCTCGTTACCTGAACCGAGACACTGCGCGTTCCGATCTGAGCGAAAGGATCCTGCTGCCGGGCATAATCATTGAGGAACAAGGCGGCGCGGTCCGCGACGAAGTCATAGGCCGTCAGCCAATTCTGGCGTACCAGAACCGGGTCGGTGGATACGGACCGGATTTGCGTGATGAAACGAGATAGATGCCAGGCAATCTGCGCATCCTTCGGGTGATAGGTCTGGGCAACAGGGGCAACGGCACGCGCCTCGCCAAACCTGTCGACCTCGATCACATAGGGTGTCACCCGGCTCTGCAGCGACTGCCACAACAGGCCACCACTCAGTCCGGCCGACAGAACCAGACAGCCAAAGGCCATGAGACGCCAGTTCCGGGCCTGAACACGGGCTGAGCCAATACGCTCGTCCCACAGCTGCCCTGCACGCTGATACGGCGTTGCCGGCTCAGGCGTCGTGCCATATCGATCGATCGATCGCTTGAAAAGCATGGGTCAATCATCCTTGTTGGTGAGTGTCGGATTGGCACCGTGGCCAGGGCGGTCTCCGTCCCTGACCGCCTGAGCCGTATAGTGACGGCGGGCACGCGCAGACTGTTCTGAGCGCAGACGCTTGGCCCAGTTCGGCGCTCCTTGACCGGCTGACATGGCGGGCTGCATCGCTCCACCCACATCAGCAACCGGCGCGGCCGGTGCCCCTCCGCTCGCCCGCCAGGCAGAATGCAACCCCGCCTGGCTGCTGGCTTGCAAGGCAGCGCCAGCACGGCCGCCTTGATTGCGCAGACCCTGAACCACCGCCCCGCCAGCAGCGCGCGCCACGCCGCCAAGTCCAGCCGCAGAGCCCGCCATGCCGGACTTGCCCGACGTCACCTGCCCCAGCTGATATGCCGAAGACGCAGCCGACCCCATCGCAGTGCCAGCACGAATGGCGGCCAAACCGCCCCCCGCCCCAAGGCGCAGACCTGCCGCCGTCATCCCGCCCGTCAACAGAACCGCACCGGCAGCAGCCCCCGCCGAACCAACCGCGGAACCAGCACCAAGTTGCGGCGCCCCCGCCACCAATCCCGACGCAATGCCCGGACCGAATATGCCAAGACCCAGCAACGCCAAGGCACCCAGCACCTGCGACATCGCCGCGGCAAGATCAGGCTCCCGCCCCTGCAAGGCGCCGGAAAAGCCGGCAAACAGCGTCGAGCCAATGCCGACAATGACAGCAAGCACCATCACCTTGACGCCGGAGGACACGACATTGCCAAGCACGCGCTCGGCCAAAAACGCCGATCGATTCCACAGCGCAAACGGCACCAGCACAAAACCGGCAAGCGTCGTCAGCTTGAACTCCAGGACGGTGATGAACAGCTGGATCGCCAGAACGAAAAAGGCGAACAGGCACAGGAACCAGGCCAGCAACAGCACAAAGACTGTCAGCGCATTGCCGAAAATTTCCGGAAAACCGACCAGATCACTCGCCTGCTCCAGCAAGGGATAGGCCGCCTCATATCCAGCCGCAGCAATCTTGCCTGGCCGCAGCAGATCACCAGCGGTTAATCCACCTGGCGCCACCTGGAGGCCCAGCCCGGCAAACGACCCATACACAATATCGGCAAGGCGCTGGAAATTGTTGAGGAGGAAGGCAAAAACCCCGACATACAGCACCTTGCGGATAAGACGCCCAAGGACATTGTCCTCCCCGCCCAGCGCCCAGAAAAGGCCGGCAAGCGTGATATCAAGGCCAATCAAAACCGAGCTCAGGAACGCCACATCACCCGACAGGAGCCCAAAGCCGCTGTCGATATAGTGGCCAAACGTCTCCATGAAGCGATCAATGATGCCAAGATCCTCCATCGACCCTCGCCTCCCGACCTGTCACTTGCCGGAATAGGCATTGCCGGAGCCGAGGAACCGGCGTGTCGCCGCACGGGCAGCTTCTTCCGCTTGCCCCTTGCGAGCCGCATCCTCCGCCTCAGCCCGATATTGCGCCGCCATCAGGGTCTGGATCTGCATCTGCTGCTTGGCCGTCAGCGCAATCAGCTGGTTGGCAGCCTGACTCGCCTGCAACGCCCCGCCAGCCGCCTCACTTCTCGTCACAAGCTCACTGAGCAAGCCCTGGTCCGCACGCACATTCTCCACGATCTGGGCCTGCAAACGCAGGGTCTGACGGAATGCACTCATCGCACTTTGCCAACGCTCACGCGCCGCGCTGGCCATATCGCTGGCAGCAAGCCCTGCCTGGTAGCTGTCGGGATAGGCTTGCTGCCATTGCCCCTCAAACTGCTGCAGATCAAAGCTCAGACCCTCAGCCTGGATCATCAAGCCGTCGATCCGCGTCAAAGCTCCCTGCAACTGACCAAGCGAAGAAAAATCCAGCCGCTCCAGATTGCGCGCCATGTTCTGCAACATGCTGGCCTGGTTCTGGAGCTGCAGGATCTGATTGTTGATCTGTTCAAGAGCCCGCGCGGCCTGCAGCACATTCTGCGCATAGCTCGAAGCGTCGAATACCGGCCAGGCCGTGTGCCCCGGCTGCGGCAAGACAAGGGCGATCGCAGCAAGCCCTGCAAGGAATGCCTGTCTCATGACGTTCCATCCTTTCGTTGAGGGGAAAAGCGCGCGGCCAGTTCAGCCGCCCAGTCGAGGCCCTGCGCCTGCAAGAAGGCAGAGAGAAATTCGTCCCGCGCACGCTCGGCCAAGAGCCTGTCCATAAGCGCCTGCGCCGCCGGATCAGACGCACCGCAGAGCGCCAAAGCGAGCGGACCAAGCCCCAGCTCGAACAGCCGGTTGCCGCGCCGCGATTGCAGATAGTAGTGACGCTTGGGAGTTGCCTGTGCGATCAGATCGATCTGCCGCGCGTTGAGCCCGAACCGCTCATAAAAGCCCCGGGCCTGCGGTTCGATCGCCCGATCATTGGGCAGGAAAATGCGCTGCGGACATGATTCAATGATCGTCGGCGCAACCGCACTGTCCGCCACATCCGCCAGAGACTGGGTGGCAAATACCACCGCGACATTGCGTTTTCTGAGAACCTTCAACCACTCTCGGATGCGAGACGCAAACAGCGGATCATCCAGGTAGATCCAGGCCTCATCAAGAATAAGAAGGGTCGGACGGCCATCAAACCGCGCCTCCAACCGGTGAAAGAGATAGGTCAGAACCGGCAGGACCGCGCCAGGCTGATGCATCAGTTCTTCGGTCTCGAAACACTGCACATCCGAAAGCGCCAGACGGTCCTCAGCTGCATCCAGCAAGCGACCAAATGGGCCGTCCAACGTGTAAGGTTGCAACGCCGCCTTGATCCCGCGCGCCTGCACCAGGATGGACAGACCGGTCAAAGTGCGCTCCTCGACCGGCGCACTCGAAAGACTGCCCAGCGCCGACCAGACCGCCTCCTTCACCTCTGGCGTGACCACAACCTGCTCATGCGCCAGCAAGGCACTCACCCATTCTGCCGCCCAGCTTCGTGTCGCGGGATCATCAATGTCGCGCAGCGGCTGGAATGCCAGCGGGTTGGTCGCCTCGTCCTGCGCCGCTCCAAGCGCATGATGCTCTCCACCACAGCCAAGCACTGCAGCGCGTGCCGATCCGCCCTTGTCGAAAATATAGACCTGAGCCTCGCGATATCGCCGAAACTGAAGAGCCATCAGCGAGAGCAAAACGGACTTGCCTGCTCCCGTTGGTCCAACGACAAGCATGTGACCAACATCGCCAACATGCGTGGACAAGCGGAACGGCGTCGAGCCAGACGTCTCGGCATGCAACAGCGCCGGCCCACCCAGATGCGCATTGACCGAAGGCCCGGCCCAGACCGCCGAAAGCGGCATCAGATGAGCAAGGTTCAAAGTATGAACCAGCGGCTGGCGAATATTGGCATAGACCTGCCCCGGCAAACTGCCCAGCCAGGCCTCCACCGCATTGACACTCTCGCGAATACAGACGAAGCCAAGACCGCCAATCACCCGCTCGACGGCACGGACCTTGTCTTCGACACGTTCACGGTCCCTGTCCCACACGGTGATCGTCGTGGTGAGATAGCCAAAGCCAACATGGTCGCCGCCGAGCGCCTGCAAAGCCGCATCCGCATCAAACGCTTTGTTGTTTGCATCGCTGTCGAGCAGTTGCGCAGGCTCGTTGGTCAATACCTCGCGCAAAATCGATGTGATCGACTTGCGCTTTGCAAACCATTGCCGACGCAGCCGCGTCAGCTGCTTTGTCGCAGCCGCCTTGTCCAGCGGAATGAAGCGCGTCACCCAGCGATAAGCGAAATCCTGATGGTTCAACGCGTCCAAAATGCCGGGCCGCGTCGTGTTGGGAAAACCGAGTACCGTCAGGGTCCTCAAATGGCATTCACCCAGCATCGGCTCCAGACCGCCGGCCAGAGGCGTATCCACCAACACGGCGTCGAGATACATCGGAATCTCCGGCCGGGCGACCACCGAGCGACGGGTCGAGATCGTTCCGTGCAGAAAGGTCAAGGTCTCCGCATCGCCAAGGGCACGGATCTCCGGCAAAACCCCGGACAGCAGGTCCTGAACCCGCTCGGTCTCATCCCGAAACCAGGCCAGTTCCTGCCACCAGTCTCGCTGGGTTGCCGTGCCGCCCGTCTCGACCAGAGTGTTCCTTGCACGCGCCTGCGCATCCGGCGGCGGCATGTAGGTCAGCGTGAGATGGCAGCGGTTTTCAAAATGCTGCCCCTGCCGCCCCTCCGCAAACGCCGCGCGGCGCTCCTCGTCAACAAGCCAAGAAGCCGCATCGGGAAATCGGGACAGCGGGTAGTCCTGTGCTTCGCACCGCTCAGCCTCGAAAAACAGAGCCCACCCCGAGCCCAGACGCTTCAACGCATTGTTGGCACGGGCACACGTGCCAAGCAGTTCCGCATCCGTTGCGCTTTCAAGGTCAGGACCACGAAAGCGGAAGCTGCGCTGAAACCCACCATCCTTGTTGAGGACGATGCCAGGAGCAACAAGCGCCGCCCAGGGAAGCAGATCCGCCAAGCGATCCGCCTTGTTTCGATATTCACCAAGCTTCAGCAACCCCACCACCCCTTCTGCCGGAGGTGCCGCAAGAGCACCATCATGAAGTCCGGATCCCGCTTGCCGGCAAAAACGCTGAGCGTGTGCCCAGCCAGAAACAGCAGCAAACCGGCAATCCACTGTTGCAATCCAAGGCCGATGGCCGCCGCCAATGTGCCGTTGAGAATGGCAAGCGAACGCGGAGCACCGCCAAGCAGGATCGGCTCGGTCAAGGACCGGTGTACCGGCACCTCGAACCCCTCGATCCCAGGTCCTGCCTCCCTCACAGGAGCGCCCCGCCGCCAAAGGAAAAGAAGGACAGGAAGAAAGAGCTTGCCGCGAAGGCGATCGACAGACCGAAGACGATCTGGATCAACCGGCGGAAGCCGCCAGCGGTCTCGCCAAAGGCAAGCGTCAGCCCGGTGATAATGATGATGATCACCGCAATGATCTTGGCGACCGGCCCCTGCACAGATTCCAGGATGCGTTGAAGCGGCTCCTCCCAGGGCATGCCAGACCCTGCGGCCCAGGCCGGTCCTGCTGTTGCAAACGCTGTGATGAACAAGAGCGACCTGCGGATGGCCACCGCAAAGGCGCGGATCTGCGTAAAGCTGTTGCGCATGGACAGTCCTTTCTTCAGGAAGGTGACAATTGCGGAAGGCTGAGAGGGGCGATGACATAGCCGTCAGTCGGGTCGACACCCGAAACCGCGGCAATGGTCTCGACCGAACGCGCCGCCCCCCGGCCCGACATGAAGACAACAAGATCAATCGCCTCGGCGATGAGCCGCCGCGGCGCGACCGTGACGCTCTCCTCAACCAGTTGTTCCAACCGGAACAGCGCTGAACGGGCCGAGTTGGCGTGAACCGTGGCGATGCCGCCGGGATGGCCGGTGTTCCAGGCCTTGAGCATGTCAAGAGCCTCGGCCCCTCGCACTTCACCAACAATGATGCGGTCAGGGCGAAGGCGCAGCGTGGAGCGGATCAAATCCGACAGACGAGCAACACCTGCTCGTGTGCGCAAGCTCACACAATCGCGCGCAGCACATTGCAACTCGCGCGTATCCTCAATCAGGATGACCCGCTCGTTGCAGCCGGCAACCTCTGCCAATAACGCATTGGCAAACGTTGTCTTGCCGCTGGATGTGCCTCCTGCGACCAGAATGTTCTTCCGCTCGCGCACCGCTCGGCGAAGGAGCTCCGCCTGGCTCGGTGTCATGATCTGACTGGCGACATAATCTGCCAGCGTGAAGATCCGCAGGGCCGGCTTGCGGATGGCAAAACACGGGCCCAGTGACACCGGCGGCAACACCCCCTCAAACCTTTCCGATCCAAACCCTTCCGAAAGCGCGGGAAGCTCGGCGCTGATGATCGGACTGTCCGCATGCACCTCTGTGCGAACATGAGAGGCAACCAGTCGAATGATGCGTTCAGTCTCGGAAGGGTGAATGCAAATACCCGCATCACTGCGCCCCTCGCCCAAACGGTCAAGCCACAGCCTGCCGTCAGGATTGACCATCACTTCAATGACGGAGGGATCCCTCAAAGCCTCACCAATTGCCGAACCGATCGCAGTCCGCAACATCGTCCGACGTCGCTCTTCCGCCGTCGGGTTCATGACCAGTCTCCCCCCGCACCGGTGCGGGCCGGGCGAGCCTCCTGGTGCGACGCAGCACCGGTCCCACTGCTGGCGGCCTCAGGCTCAGTCGGCTCGTGAACACCGAAAGACTGCGTTCCAGATGCCAGCTGTCGTGCCACCTGCTCGACAAACTTGCGATAACGCTCCTGTGCCACCGCCTTGCCAGCCTGGTCCGGAATCGGCGTATGAGCGTTGAATGTCAGATAAAGCCTGACATAAAAGGCCAGCCCCTCCATCAGCACGGCAAGGTCACGGCGAATGCGGCCATTGTCGCGTGTCATCCGGTCCAACCGGCTTCGCAACACAGGATCGACGACCGGAGCTGTGCTTGGATGAGAAAAATGACGAATCGCCAGCGCAACTGCCGACGACTTGCTGCCATCTGCCTTACGCGTCAATCTTTCGAGCTTAGAACTCGCCTCATCGTCCAGATAAATCGTATGGCGACGCTTCATGAAACCTGTTCCCGGAGCCTGTTTTGAACCGGGAAAAGCTTCGAGCATTTACTGAAATTCTCTTATACCCTTTATCTACGCTGAGATACGCCAAAGCAATCACCTGAAAACCAACGGAAAAACCCCACCCGATCACCAGGCACTCAGACCTTGGACCAACTCAGGCCAATGCCGGCGCAAAGGTTGGCGTTCCAGACAGCCCTCACGACCCGCCGGACAACCGCACGGGCCTGTCGTGCCGCATAGGCCTGTGCAGAGCAGCGGCGACAGCCCCGCGCCGGAAATCGCCGCGCGCCATCTCGCAGTTGGTTGCATTGATGGCATGATCAGCTACAGCGATACTGGCTGACTCCGCTTGAAGTCTTCAACATCGCCCTGCTTTGCCGTACGCATCCGGCGTGGGCCGCCTTGTCGGATTGACCTGACTGTGGCCGATTGTCCTTATGGACGTACATAGGGACAACTGCTGGCCAGATGTGAGCCGGTTAGACATCATCGAGCTTGGTCGGCGGCGCGAATTTACGGATGCTGCGCGGCTGCGGAGTGTCGAGGAAAGCTATTCGGCTCCGCGACTTGGGTCAGCGACGGCGCGCAAATACGGGCTTTCTCGCTCACCGTTGAATACGTGGCGGCGCGCATATCGGGAAGGTCGGTTCGCCGACGGTGATTTTGATGGCTTCGTGCCTGCACTTGTCGCGCCGGAGTCGCCCGTGCCGGCGCCTGTCTTGCCAAGTTTGTCGGCGGGCGGGCGCATGGAGGTGCTGAGCGCAAATGGGCGTCGCGTCATTGTCGACCGCGATGTCGACGTCGATGCATTGCTGCGCATCATCCAGGATCTTGAGGCTCTGCGATGATCCCGATCCCGGCAGGCGTTCGGGTTTGGCTGGCGACGGGCTACACGAATATGCGGTGCGGGTTCCCGTCGCTGGCACTGCGTGTGCAGGAAGTGCTGAAGCATGACCCTCTGGGCGGTCATCTGTTCTGCTTCAGGGGCCGCCGCGGCGATCTGATGAAATTGATCTGGCATGATGGCCAGGGGCCTGTCTGTTCACGAAAAAATTGGAACGAGGAAAGTTTATCTGGCCTTCCGCTGACGGTGGCGCGGTGACGATCTCGCTGGCGCAGCTGTCCTGTTTGCTTTCCGGGATCGACTGGCGAAACCCGCAGGAAACCTGGCGTCCGACACGGGTTTGACTGCATTTACCTATTGAGATTATTGGGAAATCTGGTTGAATGTCATCATGACGTCGACACCGGTTTCCCTGCCCTCGGACCTTGCTAGTGCCCATGCGGTGCTGCTGGCCGAACGCGCGGCACGGCTCCAGGTGGAAGCGCGGTTGGTAAGCACCGAAGCGCTGATCGTGGAACTGCAATTGCTGATCGACCAGTTGGAATTGCAGCTCGAAGAGCTCGTCACATCGGCTGCCGAGGATGAATGGGGCGACGAGGAAGCTGCGGTAAAAACGCAGGCCGTGCGCGCCTTCACGCGCAAGCGACCGGCACGTCAGCCCTGGCCGGAGGACATCGAACGCGAACGCATCGTCATCGAAGCCCCGGCGACCTGCGTGTGTTGCGGTAGCTCGCGGCTGTCGAAGCTCGGCGAAGACATCACCAGAACACTGGAGGAGAGGCCGCGCCGCTTCAAGCTGATCGAGACGGTGCGCGAGAAATTTATATGCCGGGATTGCGAGGCGATCAGCCAGCCGCCTGCGCCGTTCCATGCTACACTGCGCGGCTTCCTCGGCCCGAACCTTCTGGCGACGATCGTGTTTGACAAGTTCGGACAGCACATCCCGCTGAACCAACAGAGTACACGTTTTAGATGCGAAGGCATTGCCCTGTCGACCCAGACGCTGGCCGACCAGGTTGGCCACGTCACCTTCTCCCTCAAGCCGCTCTTCGACCTGATCGAGGGCTATGTGTTCGAGGCCGAGCGGCTGCATGGCGACGATACGACGATCCCGATCCTGGCGAAGGGCAAATGCACGACCGGGCGCATATGGGTCTACGTGCGCGATGATCAGCCGTTTGCAGGACCGGCGCCCCCGGCTGCGGTCTTCTACGCCTCCAGCGATCGGCGCGGTGAGCACTCGCAGAGACACCTGGCCGACTTCAGCGGCATCCTTCAGGCTGATTGCTACAGTGGCTTCAACCCGCTCTTCGACCGAACGAGGAAACAGATGCCGGCGACGCCTGCCTTCTGCTTCGCCCATGCGCGCCGAAAGTTCTTCGAATTGGCAGATGTCGCCCGCAATGCGCGGCGCGGTAAAGGCGCCAAACCGATCTCGCCGCTCGCGCTTGAGGCTGTGACGCGCATCGACGCTCTGTTCGCCATCGAGCGCGAGATCAACAGCCTCAGCGCGACCGAGCGGCTTACCGTCCGGCAGGAAAGAGTAAAGCCGTTGCTGGCCGGTATGGAGGAATGGCTGCGCACCGAACGAGTCAGCCTCTCGCGCTCATCGCCGGTGAGGGAGCCGATCGACTACGTGCTGACGCGTTGGGTCGACTTCGCCCGCTATGCCGACGACGGGAGGATTTGCATGACGAACAATGCGGCGGAAAGAGCGTTGCGCGGCGTGGCCTGCGGCAGGAAATCCTGGCTCTTTGCCGGTTCCGATCGTGGCGCCGACCGGGCGGCCGTCATGCTCACGCTCATCATCACCGCGCGGTTGAATGATGTGGATCCCAAAGCATGGCTTGCCGATGTCCTCGCCCGCATCGCGACGCTGCCGCTCTCCCGTCTCCATGAACTGCTCCCCTGGGAGTGGAAACGGCTGCGCCAGACTGAAAGTCCCACCCTTATGCTGGCGGCCTGACGATGGCGGGTTCTCTGGTTCGCCTGAAGGTCACCCTTGATCACGTCGAACCGACTGTGATGCGGCGCCTTGTCGTGCCATGGCGTATCAGGCTCAGCCGATTGCATGAGGTGTTGCAAGCCGCGATGGGCTGGACCAATACCCATCTCTACGAGTTCCAGATCCGTGACGTTGGCTTTGGTTTACCTGACCAGGAATCGGGAGATGGCCCGCTCGATGCGCGCAAAGTCTCGCTCCTGTCGGCAATCCAGGACACCGGTGCGAAATCCTTCAAATACCACTACGACTTCGGCGACGGCTGGACGCACAGCATCAAGATCGAGCGCACGTTCCCTGTCGTTGCACTGGCGGACCCGATGCTGATCGAGGCAACGGGGCGCTGCCCGCCTGAGGACGTCGGTGGCCCTTGGGGATATCAGGAGTTCCGCGAGGCGCTTGCCGACCCCAGTCATGAGCGGCACGCCGAGCTTGCCGAATGGTGGGGCGCCAAAGACTTCGACCCGAACAATGCCGCCTCCGCCGACCTCAACAGAGCCGTTGACAACCTGGCCGCGAAATGGGCGCGTAGATCACGCCGGAAAACCTGACAGCCCACTACGCTAGGCGCTCAACGGCGGACCACGCCTCATCACCATAGACCGATTTGCCCCTAACCCGCGCGTAAAGATGCCGCGTGACTCCTCGGATGCTTACGCGGTGCCGACTGATCGGCTCCATACCTTCTGCCTTCCCATAGCAACCACACAGCCCATCTGTAGGCGGCAAGATCATGATCCCTTCGAACGATGCTAGGCCTCGCCCGATGTTGTGCTGCGCGGCTGCCAAACAGATTGAAACCGACCGTCCAGATATTGGGATCGTCCAGCACACATGAAGTCAATTGGCCCCAGCGGCGCAAGCCCTCTCACTTCGCCAGTCGACCCCATGCAGCCGTTCGGAACTGTTGCCCATCTCCCTACAGGCTCGTCCGAGCAACCCACACTGCGCAGGACACCGGCGGTTTAGCCCATGCCAGGGCGCACCCATGGTCTTCATACCGCGAGCCGCAGATGCAAAAAGCGGCAAGCACCCCCGACCATTCGGTAAAATCCGAGGCACGCGGAACGGAAGTGCAGCCCGCAAAATCGAGCGAAACGCATTGCAAAAGGTGCTGCGACCGCCAGCTACTCACGTCAAGGAAGCAAGGCGGACGATTTTAAAGATCCGTCTCTGACGGGAAGGGACGACAATGCCTGGATTGAAACCGTAAGCCCAGCTGCCCTCATATACTCCCCGATCAGAACCAGCGCCGCATCCATATCCCCTTCAAACATTTGTCGGTTAATCTCTGTCGAGACTGAAATCACATAATGTTTATCCATTGTCGCTTGCTCCCTCATGCCCATCAAGGCGCCTGAACGAGACCGTCGTTCAGCTCGCTGATGCGAGATCCAATCTCACGCATGCGAAGGTCCAACCGGTCAGGTCCGTCATTCGGGTGATAGTCACGATTGCGGGACGACTTATGCGTCCATTGCCGCAAAATCATCGCCGTCCAGACAATCTCAACCTCAGGATGTCTGGCCAGGCGATCTCTAATCTCTTCCAATCGATCATAGCCAGCCGCCTGGACAAGAATGGTCATGTCTGTCCCGCCCGCAATCGACCATGCCCCGATGAGCTCAGGCCAATTCTGTATCGTGTCATGAACCAACTTGCAGAACGGGCGGCGTAACTTCATGTGAAAGAAAGCAGATTCTCCGCTCTGCTTTCCCCGCCCCTCATCGGCAAGCGTGATCGTGAAGCGCTCGATCACCCCCCGGTCGAGAAGCCGATCAATACGATTCTTCACGGTCATGCGTGACACATCGAGAAGTGCTGCCAACTCGGTATTGGACCGTCGCGCATCCTCGGAAAGCAGCTGGATCAGCCTTCGGTCAAACGGGGAAAGTACATTGTCAAAAACATCCTTGTCACCCATTGCGAGCCCTCACGTCAAAATGCAACCAAGGCGAGAGTATTCATGCATTTCGCTAGACTGATGTCAAATCGCTTTCTGTGAATTGGCGTTTTGTATGCCTAACAAGGTTTGAGGTTCACAAGCTGGAGCTCGACCATGACCGACTTGCATTTCGCAAAATCCGAAATCCTGCGCAGCTTTCACGAGGATGATTGGCGCCTGCCGGTTTTCCGGGAATTCGCCTCGACGCTTGAAAGCGACGCCCGTCCGTTTCCATGCATCTATGGGATCAGTGGCTATCGCGCCAACCAATTGCGATTTGCTTTTCTCGACCCGATCAAAGCCACGTCGCTGGCACCAATCCTTGCGGACTACATCAAGAATGCGCGATCCTTCGGCCCGCACACCACGCTGGTCGTCTTGTCCAAACCGGGGCGGGTCGAGCCGCTTGAAACCTATCGAAAACGCTTCTGGACGTTGCTCGCCGACTTGTCGGTACTGGACATCGCGGAGTGGCCCAGCGCGATCCCACACGATCTTGACAATCCGAAATGGGAATTCTGCTTTGCAGGGGAACCGGTCTTTGTGGCTTGCAATACTCCAGCCCACGTCCTGCGGCAAAGCCGTCGCTCTTCCGGCATGATGCTGCTGTTCCAACCCCGCTGGGTGTTCGACCGCGTTCTTCCTACAGCAGAAAAAGCACAGAACGCATTCGACGCCGTCCGTCGACGCCTTCTCGGCTACGATCTGCTCCCCCCCTCCCCCTCATTGGGACGCTATGGCGACCCGGCAGTGCGCGAATACCAGCAGTACTTCCTCGGTGAAACCAGCGCGAAAGCCGTCTGCCCTTTCCAAAGCCTGCGACACTCATCCCATCCCGTTAAAGCGGAGACAGAAAAGGCATGAGCAACCCTCTCCATAAATCGCGGGTCGATCCCTCCAATATCGGCGGGATCATCCGGCGAACCCTTCCCGACCAGGGAAAACTTACCATCCAACGCGATGTCCCCGGAAAGGAGCACGTCTGGCATCACCACAACAGCGACGAAACCATCATCGTTCTTGAAGGAAGCCTTCGTTTCTACTGGGACGAAGGAGAATGCTACTGCCGTCGCGGCGACGTCATCGCGCTGCCTGCAGGAAAAACACATGGCACAGTCGCGATGGAGGGAGGAGCGCTCTACCTCATCGCCTGGCATGCCTTCGCAATCTGATGTGATCGGCAAGCAGGAGAACACAAGTGTCCGGCCTCAAACACCCCCTGACCGTCGGCCGTGGAACGGCATTGATGCTCAATATCGTCGTGGGGGCCGGCGTTCTTGCCCTACCCGGCCTCGCTATCCAGTTGGCCGGCAATCACGCCTTCCTTGGATGGATCATCTGTGTTTGCACATCACTGCCACTGCTCACAGTGTTCGTGATACTCGGCAAACGCTATCCCAATGCCGGAGGTATCTCCCACTATGCGCACATGGCTTTCGGCAATCGCGGCTATCTCACGGGAGCCTTCTTGTTGTTGGGGGCGGTGGTGTTCGGATTGCCCTCCATCGCCCTGACGGGAGGACACTATCTCGCGCTCATTGTGGACATTCATCCAGCAGCCGCAGCCACCCTGCTGCTTGGACTTGCCACACTCATCCACCTGTTTCCCTCCGAACTGGTATCGAAGACAAACGCGATCCTCGCCGTCGTCATCGTGCTCGCCGTCACGACACTGGTCGTCTTCGGCCTTCTTCGTCTGGACACGACCACCGCACAGCCCGGACAGGTCTTTCCTTCACACTGGGATCTGTCCCAGGCCCTCACACCTTTCATGATGATTTTCTTTGCCTTCACCGGCTGGGAGATGGCAGCCAACACCTCCGAAGAGTTTCGCAATCCTCAGCGGGACTTCCCGATATCAATGTATCTGACGTTTTCAATCGTTGTGTTTCTCTATCTTTCAATAGCTTATATATCACAAGCTGCCCCTTTCCAGACCGGGTTCGAAACGGCATTCGGTGGGATTGCCTTCAACATGTTTGGGCGCCCAGGCCTGTTCGGAACCGCCTTGTTGGCCGCTCTCATCGTCTTGGCAAATCTTGCCGGAGCCTTGTGGGCCGTCTCTCGCCTTCTTTACTCCCTCAGCAGAGAGCGCTATCTGCCACACCAACTGCAGCACAGTCCCGGTGGAACACCTTGGCTTGCAGTCCTCACATCATCGATCATCATCTCGATAATTATCGCTGCCAACGCACTAAAGGTATTTGAACTGAACTTTATGCTGGCGCTGGCAGGACAGAATTTCTTTATCCTATATGGCCTTGCGTCTTGCGCATTGTTTCGGCTGTCAAAATCATGGGGTGAGAAGATCATCGCAGCAACTGGCGCAGCGATCATCGGACTTCTAGTCATCGTCCAGGGCGTGGCCATCCTCTACCCCTTGCTCATTCTGGGGTTGGCTTTTGCCGTGGCGATCGCAAAAGGCAGACCAGACGTGGAAAGACAACAGCCAATCACGTGAACGGCCTCGGCCCTTCACCAGCAGCAGGAGGCGGCTATGACCACCGAACCCATCCTCGTCCGGACAAAACTCCACTACGCAACTGAGAACCTGAAGGCCGCCCAGACCATAGCTGCTCAGGAAGGATTTGAATTCCTCGTCTATCTGATCGCGATGGCGCTCAAAGAAGCAGATGACCTTTTGCGCAGCAGCTCTGGATCCGAGACACAGAATGTCGTCAATCTGAAGCGCGACTGATCAATCCGCCATCCCATTTTGCCGATTTTGACAGCCTCCTCATCAATGCGCCCAAGGAGCGGCCTCGCCTTGCCAACATCCCGTGCAAAGTGCCGGCATGCCCAGCTTGTGAACCGTCGCATGAGGACAGGTCGCAGCCGCAACACATGCCACAGCCAAAGCGCCCCGATCACGCGGCCGCCACACCACACAGCAATGGCGCACGTCAGACTCGTTCGCGCGGAAAGCGGGCCAGGCTGAATTTTAGCAGGCTTCTCTGATTGGGGTCGTTGAGGTCAAGCTCCTCCTGCTCGTTTTCCGGATCATGTCGCTCCGCGGGTCACGCGCTTCTCTTCGCGGTCGGTGCGTGGCCGCCGCATGATGGGGTCAGAAAGGCTCGGCGTCTCAATCTGTTGAACGACCTTGGGAGATCTTGCCCAGGATCTAACCTGCTAACGAGATCGCCTTGCCCATCGCTCCCACGGAACGATCCGGCATCGCCCTTGCGGGCGAAGCTGTAGTTGTTCTTGCTCCTTCAGTTGCCGCCTCGTTCAGGCCACCATGGCGGAGACCGATTCCTTGCCGTAGCGGAATTCGGTTGCGTCAGCCCACATGCGGTGCAGGATGACAGCGAGCTTGCGGGCGACTGCAATCCGGGCCCGCGCCATGCCGCGACGCTTGGCGATGGCTATGCCCCACGCTCTGAGGCTCGACCATTTCTTTGACCTCACAAGCAACGAATGCGCGGCTTCGTAGAGTGCGGTGCGGGCGAGTTCGTCGCCGCAGCGGCTCACCTTGCCCACTATGTCCGTCTCGCCAGACTGATACCGCGCTGGTGTCAGGCCGAGGTGCGCACCCACCGCTCGCGAGCGGCTGAACCGGTCCGGCCGATCGATGGTGGCGCGGAAGGTGAGCGCGGTGATCGGGCCGACGCCGGGAACGCTCATCAGCCGTCGGCAGACGTCTTCCTTGCGGACAATGTCGATAACTTGCTTCGTCAGGCGGACGAACTCCGCAAGCATCGTCGCCAAGATCGCAAGAAGCGGCTCGACCATTGCCGCTACCTGGGCGTCGGCATCCGCCAGTTCGCGCACGCGGCTGGCAAAAGCGGTTCGCGACAGCGTGCCGAGTTTGATGCCGGCCTCGCGCAGGATTGCGCGAACCACGTTCTCGATGCTGCGCATCTCGTTCAGCACCGTGCGGCGGGCGACGAGCAGCGAACGCCAGAGCCGGCACTGCCGGCTTTTCACATGCACCTGTCGATACCAGCCCGTGCGCATGATCTGCGCCAGAGCTCGGGCATCGTTGCGATCGGTCTTGTTCGGCATCGTCTTCATCGCCGCATTGGCCTGCCGGCTTTCGATGCAAATGGCGTTCACTCCATCGTCGCGCAGATGGTCGTGAAGCCATGCCGTCAGCGAACAGGCCTCCAGCCCGACGCGCTCCAGCGGCAAATCGATAGTCCGCAACGCTTCCGATAGCGCCTGCGGCTCGCTCGCCGCCCGAGCCTCCTTCACAATCCGACCGTTCTCGTCGGCAACACAGATCGCGGTCTCTTCCAAAGACACGTCCAGTCCGGCAAAATACTTCATGGCTGCTCCTCCTGATGCTTGTGGCGCTCTACAGCGACCACGTTCTCACATCTCGACAGGAGCAGCCGCCCTTACCTCGGCTCGGGCGAGACCCCAATCACCCCATCTGTTGAAGACGTTGCTCGCCTGCCCGCCCGCGTCAGATTCACTCCCCTTCTTGATGAGGGAGGGATTGCGGTGCGAGGTTCGGACGAGGCGTCGGGAGCTCTGTTCAGCTACGTGGACTAGGAGGCGCGGGTGCGGGCGGATCATCCGCTGCGGGCGATCCGGCAGCTTGCGAACGAGTCGCTTGCGGCTCTGCAGGCGGACTTCTCGGCGCTCTACTCCGGGATGGGGCGGCCCTTGATCCCGCCGGAACGGCTGCTCAGGGCGATGCTGCTGCAGGCCTTCTATTCCATCCGCTCGGAACGGCAGTTGATGGAGCGGCTCGACTTCGACCTTCTGTTCCGCTGGTTCGTCGGGCTCGGGGTCGACGATCCGGTCTGGGACCACTCCACCTTCTCCAAGAACCGCGACCGCCTGATCGAGGGCGATGAGGCGGCGCGCTTTCTCTCCGCCCTGCTCCCCCAGCCACGCGTGAAGCGGCTCCTGTCCAGCGAGCACTTCAGCGTCGACGGCACGCTGATCGAAGCCTGGGCCTCGATGAAGAGCTTCAAGCCCGAGGACGGCACCGGCCCCGGCGATCCGCCGACGCCCGGCGGCCGCAATGCCGACGCCGACTTCCGCAGCGAGAAGCGCTCGAACGAGACCCACGCCTCGACGACCGATCCCGATGCCCGGCTCTACCGCAAGGGGCCCGGCATGGAGGCCAAGCTTGCCTTCCTCAGCCATGCGCTGATGGAGAACCACTCCGCTCTCCTCATCGATGCCTGCGGGACTCGCGTGTCGGGGCACGCCGAACGCGTTGCGGCGCTGGCCATGATCGAAGCCCATGCCGATCGGTCGCGCTCGATCACTCTCGGCGCCGACCGCGGCTACGACGCGGCCGACTTCGTGAACGAGCGCCGGTCCATGAACGTGCGCCCCCACATCGCCCACAACCTCACCCGGGCCAAGGGCCGCTCGGCCATCGACGGTCGGACGACGCGGCACGCCGGCTATGCCGCCAGCCAACGGATCCGCAAGCGCATCGAAGAGAGCTTCGGTTGGATCAAGACCGTCGCCGGGCTGGAACGGCCGATGGTCCGCGGCGTCGACCATGTCGGATGGGGCTTCACCTTCGCCGCCACAGCCTACAACCTCGTCCGATTGCCCAAGCTCATGGCGAGGGTGACCTGATGGCCAGGCGCCCGGCCTTCACCCGCGCCTTTGCCGGCCGCTGGCGGATCACACTGATGGACACGTTCCCGGACGACGTCCTCGACATCGCCGGCGAGGCCCATCTCACCTTCACCGGCACCGATGACGGCGAGATCGCCTTCATCGCCGTCCGCGGCCTCCTCGATGTCCGCTACGGGTCCCGCGACGGCGTCGCCACCGCCGAGCTCAGCTTCGAAGGAGCCGACGATGGGGATCCAGTCTCCGGCCGCGGATGGGCCAGCCTCGGAACCGCCGGCCGCCTCGTCGGGCACATCTACATCCACAAAGGCGAGGAATCCTCCTTCGTTTGCCAGCGTGGGTGACGTCTTCAACGGCCTGCTAGCAGATCGTCCGTGCCGGCCAACCAAAGCCTCAAAATCCATCGAGAACATCTCTCTCGGGCCCCAAAGCCTCGTTCAGGCCATAAACTCTTGCAGGTCCGCCAGCGTGCTCAACAGCCTGCTTTTTAGCCGCCACATCGGCCTCGTCCAAGTCCAGCCCGGGAAGCGCCAGTTGCTCGGCCTCGCCCCGCTGTGCAGGCTCGTGCTCCTCCACACGCGGATACTGCCGCTGAACTCCTGCTCCTTCACTCAAACTCTCCCCCTGCCCGCCAAGCTCGCCTTCATCGGCCACCAGCCGATCATCCGTCTCACGGACCAGGCCGCTCCAATCATCGGGCCGCGCCTCAGGCCGGTCTTGATATTCGCTCCCACACAGACGCGGAGCGGGCAACACCCGACCTACGAAATTCCGATCTTCGTAATAGCGAAGCTTCTTTGCCCGGATCGGCGGCAGGCCAGACACCAGAACCAGTTCATCCTCCGATGGCAGCTGCATGACCTCGCCAGGCGTCAGCAACGGTCGTGCGGTCTCCTGACGGCTGACCATCACATGGGAGAGCCAGGGCGCCAATCGATGCCCAGCATAGTTGCGCTGTGCCCGCAATTCTGTCGCTGTTCCAAGCGCGTCAGATATGCGCTTGGCTGTGCGCTCGTCATTTGATGAAAAGGCGATGCGAACATGACAGTTGTCGAGGATCGCATTGTTTTCCCCATAGGCCTTCGAGATCTGGTTCAAGCTTTGGGCAATGAGATAGGCGCGGATGCCATAGCCAGCCATGAAAGCCAGAGCCGTCTCGAAGAAATCAAGCCGCCCAAGCGCCGGAAACTCATCGAGCATCATGATCAACTGATGTCTGCGGCTCTTGCGCGGATCCCCCTCCAGGCGCTCAGTCAGCCGCCGCCCGATCTGGTTCAACACCAGCCGTACCATCGGTTTGGTTCGGGAAATGTCCGAGGGCGGAATAACGAGATAGAGTGAAATGGGATGCTCAGCATCCATCAGATCCGCGATACGCCAATCACAGGCAGATGTTGCCGCGGCAATGGTCGGATCTCGGTACAGCCCGAGAAATGACATCGCCGTCGACAAGACACCGGATCGCTCGTTCTCCGACTTGTTCAGCACCTCGCGTGCCGCAGAAGCCACCACTGGATGAACTTTCGGCTTGTCCGGCGTGCCAAGGTGGTTTGTCACCATCATTCGCCAAAGTGTCGCCGCAAAAGAGCGACGAGGATCAGACAGAAAATTGGCAACGCGAGCCAAGGTCTTCTCCTCCTCGGCATACAGCACATGCAGGATTGCTCCTACCAGCAATGCGTGACTGGTCTTCTCCCAATGATTTCGCCGCTCCAACGCACCTTCCGGATCCACCAGAACATCAGCGATATTTTGAACGTCACGGACCTCATCAAGCCCCTTACGCACTTCCAAGAGGGGATTGTAGCGAGCAGACTTGGGATCCGTTGGGTTGAACAACAGACAGTGCGAAAACTTGGACCGCCAGCCAGACGTCAACTGCCAGTTCTCTCCCTTGATGTCATGGATCACCGCCGACCCGGTCCAACTGAGCAAGGTGGGGATCACCAAACCAACGCCCTTGCCGGACCGTGTCGGTGCAAAAGCCATGACATGTTCAGGCCCGTCATGGCGCAAATAGCGCCCCTCAAACCAACCCAGAAAGACACCCGCGGAGCCAAACAGACCCGCTTTGCGAATCTCTCGCTGCACAGCCCAGCGCGACGAACCGTAGGTCGTCACCACTTGGCTTTGGCGCGCCCGCCACAAAGATCCCACAATGGCCACGCCGCATCCAAGCACACCACTGGCAGCTGCAAGCATGCCAGCCTTGTCGAACACATCCGGTGCGTAGGCCTCAAATAAAAACCACCACTCAAACACCTTCCAGGGTTCATATATCGGCCAGCCGAACAGGAAGAACCAAGCGCCGCCAAGCTGCGCTTGGTGGCCCAGCATAGACGCACACCATTGCGTCGCCGCCCAGATACCAAGACAGACTATCGCGAAAACGATCGCGATCTGGCCGACAAGCAGTTTGTTGGGCTGCATGCTCTGCTACTCCTTTGCAGATAGCATCCACCCAAAACGGCAAATCAGGTATGTCCCTTACATACGCTCAATACGCCGGCACTTGCCGGAGCCTGTCCTGATCGGGTCCGCCAACTGCTGGACGAACCGGCCTCTCGACCGCGCACTTTGCGGGGGCGGTGGAAAAGTCAGCCCCCCTCACCTCGGCCAGATCTCTCTTGCTGTCCCCAATCAGCTAAGGCCGAGACCCCTCAGCGGCAGGATGAGCGGGAGCGCCCTAAGCACACCTTGCGCAACAGAACAGAGGCATCAGAGGCGCCCCCATACCGAGCGCAAGGATCAGGGTCAGAAGCGCAAGGCCAGGCACGCAAGTGCTCCTGTCGAGTTCAAGGGAGCCGCACCAGTCGCTGTCGATGCGGTCTTTCTCCTAAGCCGGGACAGTCGCAGCGTCCGTCGCGGCTAAGCCCGGATCCCCGGGCCCCGCCGGGCTGCGAGCGGGCAGCGCGACAGCGTCGTTGCCCCCCACGCAGCAAAAGCGGGGGCCGGTCAAAAGGTCAACTTGGCGCACGGGTTAACAGTCAACTGGACCGAATTTCCGATCGGGCTCTCGCGGGAGCTGCAAAATCTGGGTGACAACGGTAAGGGCATTGAGATCGAGCTGGTCGATCTGTTCCCCTTTCACCAGTGCCAAGACATACCGTCTCGCCGCGTCCATGACATCTGCAGCAGGCCACCCGCCTGTGAGTTCACCTAATATCCTCAGCCCAATGATCCCCACCAGACGGCTCGGCTGAACGATGAGCGCGGGTGCGTCCCGCGACGAACATCTAGATCTGCCTCACAGCCAAGTTGCCAGCACGCTCGCCGCCTCACCTGCAATCAAGTACCGCCCCCTTCCCCAAGGCGACCCCGGCGCGGACGTTCGTTGCAACAAAGACAATGCCGCCTCACCGCCACCCACTCGCACCAAACCAAGGCTCAAAAGAGGTCAATGAAACAGCTACTTGCCTGCCAGTAGAGGCGTGAGCTCGACTCGCTTTATCTTGCGAATAACACCTTTGCCCCCCTTCCCTCCTGAAATGTGACGGGCGAGTATGCCAAGTTCCTGCTTTGTGACCCTGTCAGGGGGGCAGCCACGCGTGCACGGCCGACGTTGCAACCCAAAGGACTCGTGGTTTTTTCCCTCCGTATGTGATCGCGAAAGAGGGAAAAAAAGACTGTGCCCGCACGCAATATCCGTGCTCAACGCGCCAGAAAATTCTTCATGATCACGTCCTTCAACAGCAGGATTTTCCAGCCTTGCCAGCGTTGCTTCAATGCGCGCGACATAGGCCTTTGTCTCATCGGGTAGCGGTCTTCCGCCCTCTAGGAAATCCTGGTACCGACCCGGTCCGGCATTGTAGGCCGCAAACAAACCCGGATAGCCAAAGCGCTTATACATCGCCGACAGATAAGCAGTTCCGGCCATGATATTCGCGCGAGGATCAAACGGATCGGCCGGTAGATCGTGTTGCGCGCTCACGTCAGCCCAGGTCCCAGGCATCAGCTGCATCAATCCTATGGCCCCCTTCGGCGAAACCGCGTCCGGATTACCATTGCTTTCAGCCAGAATGACAGCCCAGATCCAGCTCGCCGGAAGCTTGAAGCGCTCCGCCGCATCTTGAAGATGATCTCGGACTCCCTCAAAAGATGCCGCCTCAGCTGGCGTCAAAACGCCGCCCAATAGCTTCAAAAACCGGCAGACCAATGCCTTGATCTGACTGCCAAGCGCTACGCTCTGTGTCTCGCCGCCTCGCCCAATCTTGTGCTGCCCAGCGGAACCCGCATTCCCCTTGCTCACCCACAGTGGCCTCAACCGGCCAATCACAACCTTGTCCCGGACAGGGCCAAAATAACGGCTGTCAAAAGATCGCAAGGACGTGTTTGACAGAAGGAAAAACTCGTTTTCAGAAAGGCTGCGGCAGCCCGCCCAAAGCGGCAACCGACGTCCCCGTTCATCGCCTATCCGCTGCTCCCCAACCATCTCACCATTGATGATGATTGCGCGCCCGAAGGCGCAAGCATGATCGCCAGCACCTGCAACAACGCGCTTCACAAGCGGAACGCCATTTGGCAAATAACCGCGTTCGGCCGCCAGCTGTGCCATGGAACCAGGGAGCTTCACGAGAGCAAAATCACCAGGTTGTGGTGTGCCTGGAATGACAGAATAAAGTCCTGTCGGTGCACTTGCGGAAACATTCCAAACCAACACAGGCCGAGCTCCTGTCAGCAACGAAACGCTCAGCAACATCACTGCTGAACCCGTGGTGGCAAGCAATGCAGATGACGGCCGTGTCATTCGCCCTCTCCTTCCCCAAGCACACAGGAAGGGGTCGCGCCTTGCGACCAGGCCTCAAGATCGGCAATGTGGTAGCGAACAAAACGCCCATGTTTGCGATAGCGTGGCCCCGCGTCTGTCAGCCGCATTTTCTCCAGCGTGCGGTAGGATAGGCCGAGATAGAACGCAGCCTCGCGCGTGGAAAGGAAAGGCGAGCCCTTGCGCGCAGCAGCAGCTTTTGCATTGTGATCCGTCACTTCTGGCTCCATTCATCGTTCGTGTGAATGGTCAGAGCCTGTCAGAGCACTGAACCTGTGCTCAGGATCGAATTTTGCCGGTGCCGAAAACGATCCCCCTGACGATCGCGTCGATCGTCAGAGTTCGCTATGTGCTGCGACCAACACGTCACCAATCAAGCCGCCAGTCTCACCTGTCCGACAGACGACCAGAAAAGACGGTGGTGCTTAAGCCAGTAAGCTGCCGGGACGATGAAAGACGTCACCAAACGACCTCTGCCTTCAGCAAAGCTTTCCAACCGCTGCACCAGCGCTCAATCCCAGGCTCCTAAGACCGGCCCACTCGGCGCCAGCAATCCGACGGCACTGCCACAGCAGCACGTGAGCTTCCTGCCAGCCCATGCTGGCAGGAAGCGGATGAGTGCCTCAGCACTCGCGCGGCTCCCAAAGCACCAGATAATTGATGCTTCCATCCGCCGGAGCGTCGACCTTGACAAGGCGCGCGCGCAACCAGTTCGGGCCGAACTCAGGAGCCGCGAGCTTCAGGCTCAGATAGGCCTCGCCACTCGACTTGGCGACCTGGCTCCAGCCTGCGCCAACCTCATAGCCCTGGCCGTTGCCATCGTAGACGCGATAGTCGGGGCCATTGGTCGATGCTTTCGCGACCGGGACAATGATGAGGCTGGCGACAACGTTGAGCGTCTTCAAAGTGCCGGAGAAACTGCCGTCCTTCTGCTTCGTGAACGTTCCAAGAGCGATGGCCATGATGGTGATCCTTTCATGTCTCCTCGCAGGACCCATCCCTGCGATGGTGAGAGCGGAAAGACCGCATAGCCGAAACAGTTCACCCGCAGCGTCAGCGAAGGGCCGCAACACCGTGGAGGAGCCGCAAGACAGGAAATTTGAAGCAAGGCGGCGCGCGGAATGCCGGCATAAGGTGGCCGCCAACGGCCCCGTGATGCCGGCAGGGGAAATTTCCTGTCCTGCGGCTTGAACGCCTCGGCGCGGGATATACGCCGAAAGCCACATATGCAGGGATGGTGCTCTGTTCGAAAGACACCCGAAGGCGCCTTCATGGCCAGCCTCTACCCGGACGTCCCTAGCCAAAGAGGGCATCTCTGTAGCACATCAAGGAAGAGCACGGATCGCACGTCCTCCTCATATCAACCCCGCGGCGAGCGATCGACCACCGCTCCATCGATGCTAAACACTTGAGGATCGGCAAGGCGATGGCCCAGCGCCGACCGCATCAGCCCCACGTCATGTGGCCAACTGTTGCGGTCACATCCCACTGAGTGACGGCATTCAACACTCTCGCGAGCTGCTTTGAAGCCTCGCCGTCAAGCTGGCTGAGCGCTGAGGATGGTGCCGCCAAAAGCGGAGCGGCTGGCCTTGCCACGAAAGGCGTCATCACTCCGATGACTGTTTCCGCTTGCGCTTCAGCACCCGCGCAGCACGCAGAGACACCTTGCGAAGGTGCGCGAGCACCGTCAAACAGCCCCACTTGCGCCAGGCGTGCAAGCAGGCCAAACCTATTAAATAGTCAGAGCCGATACCCCAAAACGTCATTCTTCACCGACTTCGGCGATGCAAGTGACCGGAGCCAGCGCGCATTGTTTCCCCGGCCGAGTTTACCGAGGAATTCCAGCTGTCGCGCAATCCCCTGGCCAAGATCATGCGGTGCCTCGTTCAGGGCGAATTGATCGAGACGCGGCGCGGAAGTGGCGACGACCCGGTTTCCGCCATGCCGGCACGCTCGATCAGCCTTGCTGCGCTAGTACGCATTCGGGGCATGGCCACTCGCTTCTACAGTGCTTAGCCGCCGGTGGCTGCACGTCCCATGAGCGCTGCCGACGAAAGGCAGATGTCCGATCGGCAGAAGCCGCGCGTTCCTCGCAGAACTCAATCGCAGTGCACTTGCACAGATCGACCTCGCACTGCAGAAAATGGCATAAGCAAGAGGTCGCACCAGTGGAAACCACCTACTCCCGATGGAGGCCTCAAGGCTAATACAGGACCCGAACGCGGATGCAGGGTTTTCAAAGATTGTTTGGCCGATGGAGATCGGCAACGCGACGGGTCAGTTTCCTCGCCAACTCATACCACACTACCCCGGACGCACGCGACCGAGGCGGCCTTTCGTCCTCGTAATCACGCTACGCTGCAGCCTGTTCCGCCTCCCGCGCGATCAGCCAGTTGGCGGCCTCGGATGCTTTGGAGGCGGCGGTGAAGACGGCCTTCTTGTCGTCCTTGAGGACCTTGAGCCAGTGGGCGATATACTGGGCGTGGTCGGCACGGGGCTCCGGCGTGATGCCGAGATCGCCGCACAGGAAGGCCGCGCCAAGCTCGGCGACAAGCTCCTCCATGGCGTAGCTCTCGGCATTGAACCGACCGACGAGATTGCGGTCGAGGCGGTTCGGCGCGCCGGACCAGTGAACCAGCTCGTGGCACAGGGTCGAATAGAAGCCCTCGGCCGGCGAGGTGGTGGCGGTGCCGGTGAAGCGGCGACGCTCGGGCATGCAGATCATGTCGGCGGACGGGATATAGCAGGCACGGTCCCCGCCCTCCTCGATCCTGGCGCCGGTTGCCTTGGCAAAGGCTTCGGCGCGGACGATCGGATTGAAGACGGGCGCTTCGGGCAAGGGCTGTTCTTCGCTGGCAAGATCGAGCCCCTCGACCTGGGCGGCGTTGAAGACGAAGCTGGCGCGGGCCATGAAGCGCTCGGCCTGCTCGCTCTCGCCGGTCTGCTCGTTGGTCTCCTCGACCGACAGCGTCTTGTAGAAGACCACCAGCGAGGACTTCTCGCCGCGACGCACCTGCGCGCCGCGCGCCTGCCACTGGCGATAGGTGCCCCACAGATGCGAGGGATAGTCCTGAACCTGCGCCGCCACCCAGAGCGAGACGATGTTGACGCCATTGTAGGGATTGCCGGAAGCGATGTTGACGGGGCGCTTCATTGAGCCGCCCTTGTTCCTGATCCAGGGCAGGCTGAACTCACCGGCGCTCTCGAGCGCGTCGACGATGCGGTTGGTGATCTCCTGGTGGACATCGAACTTCTGAATGCGGGCCATGATCTCTCTCCTTGTGCCTGTTGAGGCCGCGACCACTGCGGCCTGACGGCGTCCGGAGAGGCAGGGAGAGGCGCGCCCTTGCACCCCGAGCGAGCGGAGCGGCAAGCGAGCGGGCGGGCGAAGCGGAAAGACGGCGCATGCCGTTGCAAGGGCGCTCCTCCCCTGCCAGGACAGCCAGCAAAGGCCGCAGGCGGCGCGGCCAGGATGGGGGGCACCAAGGAGGTATGGCCCGGGAGATGGGTGGTGGCAGGAGAGAGCCGGCAATATCGAGGCGATTGAGAGGTACCAACGGTTGTGATGTATTGGTATCAACAGGAGGCATTGCGATGAGCAAGAACACGTCCATCGCCCTAGGCGAGCATTTCAATCAATTCATCGCCGCTCAGGTGGCGCGCGGTCGCTATGGCAACGCCAGCGAGGTGGTGCGGGCCGGTCTTCGCTTGCTGGAGGAACAGGAGATCAGGCTGAAGGCGTTGCGCGAAGCACTCGCGGAGGGCAAGGCCAGCGGAGAGGCAGAGCCGTTCGACAGTGCGGCGTTCCTTGCCCAGATGCATGAGCGTCATACCGACAAGCGGTAGTCGGCAGAGTGGCAAGGAAGTAAGGCTGCGACCGAAGGCCCGTGCGAACATTGAGGCGATCTGGCGCTATACGGCCGAGCACTGGTCGTTGAAGCAGGCGGATATCTATCATGGGCGGATCGCCGAGATCCTGACGGCCCTGGCCTCCGGTCAGTTGCGTGGGCTGGCTTCAACCGCTGTCGTAAAAGAGATTTGCGGCGACCTTCCTTCCTCGGCCGTGGCAACGCCGAGAATGCCCATCAACTCGCCGCGTAGCTCGGCGTGGACTTCGCCACGCTTCTTGTCGGGCGTGACGATCACCTCGCCGATCAGGGAACGCAATATCTCGGCTGCTTGCCTGCCACCATCGGGATCGTTCAGGACTTCGGCGAACCGCACGACATTGCGGCGGTAGTTGACCGCGAAGTTGGGATGCACGTCCGGCACATCGGCAGGGGCTTCCGCCATGCGGACAGCGATCTCGGACTTCTGCCGTTCCAACTCATCCATCCGGGCGTTCATCGACGGCTGATACATGCCGTCCTCGATGGCCGAGATGATTCCGGCAATGGCGCGCTCGATCTTCGCCAGAGCGCGACGGTCGGTTTCGTGCTGGGCGCGGCGCTGGTGATTCAGCCGATTGGTTTCCTCGACATAGGCGCGCACGGCCTCCTCGATAGCCTCGGCGGATACCAGCCTGTCCTGCAATCCGGCCAGCACCCGCGCCTCCAGCTTCTCGCGCAGGATGGTGCGGTTGTTGGCGCAGGTGCCGCGCCGGTGATGGTTCAGGCAGCCGAGGCGATCCGACAGGATGATGCCGACCCTGCCGCCGCAGCAACCGCAGGTGAGCAGGCCGGAAAGGAGAGAGACGGGCCGGTTCGCACGGTGCAGACGCTTCATACGGCCTTCGCGGGTATTGGCGGGATTGGGGCCGAAGATCGCGGCGATCTGCTTCTGCCGCGCGCGCACGGCATTCCAGAGTGTATCGTCCACGATCCGCAGATGCGGAACCTCGGCCCTGATTCACTCGGATTCCGGGTTCGGGCGGGAAACACGTTTGCCAGTAGCGGGGTCTTTCACGGAGTGCAGCCAATTCCAGACCAGCACGCCCGCGTAAAGCTCGTTGTTGACGATGCCGGTTCCTCGTGTGCGGTGACCCCGGATGCTGGTATCGCCCCATGCCCGACCGAGGGGACCCGGAATACCCTCCTTGTTCAGATCGACGGCGATGGCCTTGGGGCTTTTGCCCGATGCAAACTCGCGGAAGATACGGCGGATGATCTCGGCCTCCTCGGGGACGATCTCGCGGTCGCCCCGGATCGGCTCGCCGTTGCCGTCCAGCTTCTTCACCACCCTGTAGCCATAGCAGAGGCCACCGCCTGCCTTGCCCTTCTCCACCCGCCCGCGCAGGCCACGATGGGTCTTCATGGCGAGGTCTTTGAGGAACAGGGCATTCATCGTGCCCTTCAGCCCAACATGCGGCTCGCTGATTTCGCCCTCGGCCAGTGTCACGATGGTGACGCCCGCAAACTTCAAATGCTTGTAGAGCGTGGCGACATCGGCTGATCGCGGCTGATCCGGTCCAGCGCCTCGGCCAGCAGGACGTTGAACTCACCATGCTGAGCGTCACGCATGAGCCGTTGGATACCGGGCCGTCGGATCGTACTCGCCCCCGATATCGCGGCATCCTCGTAGGAACCGACGATCTGCCACTGCTCCTGGCCAGCGCGTTCGCGGCACAGCCGAAACTGGTCCTCAATGGACGCCTCGCTCTGGTTGTCGGAGGAATAGCGGGCGTAAAGGGCTGCGCGGGTCATTACCGATCCTCTCTCAATTCTACCGGGATTTGCGCTCCCTTTCCCGGCCATCTACCTCTTCGGCTTCTTAGGACTCGGAACGTCCAGCGCCGAGCAAATATCGGTCAGGCCAAAATCGTTGCCGATATAGAGCAACGGGGCCGAATGCTGTTTTGCCAGCGCGTAGGAGAAGCAATCGCCAAAGTTCAGTCCGCCACGCGTGCCGAACCCCTGGCCGTATTCGATGCGCGCCTTCATTGCCGCGCGAGCCAGACGATCATCGACCGGGGCGATGTCGATGCCCAGCGTGGTCAGAAACTCGTCCAGAATTCCGATAGCCTTCGACCGCCTCGACCCGGTGAGCCGACCAGCCAGAACCGTACCCGTCTCCACATAGTTGACAGCAGAAATCAGCCGGGCAGGCGCACCCTCAAGCACCTTGGTGCAATCGGGGCCTTCCGGCTCATCGAACAGAATGGCTATGATGGCGGAACTGTCCACCACCATCATTTCGGAAAGCCCAACTGCTCGGGCGTGTCTCCGACGGCTTCATCCCATTCTTCCTTGGTGACGGGACGACGGTCGAACAGGTGGGCACGCTTGCGCACGAAAGCCTGTACGCGGGCCGTATAGTCACCCTGCGCCTCCCGCTCGGCACGCAGCCGCTCCAGCCGTTCGCGCATGGCCTTGGTGATGGCATCGGTCATGGTCTCGCCGGTCAGGCGGGACAACTCACGCGCCAGCCTGTCGGCTTCCTCGGTCTTGATGCTGAGGCCCATAGCGGCGCTCCTTTCTAGATTACCATTCTAGATAACATATGGGCTGCCTGAGTTCAAACGCAAAACCCGCATCCGGCCCGCCTTATTCATCTTCATCGGCAGTTGACTGGCCCTCCCCTGCATCGGCCTTCCTGTCGGGTTCGCTGTTATCGTTGGCTGCGCACATGGCCTTCTCGTAATCCTCGCGCGCCATGCGCCTGCCGATCAGCCGGGCAATGGACAGCACCACCGCATCCAGCCGCTCGCAAGCACCGGTATCGCCCCCGGCATTCCGCCCGTCCGGCGCATGATTGTCATTCGCCAGCCTCTCTCTTCCCGGCCATTTCCTGCCGTCTTCCTTCATGCCTCTCCCTCTTCCTGCCATGGGAAGGGCTATGAGACGGCAAGGATTTTACCACGCCAAACGATTATTCCCGGCATGCGGCCGTGGCGCGGAAACGGCTAAAAATCGGACGGATCACAAGGCACATGGCCCTCGCCGAGCGCGCGAATCAAGGTGGTACGCGAGAGGCTCCGCAACACCATCGATCCGCCTATTCATTCTGTTGCTCCAGTAGCGCCTCAAGCAGGGCGTGCCGCTGAAGCTGGAACGGGTTGGCGACCGTCACGCCGCCCCAAGTGAACCCGTCCTGCAAATCCTCGGACAGCAGCAAGCGGCAGCCCGATTGAGACGCCACCGACAGGATCACCGCATCCCAGATGCCGAGCCCATGATCCGCGGCAAGATCGGCGGCGGCCAACATGACCTCGGCAGAGGTCGCGGCCACCGGAAACGTGTCGCGCCAGCCAAGCAGCGCCTCGCGCGCCTCGGGCTTCGAGCGACCAGCCTTGCGAACGAGGACGTTGAACAATTCGCCTAACACCTGAACCGGCACCACAACGGCCGATTGCGGCAGGCGGCGCACCAGGTCGAGCGCGACATCGTGCTTCTCGCTCCCGTTCACTCCCTCCGCATAAGCGAGCACATTGGTGTCGAGCGCGAGCCTCACGCCTCGTCCTCGTAGAGTTCATCGCGGGACCAGCGTCCGACATTGACGACGGATTGCCGCTCAAGGCGGGCCAGCAGCGAGGCCCGCGCTCCAGCCTCTACATTCGTCATCTCATCGGCAGGCACGATGCGCGCGACGGCCCGACCATGCGAGGTCACGACATAGCTGTGCCCCTCCCGCACCCCGCGCAGGATGAACGAGAACTTGCGGTTGGCCTCCGCAGCCGACACGGCCTCTTCCATAACGGCCTCCATTGGGTAGTTATATTGCCTACTATAGTGACGGCCGCGCCGGTCTTCAACCCCGTTTGATCGCGTGGCAAGCTGGGCTACCTCAGGCGGAGTAGTGGCCCCATGCTATCGTTGGCAAACAAGCGCACGGCGCGAAAATCCAAGCATCTTCAATGTAGTAGCGACTTTCCACACGTTGTCCCACCAAGCCGAACGGTGCGGAACGCGCCAGAAAACCCAATGAAAACAACCGCCCGACCGAAGCGCACTGTGCGGCCTTTTATCCTGCCATCGTCCGGTCGTGGTGCCCGCGCCCGCCTGGCACACCCTCCATGATGCGAGAAAGTCCGATAAAGTGCGATGGGGTCGCTGCCCGTGTCCGAAGGCTTAGCGAAGGACCTGGTCTTGACGGCGGATGGGGTCGGAAGGCCCCCGGAAACGAAGCAGAAAGCCGCGCGGCTCCTATCGAGCCACGCTCTGCAGGAGGGGGCTCACTGGTGCGCCGCCGAATGCGCGGCAAAATCGGCGCTTGTGCGGAAGGCGCGATCGAGATCACCGATGGCAGGCTGATGCATCATTCGCCGCACTCCTTTTTGACCATAGCGGCGAGAACAACCCAAGGCGGGTATTTGTCGTGCTGGCGGAACGCCTCCTCGACCTTGAGGATTCTCTTAGGATTGTTGTGATACCAATCGCGAATGCACTGCATGCCGTCTTCGACCTTCCGGCCAGCCGCCACGCTGTCTTTCCTGAAGCGGGCATAGGCAAGCCCTTCAACGATACCCGCGACATAGACCACGAACTCGTCGCTCGGCATTTCCCGGAGCACGACACCCGCCGTCATGTCGATGGCATAGGCCGGATGAACACCAGTCGCGAGGAAGAACAGGATTCCGGAAAGAACTGCTTTCACGCTTCTTTCTACTTCTCCAATACTGCTCAAAATCGTCCCGTTTTGTGAGTATTTGAATAATACGCCCAAAATTTGGTATACTTTTATAGAAATCAGGGCCTTGAGTGCCCGTGGCCGATCACACCCGCCGGACACGGAGGCAGGAGCAATAGGGGACGGTTTCGTGACAGGCAGGAAGGGAGCAAGCCATTGAAAAAGAACAAAAAGATCGCATACATCCGCGTGTCGACCTCCGAGCAGCGCCAGACCGCCAGGCCGAAGGCCTGCGCCAGTTCTGCGACGAGCTCCATATCGAGACCGTCTCCGCCTGCGGCCACAGCCGGCCCGTCCTCGACAAGGTGCTGGCGCGCCTCTCCCCCGGCGACACGTTGGTGGTGTGGGATCTCGACCGGGCCTTCCGCTCGGTGGTCGATGCCCTCACCCATGCCGAGGCGCTGCGGGCGCGCGGGGTGCATTTCCGCATCGCCAATCTCAATATCGATACGTCCACGCCTGCGGGCATCTTCGTCTACACGATGATCTCGGCCCTGGCCGAGTTCGAGCGGCGGACATTGTCGCAGCGCACCCGCGAGGGAATGGCCGCCGCGCGCAAGCGCGGCGCGCGGATCGGCCGGCCTCCGGCCTTAAGCCAGCGCGACATTCGCAAGGCGCGTCACCTGATCGGGCAAAAGGAATTGTCGGCAAGTGCGGCGGCCCGCACCCTCGGCGTGGCCCGATGAACGCTCGTGCGCACTCTGCGGCGGCACGAGGCGGCGGTTGTCTCGTGTTGAACAACTGGCGGCAAACAGCCGAATCCGCTAGCCTTAACCGTATGGGAACACGCTTAAAATCCTCGCCCGACAGCGCATTCGCAGACGTCAAGGAACGGCACATTCATACCCGGTCCACGTGCGGTAGGATGGTCGTCCCCGGTCGTGTTGCCGCTCTATCGGAACGGGACCGCCGACCGGCGGGAAGGTCGTTATGATTGCAAAATCATGTCAGATTTGATATATTGATCATGTGGGTTGTTGAAACGCTCAACGCCACGGTCGATGCGGAGCTGGAAGCGCTTCCGGCCGATCAGATCGCCAAGTTCCTGTGAATTGGCGAGTTGATCCAGTCACTGGGACTGGAGCGTGTTCGCGAACCCCACGTGAAGCATCTGGAAGGCCCGCTCTGGGAAATCCGGATGAAGGGCAGAGATGGGATCTCCCGCGCCCTTTATGTGGTGGCAAGGCCAAAGCGGGTGGTCGTGGTCCGGGTGTTTGCCAAGAAGACGCAGAAGACCCCGCGCCGTGAGATTGAGCTCACCTTGAAGCGGGCGGAGGACGTGACATGACGAAGCTGAATGAACTGAAAAAGACGTTGCTGGAGCGCCCCGACGTGCGCGCCGAGTACGAAGCCCTGGCCGAAGAGTTCTCGATTGCCGAGGCGCTGATCCGCGCCCGCGCCGAGGCGGACATGACCCAGGAAGAGGTTGCCCGGAGGATGCAGACCTCGCAGTCCTATATCGCCAAGCTGGAAAGCGGCCGCGTCAGCCCGTCGATGAAGGCCCTGCAGCGCTATGCGGCGGCGACGGGGGCGCGGCTGAGGATCAGCCTCGAGCATGCGACAACGCCGTAACACCGAGCAGCGCGAGGCACGCACCTTTGGAGCGCACCGCTGGACGTTCATGCGCACCCTGCGCACACGCGAGGCGGCGGTTGCTTCGTGACCGGAGCGAGGTTACTCGCGATTTCCTTGTAAATTCAGACGGATTTTCGCTATACTTGTTATATGAGCGAGATTGAGACCACCAGCATTGACGTCTATCCGTGGGCTGCCCCCTACAGCGGAGCAGCGCGCGCGGTTTGATGCGCTCTCGCCGGAAGCCAAGCGCGCCGCGATCCAGGCAGCCATCGACGAGGGCTTCGACAGCCCGCTGTCTTCCAAGTCCATCGAGGACATTATCCGCAAGGCGCGTGCCGACCTGACGCATGCGCCATAGGACTACCCGTCGCGCCGAGCGCGACCTCAAGGACATTTATCGCCACACCGGCTCAAGTCCAGTGAGGCTTTGGGAAGCAAGTAAGGCTTGCTGGTAGCGTGGCGCTCCCCTTGCAACGTGAGTTCGGGCAGATCGAATCAGGCACCGGCGTTCGGTCATAGGCTGGCCCCTGTATGGAAGTCGGGGCAACCGGATCGCGCAGTCTTTCCTATTTGCCGCCGTTTCTACTCCGTAGCCCTATCAGGGCTAAATATCTGTTGCACAACGATTAATCGTTACTCTGTCTGGTCTCTGCAATCGTCAGAAACAACCGGCAGGAGGTAGCGTATCCATGCGTCAACCAGACCGTATCGTCCGCCTGAACACTGTACTTGCCCGCTCCCGCCTGTCCCGATCCACCATCTACCGCAAGATCGCCGAGGGCACGTTTCCGGCCCAGCTCAAGATCAGCACCAACGGAGCTGGCTGGCGGGAATCCGACATCAACCGCTGGGTTGCCGATCCTGTCAGGTGACGGCCAGAGGAAGAGGCTGGCAATGGGCGGTGACGGAAAGGGTTGCGGAAGAGAGAGGCCGGCGAATGATAACCGTCTGCCGGATGGGCAGGAGGCGGGAAGCGGGACCGATGTGTCCGAACGGCTGGACGCGGTGGTGCTATCGATCGCCCGGCTGATCGGCAGGCGGATGGCGCGTGAGGATTTCGAGAAGGCCATGCGCGCCGCCAATGACAATGTGCCACCGGAAGCAGGCGGCAACGACAGATGACACCGCGATCCGCGTTCCTGCGGGATACCTCACATGGCCGGATTCGACATGTGCAATATTGACATCTTATGAGATGTCTATAAAATATCTCCCATGAGGCTGGTTCTGGACACCAACGTGATCGTGGCGGCGTTCCGCAGTCGCAATGGAGCGAGCAATCTGCTGTTGCGGTTCGTTGACCGGGGCTTGCTGACGCCGCTTTGTTCGACAGCGCTGTTTCTAGAATATGAAGCGGTGCTGAGCCGGGAAGAAACCCGCAAAGTGACGGGCCATAGCCTGGAGGATGTCGCTTCCGTGATGTGTGCGCTCGCCGCCGTGTCCGAGGGCGTCGATATCTCGTTTCGGACGCGGCCTTTGTTGTCCGATGTCGCGGATGAGATGGTACTTGAGGCCGCTCTGAACGGAGAAGCCGAGGCCATCGTGACGCATAACGTGAAGGACTTCCGCCCGGCGCTCAAGCTGGGCGTCACCATTGCAACGCCGGGAGAGATCGTCAGGAGGCTGAACACATGACGCAGACCCAACGTTACAAATACCCGCTGCAACTGCCGCAGTCGCTCAAGGAGACGGCGGCGCGTCTTGCCATGGAAGACGGTGTGTCGCTCAATCAGTGGATCGTCTCGGCCGTCGCGCAAAAGATCGGCGCGGTGGAGACTGCCAGCGATTTCCTCAAGGCCCGCGCAGGCACGGCGAAGCGCGGCGATCTGACGAGACTTCTGGACCGCGCACCCGATGTGCCGCCGATGCAGAGGGATGCTATCAAGGAGTGACCGAACGGAGACTGCCGTGACCCGCGTTGCGCCTTATGCCCGCTATTCGTCAGACAACCAGCGGGAAGCCTCGATTGGGGATCAAGTGCGGCTATGCCGTGAGCGCGCGGAGCGGGAGGGATGGCAGGTCGTAGAAAATTATACCGGCGCCGCAATTTCCGGTGCCAACATGATCCTTCGACCAGGGATAAAAACGCTTCTGGCAGATGCTCAGGTTGGGCGGTTTGACGTGGTTCTGGCCGAAGCCCTCGACAGGCTCTCCCGTGACCAGGAAGACATCGCTGCGCTGTTCAAGCGGCTTCGCTTCGCCAGCGTTCGCATCGTTACCTTGTCGGAGGGAACGGTGGACAAATTGCATGTCGGCCTAAAAGGGACGATGAACGCTCTCTTCCTTCGGGACCTGGCTGCCAAGATCAGACGCGGCCAGTCCGGTCGTGTCATCAGCGGCTATTCCGCCGGAGGTCTGTCCTACGGATATCGTGTAGTCAAGAAGCTCGACGAGCGAGGAGAGCCGATCCGAGGCCTCCGCGAAGTGGATGAGGGACAGGCTGGTGTAGTCCGGCACATCTTTCAGGAGTTTGCCTCGGGATGTTCCGCCCGGACGATCGCTGCTGGCCTTAACCGTGATGGCATTCCCTCTCCATTCGGCCGGGAATGGGGAGCCTCAACGATCAACGGCAACCTCAAACGTCGCAGCGGCATACTCTACAACGAAGCCTATATCGGGCTCTTGGTCTTCAATCGCGTCCCGATGGTAAAGGACCCGGAGACCGGCAAGCGCATCTCCCGCCGGAACCCGTCCGAACAATGGCAAGTGGTGGAAGCTCCTCACCTGCGTATCGTCAGTGACGAGCTGTGGAACGCCGTCCAGGCACGTAAGCAGCTCTACGGAGGAACCCGGCTGCATAAGCGCAGAAGGCCGAAACACATGTTCTCCGGCCTTGTGCGGTGCGGATGTTGTGGCGCCACCTACACCGTCAAGTCCCAGAACCAACTCGCCTGCACAGCGCATAGGGAACGGGGGACATGCACAAACAATCGCACCGTCCGCGTGCCTCACCTTGAACGTCGTGTATTAGAAGGCATCAAGCAGCGGCTACTTTCAGTCGATGCCGTTGCCGAATTCCTCGCCGAGTATCATGCCGAAAGGAAGCGCCTCAATGCGAGGATGCGACATGATCGGCAGCAGATCGGTAAGCGGCTTGCCAATCTCGAAAGGCAAATCGCGAACATCATCGACGCCATAGCCGATGGTGTTGCAACGATGGGCATGAAGTCGCGGCTGATCGAGATGGAGGCGGAAAAGGAGCGCCTTGCCTCCAATCTGGCCGCGATCTCCGAAGCAAGCGATATCGTGGAATTGCATCCGGCTTCGATTGAGGTTTATCGCCGCAGGATCGCCGAATTGCAAGAGGCGCTGCACTCCAACGAAGATGATCGCAGGGAAGCAGTTAATGCCATTCGGTCGCTTGTCACAAGCATCGAAGTCATGCCGCGCAAAGGACGTGGAAAATTTGACCTGACCGTCAACGGGGCACTGGCAGAACTGCTCAACCTGCCTCGCCGAAAACCGGGCGAACTACCAACACTGTATTGATGATAGCGGAGGACCGCTACCGCCAATCCATACACCTACCGGAAATACACTACAGGCTCCGATTGTTCTCTCGGCTTCTGGTGGCATAGGTATGCGTACCGCGTGTGCCCAGTAGCTGACTCTGAAGCGCGCATTGACTGTCTAGCTCGCCGGGGTGTGGAACGGCTTCATTGTTCCCATCCAAAGAGGAATTATAAAACTCCACTTTATAAATCGGCGTATGTCTGAAACAGGCCGCCTTGACATTGCAACACTTCAGCCAAAATATATAGCATGACTTTAGAAAAATATGGGCTTTTGAAACAGGTTCTGACGCATGCCCGGCCGGGCCAGCCGCTGACAGCGGCCTGGCTCGCCGAGCAGGGCGTGTCAGCGCAGCTTGCCTATCATTACGTTCAGGCGGGTTGGCTCATCAGGCTCGGGCACGGCTGGTTCCTGCGCGCCGGAGATGAACCGGAATTGCTCCTTTCCTTGGCGGCCTTGCCGGGCACTTTCCATATCGGCGGCAAGACAGCGCTCGCTTGGCACGGTTACCAGCACAATCTTGCCCATCGCCCCGATACCGAACTTTTCGCGCAAAGCCCGTTCCGCCTGCCTGAATGGATGCAGGCGCATTTTCCCCTCACAGTACGGCGGCGTCACCTTTTTAACGATGATGCCCTTGGCGTTGCGCCATGGCGCGACATGGCGAGTCTGCGGGTTGCCGAACCCGAACGCGCCGTGCTGGAAATGCTGTGGGGAGTTCCGCAACATCAAACGCTGGAAGAGGCCACCCACCTCGTCGAAAGCCTGTTCGGCCTGCGCGCGACGCTGATGCAACCGCTTCTGGAAAGCTGCCGCAGCGTCAAGGCGGTGCGGCTTTTCCTGAATCTCGCCAAACAGGCCTCCCTCCCAATCATGGAGGAACTCGACATGACCCGGATCCACACTGGATCGGCCACGCCCTATGTACGCCGCCACGCAACCGGCACGATCAGGACCTGACCGTGGAGAAACGCTATTTCGAGACCGTGCAGCTTCTGCTCGATGTCGCGCCGCTCGTTTTTCGGGGTGAGGATTTCGCCATGAAGGGCGGCACGGCCATCAATCTTTTTCACCGCGACATGCCCCGGCTCTCGGTTGATATCGACGTGGTCTATGTTCATGGCAATCGACCGCGCGAGGAAGCGCTCGGCGCCATATCCCAAGAACTGGATCGGGCAGCGACCGAGTTGGAGCGGCACGGACTTGCAGTCAGGCGGCGAGCATCGACCGGCACTGGCGATATCAAGCTGTTTGTGCGCCGGGGTCTTTCCGAGATCAAGATTGAGGTCAACCCGGTCGGCCGCGGCACGCTGCTGCCCACGCGCTCGGCCGAACTCTGCGCATCGGCGGCGGACGAATTCAAGCGTACCCTCAGGCTGCCGATCCTGGCGCCTGCGGAACTCTATGGCAGCAAACTTGTCGCCGCGATGGACCGCCAGCACCCGCGCGACTGGTTCGATTGCCTGCTGCTGCGGCGGAACGAAGGGCTGACCACCGACATACGCCAGACATTCGTCGCCTATGTCGCCGCCCACAATCGCCCCATCAACGAAATCCTGATGCCGAACCCGCAACCGCTCGAGGCCACCTTTCGCAATGACTTCGTCGGCATGACGCGGGATGAAGTCGGCCTGGAAGCACTTGAGGAAACCCGCATCTGGCTGTTCGAGGAGTTGCCCAAAAGCCTGACACGCACGGAGCGGGATTTTCTCATCGGCCTGAAAGCTGGAGAACCCGACTGGAGCCTCCTGCCGTTTCCCTCACTGCAGCACATGCCCGCCGTGAGATGGAAGCTTGAGAATATTCGCAGGCTGAAGCAGTCCAACCCGCGCAAACACGCCAACCTGCTGGCAAGATTGGAAGAGAAATTGCGGATGTGAGGATAGCTGCGCGGACGAGATCGGCCGCTTCGGGGTCGAGGCTGTGTGAAAACCCTTGATCACGGTATGATTGGGCACTGCTTCGAAGGTGTCAGATGGGACGTTTTGTCGAGGCTGCAGATCGTAATCAGGCGAGTTTTCTGCCGGCGCGTCTTGATGACTATGTTGATCCCGACAACCCTGTCCGAGTGATCGACGCCTTTGTCGATGAACTCGATCTGGCCGAGCTTGGCTTCGCCCGCGTTCAGCCAGCATCGACCGGCAGGCCCGGCTACGCGCCGGGCACGATGCTCAAGCTCTATGTCTATGGGTACCTGCATCAGCTGACATCTAGGCGGAAGCTTGAGCGCGAAGCTGGGCGCCACATCGAGCTGATGTGGCTGACCGGCAAGCTGGTGCCCGACTTCAAGACCATTGCCGACTTCCGCCGCGACAATGCCGGTGCGATCCAGATCGCATATCAGCGCTTTGTTTCCATCTGCTGCGCCCTTGGTTTGGTCGTCGGCGGCATGGTCGCGATCGACGGGTCACGCCTGCGGGCGGTGAACACGCACGAGAGGAACGACACCAAGGGCAAGCTGGCGCGCCGGAAGGCCCATGTCGAGGAGAGCATCGCGCGCTATCTCGCCGAGCTTGAGGAGACCGACAATGCGGAAATAGGAGCTGCAAGGCCGCCCATCGAGCACCTGACCGAGCGACTGGCGTCGCTACGTGGTCGGCTTGGCGAGCTCGAAGAGATTGGCCGGCAACTGCAAGCCGCCCCCGATGAGCAGATATCGCTCACCGATCCGGACGCCCACGCTATGGAGACCGAGAGCGACCATCGCGGTGTCGTCGGCTACAATGTCCAGGCGGCCGTCGATACCAAGCAGCATATCGTCGTTGCCAATGAGGTGACGAACCGAGGCCATGACCGCTCGCACCTGCTTGAGATGGCCAAGGCCGCACAGACCGAGATGATCGCCCTTGCCGATCGTGGATACTATGAGGGCGAGCAGATCCGCGCCTGCGCCGAAGCCGGCATTGTCCCGATGGTGCCCAAGCCGAGTATCTCACCAGCCCAGGCCCATGGCTTCTGGGACAAGACCGTGTTCGTGCATGAGCCCGAGACCGACACCTACCGCTGCCCTGCCGGCGCGCAGCTCCACAAGCGCTTTGCCAGGGTTAAGGGCGGCTAGCTGATAAGCGTGTACTTCAACCAGAAAGCCTGCAGTGCCTGCGCATCCCGTCCTCTGTGCACGGCCGACAAAGAAAAGCGCATACGACGATGGGAGCACGAGGCCGTGCTCGATGCCACGGAGCGCAGACTTCAAGCGATGCCCGCAGCCATGGCGGTCCGCCGCTGCATGGTCGAGCACGTCTTCGGCACCATCAAAGGATGGGTGGGCGCTGCCCACTTCCGAACGCGCGGCCTCAGGAACGTCTCCACCGAAGCCAGCCTGGCGATCCTGGCCTACAATATGAAGCGCGCTATCGCCGTCGCCGGCGTTGCCTCGACCCTCAAAGCGACAACGGGGTGAATGGAGCAAATGCGCGCCATGGCAGTAGCCTGCGCGACGAGCCACAGGGAGTTCTCACACAGCCTCGAACCTAAACCAGTCGTTGAAATCGGCTCCGGGATAAAGGTTGACTTGCCGCTTCACACTGGCCAACCTTTTCTGATTATGCCTAGCAATTTTTAGTTTTGATAGGCATAGCGTGCCAAGCGAAAACAGAAAGCGATAGGCATGACCCCACTCAGCAGCATCGCAATGAGCGCATACACCGATCTGGTGCGGCTCCTGAAGGACCCTGCTGTGTCGGGCGTCGAGGGCAAACCGACCCTGAAACAGCGCGGCGACAAGGCTTACTGGTACGCTGCACGCCGCATCGGATCGGAGATGCGTTTCTTCTACATCGGCGAAGACAGCGACGAAACCCGCGCACGCATCGACCGCATCGAGGCCCTGCATGCGACAGCGAAGGAGCGGCAGGCTGAGCGCTCGCGGCTGGTCCGTCTGCTACGGGCGGAGGGCCTAACACCAACCGACCGGGCGACCGGCTCCATCCTGTCTGCCATGGCAGACGCGGGGACATTTCGGCTAGGCGGCACAATCGTCGGTACAAATGCGTTTCGCCTTTATGAAGGTGAGCTTGGCATCCGCCTGCCCTTGAGCGGGATGGCGAACACCGGCGACATCGACATCGCCCAATTCGAGAAGCTCAGTGTCGCTCTGGAGGATCAGGTCGACCCAGGACTGGCCGAGACGTTCTCGGCGCTCAAGTTTGCCCCCCTGCCCGGGCTCGACCTGGGGCGCACGTGGCGCTGGGTGCAGGGCGGTAGCGGCCAGTTGGCCGAGTTCCTCACCCCAGCGTTCGGTGAGGAAACCATTCGAGAACTGCCCGCACTAGGCGTCACCGCTCAGGCACTGAACTACCTCAATTTTCTAATCGCCCAACCGATCCACGCAGCGGCCATCTATAGATCCGGCGTCCTTGTACAGATACCTCGCCCCGAGAGGTACGCGATCCACAAGCTGATCATCGCTGATCGGCGTCGCGATGGTGCCGATAGCTTGAAAGCGTCGAAGGACCGGGAGCAGGCGGCGTTTCTTGTTGAGGCGATGGCCGAAGACCGCCCCGACGACCTGCGCCGAGCCTATGTCACCGCAATGGACGTCGGCCCTCGCTGGCGCGAACACATAGCAAATTCGCTGAAGCGCATGCATCACACGATGAACACCTTGAACAGTATTTAGTAGCCACTGGCGCACAGGGATGTTCTGCGACGGATGCATTGCGATGCTCCATGATTTAGGTCGCGTAGTGAAAAACGCCATAGGGCCGGGGCGATTGACCTGGCCGCTTTTGACCCCATCTCTGTGACCTGCTCCCCTAATACCAACGGCCTTCACAAATGACCTTCATGCGCCCATGATCGCATTCCGATTGAAGTGATCTTCTGCGGTTGGGCGATGAGTTTTCGCCATGCGTCGCATGCGGCATTAATGATGGCATCGTAGTCGTCGAAGACGCGGTTGGAGAGGTAGTTGGCGCGTAGATATTGCCAGACCTGCTCGACCGGATTGAGCTCCGGCGAGCGTGACGGCAGCAGGATCGGCGTGACGGTCTTCGGCCAGACCAGATTGCCGGTTGTGTGCCATCCGGCGCGGTCGAGCGGCAGGACGGCATGCGCGCCTCGGGCGACGTGCAGGGCGATCTCGTCGATGTGCCGCTGCATGGCGTCGGTATCGGCAAAGGGCAGCGCCAGCGCCGCACCGACGCCGCGCGCCGGGCAGATGGCGCCGAACAGGTAGGCGCTCTCGTAGCGCTGGTCGGCGGGCTGGATCGGCCGCGTGCCGCGCCGCGCCCATTGCCGCACGAGGCCGTTCTTCTGGCCTATGCGCGCTTCGTCCTGGAACCAGATCTCTATCTTCTTCTTGTGCGTCACGCCCGCGAGGTGGGCCGCGAGCGTGCGCGGAAAGTTTTTTTGAACGCCTGGATGACCTCGCCATCCTGCTTCGGGTGACGCGGCCTGGCGCTGATGTGCGAGAAGCCCAGAGCCTTGAGCAGCTTGCCGATGGTGCGCTCGTGATACGCCACCCCGAACCGCTCCTCGATGACGCGCTGAAGGTCCACGCGCCGCCAGCGCACCACGCCGTCGCCCCCTCGGTCCGGGCCGATCTCCACGATTTCCGCCAGTTCCGCCTGCTGTGCGGATGACAGCCGCCTCGGGTTGCCGCGGCGGCGATTGTCCTTCAGCCCGGCCGGGCCATGCGCGTTGAAGCGATGCACCCAGTCCCGCAGCGTCTGTCGGTCCATCCCGCCGATCCTGGCCGCCTCCGCCCGGCTCATCCCGTCCAGCACCGCCGCGATCGACAGCAATCGTCGGCTCTGGTTCGCATCCTTTGTCGAAGCCGCAAGTCGGCGAAGCTGCGACGGTGTATGGCTCGGCTTGATCTCAACGGTTCTCGGCATAGCGCGGGTCCTCCACGCCACTTTGAATCACGCCAGCATTAATCTGGGAATCTGGAGGGTTATGTGAGGTCGGTTCTGCTGGTTCGGCTGTCTGTGTCCGACCTCATATAAGCCGGATTGAATGAAGCCACGGGCTGTTTGGCGCTGTTATGGGAATAGTAGATTGCTGGGCAATGTTGTGGCGGCGGGCATTGCGGTCGGGGCGATGGCGGCGATCAGTTTGGGCCTGTTGAATTGGCGTTCATGGCCTTTCCGGCGGGCGTTTTGGCCGGAATTTCTGCTGCATTGACAGCGGTGGCCACCCATTCGGCACGGACGGGACGCGTGATATCGAGCGCTGGGTGAACGTTCTGGCCTTCCGTGACATTTTTGGAAGTAGCGCGCTTCGGACATCATGATGTATCGCACCGGAACGATGAGGGCCGAGGCGGAGCAACCGGCGGAATGTTGATACCTGTCCTGCGCATGGGGCGCCGGCAGTCTGGGCATTCGTAGGACTTCCCGCCTTGTGTTTCGCTGGAATGGGATTGCCCGCTTGGGGGCGATGGCTGCTCAAGGAGCATCCTGCACAGAGCGATGCGATCCCGTCGATGACTGTTGGCGAGAAAGCCGAAGTGACGCATGCGATGGAAGCCGGCGGGAAGCAGGTGCAAGAGAAATCGTCGGATGAACTCGTGAGGATGAATGCACATGATCTGCTCGCGATCACATCCATTGCGCCGGTAATCTTTCCATCGGAAGGCAACATGGTCATCATCAAGTTCGACGATGCGGCCGTTGGCGATAGCGACGCGATGGGTGTATCGGCCGAGATAGGCGAGCACCTGGTCCGGACCGCCGAATGGCGGCTTTGCATAGACGACCCATTCGATGCTGCGCGCACATGCGAGATGGCGGGTGAACAAGGCAGCGTCGTTGAGATGGGCGAGGTCATTGAAGAAGCGCAGTTCGCCCTGAGCGAAGGCCTTGGCGAGAGCTGCCAGAAAGAGCCGGCGAAACAGGCGTGACAGCACGCGCACCGGCAGAAAGAAGCCTGGCCGACATGCGATCCACGTCGACCTGTCCGGCGAGAGACCTCCACCCGGCACGACGCAATGGACATGAGGATGGTGGGTCATCGCCTGGCCCCAGGTGTGAAGCACGGCGGTGACGCCGATCTCGGCGCCCAGCCATCTGGGGTTGGCGGCGATGGTCTGCAGTGTCTCAGCCGAGATCCGCATCAGCAATGCATACACGATCGCCTTGTTCTGGAAAGCGATCTCGGCGACTGCCGGAGGCAGGGTGAAGACCACGTGGAAATACGGGACCGGCAACAGATCGGTGATACGAGCCGCGACCCATTGCTTGCGCGCCGCCCCCTGGCACTTCGGGCAGTGGCGATTGCGGCAGGAATTATAGGAGACGCGTGTCAGGCCACAGTCGTCGCACGTATCGACGTGACCGCCGAGCTGCGGCGTCCGGCAAGCTTCGACCGCACCCATGACGCGACGTTCGCCGCGGCCGAGGTGACCGGCGTTCTCTCGTCTGTAGGACGCCCCATGCCGCCGCAAGATGTCGGCGACTTCGAAGGCAGAGCGCACCCGACTAATAGCCCGGCGGCGTCACATCCAGGCGCAATCGGTCGAGCGGGCTCGTCGTAGAGCAGATGGTCTTGTTGGAAACCTGCGTATAGTGGGCCGTGCTCGACAAATGGGCGTGACCGAGCAGAACCTGAATGATGCGGATATCGGTGCCATTCTCCAGAAGATGCGTGGCGAAGGAATGCCGCAACGTATGCACGGTGACGCGTTTGGAAAGGCCGGTCGCGGCAACTGCTGACCGGCAGGCGGCGTTCAACACTGTCGGCTCGATGGGCTTGCCGGGATCACGCCCCGGAAACAGGAACGGTTCTGGACGTGCGAGACGCCAATAACTGCGCAGAATTCCCAGCAACTCCACAGACAGCATGACATAGCGGGCTTTGCTGCCTTTGCCGTGACGGACATGGATCACCATCCGGGAGCTGTCTATATCATGCACCTTCAACCCGCAGACTTCCCCGACCCGCAATCCCGCCGCATAGGCGCATGTCAGCGCCACCCGGGCCTTCAGGCTGGAAACGGCCTCGAGGAATTGAACGACTTCGTCAGCCGACAGAATAACTGGGAGTGTGCGCGGCTTGCGCGCATACGGGATCCGCTCGGGCACATCATTCTGGCCCAACGTGATGCCGTAGAAAAACCTGAGAGCGCAGACGATCTGGTTCAGTGACGCCCAGGATATCCCTGTCGAGACCAGATGAACCTGGAAGGCGTGAACATCCTCAAGATCAAGCCGATCCGGTGACCGACCGAAATAGCGGCTGAACTTCTGGACGGCGTTGATGTAGGATCGCTGGGTTGCCGGAGACAGATTGCGGACCGTCATGTCCTCGATCATCCGGCGGCGAAGAGGGCTAAGCTCAGCCATCTGGACCTCCTGTCTGAAGGGTGGGTTGCAACACCACCATCCAACCAGTCAGGAGGCTCCGTTCAAAGCCTGCCCCCAATCGCCGCGATAGCGGCTTAGTTCAATCCACTTTGTCAACACGACCTAGCAGGCCGCCGTCCCGTTGAAGAGCTGACAGCACTCTGCTCCCCTACGGAAATAGGTGGGCTCGTCGAATTTGGGTGCAGCGGGTCGCGGCGCCATGAGATCAACATGCAAGCGGTGTCAGTGGTATAGTGATGCAAGATAAAGCGATCTCAAATCGCGCGACCTGGAGCAAATAACCTGTTGTGCATTCACAGCTTTTGCCCTTTGAGTGCGTGCCATTTTGGCACCACATCAAGACCGGGCTATTCCTTGTCACATCTTACGGACATCGTGGCATTGATGATCACGCTGCCGCTGAAACAGTCCCAAGCGCTTCTACGCGGCACGCCGCTTTATGTGCGCTCTGCTGCGCTCCATGCAGTCCGCATACTTGAACCGGTCAACTTCTCAATTTACTCCAGCTCTTATGGTCGACGATCTCGATACCCTGTTTCGCATCCAACTTGAGTCTCCCCGCAACCGGGGAGAGAGCGGCGTACGCGCCACCCCTTTGTTCCGTCATCAGGTAAATATTGCGATGCGCCAAGCAGGCGGATCTGTTGGCCGCACAGGCTGCCAAAACGGCACAGTGACCGGGCGTTTCAACGCCCGCGGCCGCGGGGCCAAAGTCATAGCTTCGCTTGCCGCTCGGAACGATTCTCGGGAAACTTTGGAAGGCGGGTTGCGATATCGCTCACGCCGCGTTGTCGTCAAAGCCCGTATCGTAAAACTAGCTCAAGGACACTGCACTGCGCAAACCAACCGGACATTTGTTGTTGGCCCACAAGCTGTTGATGTGCATCTACGTTACCTTCAGCGAGATGGCGTGGATAAAGAAGGGCAAAGCGGCCGACTCTATTCGGCATATGATGATGAGGTTGACGGAAAAGCATTTCTCAAGCGCGCGCGCCAGGATCGCCATCAGTTCCGCTTTATTATAGCCCCAGAAGAGGCCGCGGAGCTGGAGGACCTAAGAGGTTTCACTCGAGACCTGATGCGACAAATGGAAAGCGATCTCGCCTCGCATCTGGATTGGGTGGCGGTAGACCATCACAATACCGGCCATCCACATAGCCATATTCTGCTGCGGGGCATTACCGATGAGGGCAAGACCCTTAATATCGCCGGAGACTATATTGCTTATGGCATCCGACATCGTGCAAGTGAGCGACTGACACTTGAGCTCGGACCGCAAAGCGAACTCGATGCTGCCGAAAAGCTGGCGTGGGAGGCTCGCGCAGACAGGCTAACTCGGCTTGACCGCGTGTTGATCGCACAACAGCTCCAACAGGGACTGGTTGACCTTTCACCCAGTGCTGGCAATGGCGAGCGTATTTTCTCGCAACTTGAGCGCAGTCTGCTGATTGACCGCATGCACAAACTCGAAAGCATGGGGCTGGCCGAAAAAACCAAGCATGGACAGTGGTTACTGGCCACGGCAGCCGAAAAAACACTCAAAGACCTCGGCACCCGCCGCGACATCATCAAGACCATGCACAGAGCCTTGGAAGCCCATGGTCTGAGCAAGGACCGCCGGCCCAGCCACTATGCGTTGCATGACCACAATCTTGAGAAACGGGTCGTCGGGCAGGTGCTTGCCACGGGGCTTGCCGGCGACGAACTCAGCGAGCGATTGCACGTCATTATAGATGGAGACGACGGCCGCGTTCACTATATCGAAACCGCAACTGACACATCTGTCGAGCAGGGTCACATCATCGCTTTGGAGCCCAAGCATTACAAGACGGAGCGGCGAGCTGGCGATAGCGAGGTCGGGCAACCAAAAGACAGGCTTAACAGCCCTGTACGCGACGACGGGGACAATCGCGTCACCAACGGGCGGGGGCTTACCGGCCGTACCATTCACAGGCTTTCGAGTTTCAATCTGGAAGAGCAGATTGTCAGCACCGGCGTCACATGGCTTGATCGCCAGCTCCTCTCACAAGACGGATATAGGCCTGCGTCGAGCGGTTTCGGCGAACAAGTGACCCAAGCGCTCAACAAACGCACCAGCAAACTTGTCGAGATGGGCATCGCCCAGCGGAATACGACCAACAATATCGTCACCTTTCCCCCAGATATGCTTCACCGCCTTGAGGTGGCAGAAGTGGTGCGTGCCGGCCACGAGATTGCCAGTGCCAGGGGCCGCGCTTTCGTGGCTCTTCATCCTGGGCAAGAAGCGCGTGGCAAACTGGCTGGCGCGACCGACTTGGCAGGTAGCCGTTATGCCATGCTGGACGACGGACATCGTCTTCATCTGGTGCCCTGGGAGCCGACGCTTGAAAACGCAATCGGTCACACGGTTGGTGTCCGTGTCCATGCCACCGGCATCAAATGGACGGTCAGCCATCAACGCGGAATCGGGATCGGCGATTGTTGATGCGGCAGGCATGTGGATGCACTGAATCGAGTGCCCATCTAAATGCTGCAGGTCCGTGAGATGTGGAGTTGGAGTTCCCCCGGTTTGATGGACCCAATCCGAGTTGTGAGAGGAGAGTGTCATCATGCCGAGAACGAGGAACCCATATCCGCCTGAGTTTAGGGAGCAGATCGTTGCACTTGCGCGAGCCGGGCGCAGCATTGAGGGTCTGGCGCGCGAGTTCGAGCCGTGTGCTGCGAATATCCACGGCAGGATAAAGCAGGCCGCATTCGGTTTGGACTGGGTAGTGAATGATCGAAGGTTTGAACTCACACGATAACGATGCCCCACCACAGAGTCGAGCGACTCCCTGTTTGAATAGATCGACTATCGCAACAGCAAACGATAGCCGCCACCGCGGATCATTTTCTCAGCTGTGCGAATAAGACGCTGAATTCGCGTTCGGAGATATCCAGCCTCCCAATCCGCGTTCACGCGCTGCTCGCCGAACAAGGCAATGGCGATCTCCCGTTGGCTGGCCCCCGCGCGCATGCCATCATGTGCTTGCAGGGCCATTCTCCAGCGGTCTGCCTTTCGACTTGGCGGGCACAGAGTTGTGGGCAAACGTCCGAGCCGCTCCAGCGCAAGAAGCTTGCGTAGCGTCATAATCTTCGGATCGAGACCCACAAAACCCGAAAGGCAATATTCAAGGTGCACCGGTCCAGCGAGAAGGCTTCCTGAGAGAACATCCAGGCGCAGCGCGCTTGCTCCACTGCCGATCAAGACATGTTCGCCGTCCAGCGAGCGAAGAACCGTTACCGGGCAAGGAATAGACAGTAAGTCAAAAGAATCTGGATGACCAACACAAGTGATGGGCTTTGCTTCGACGGGAAGAATATTTGCGTGACAATCTCCATGCCAAAACACCGAGAATCGGCATTGTGGAGAGCAACAAAGTTCTGCTGCGAAATCGCACGCCCCAAGGGCGAAGCAAATACATGTCCTCCTCCAGGGTCACCAGCGTGACCGGTGGAACTTTGCGCAGGAGATGATGGGTTGCCGATGTTGTCACGAACTTTGGAAACTTTGGATTGCGACGGACGAACTCCCATGCCCAATCGGCACGATCACAATATCGAAGCGCCCGGTAGCGCGTCTGCTTGTGCCAACCCGCGAAGGATGTGCCTGTCTCAACTTTCTTCATCCGTCAGCAGGTCCCTGCCTCCCTGCAGCCGAAGGCAGCAAGGGGATGCCATTCGACCTTACTCCCCAAGAGGCTGGCGACGGCGGCGTCCACAGAACTGAGTGATCTATGGAATATCTCTCCCGTGTCTTGCTGAGTGCAGTGGCGCTCATTTCAAGCATAAGGCCAATAATCGTCTCTCCGCGATGACAGATGGCATCTCCGAGGAGGTAAGGATTCCAGCCCAACGCTTTGAGCCGATTGAACCAGTATGGTTCACAGACAACAGTCAATTGTCTAATATGCTGCTGCAGGCAAAATTCCAGGATCGCACAATACATGACTCCAGCGGCAAGACATTGCTGTCCTGGTTGGCGAAGAGCGGGAACAACGAAGATCCTGGTCCATTCGAAAATTGAGCTGTCGCGCGGCACCCCGGCCGGGGCAAGTCGTGGGAAGACGTCACTCATCAAGTGAGGTCGTAGGCTCGGCACCAATCGGGATCCGGCGACCACCCCGGTTTCGGGTTGTATACCGAGCAGGTATATGGCGTCATCGGTATCAAAGGCATCGATCTCGCGACCGTCGCCGCGGTCGAGATCATACCATCCTCGTTCCCCCACATAGATCTCATGGCGTATTCGGAACGATTGTTCCAGATATTTGCCATAAGCAGTTCGATTGGCGTGATTGACAATGTGGACCTGAAACATGGTGCATCCTCTGCTTTCCATGTTCCTAGGTTGCAATCCCCTCCCAACGCCATAGCCAGATTTGGGAATTGCTCAAGGCTCGATCTCCCGCCTGAGCAAAGCCTGCACAACTGCATGAACATTGTTTGCAGCATCTAGTTTCCTCTTGGCGTTTCGTAGATGCGCAAGAACCGTATGCTCGGACAATGCGAGTATGCGAGAAATTTCCCAGGCCGTCTTGCCGCCAGCAACCCAGCGCAAGATTTCTCTCTCCCGTTTTGTCAGGGTCGTTTCTGACGTGTGCTCTCCATGTGACTGCAGTCGCCGCAAAGCGAGCAAAGCGTGGGAGGATAGGAGACTTATGATGCGCAGAGAAGCGGGCTCCAGGCCTCCCCTTTCACCGGATGCCGTGACCACCAGCGGCGGCGAGAGCGGAGCATGGCTGGGAACGCAAATACCTTCTCGAAGTCCGAACTCAAACGCCTCATCCATGATGCGCGAGGCGGAGGCTTCAAGGTTCTTGCCACAGACTTCGCTCCACAAAAACGTCGCGCCCGTCCGACGACACAAAGCCACACACGGATCGTGTCGATAGTAGCCGCTTGCGACATAGTGCCGGTACCAGTCTTGCGGCCACCCGTTAGCAAGGATCTGCTCCTGCCAACGCGCCTGGCGGTCCTCCGGCAAACATGTCACCAGGTAGGAAGACAGGCCGCAGCGCTTGAATTGACTGGCGAGAATATCGCTGATCTCCCGAATGTCCTTCGCCTGATCAAGCGCTTCCGCGTCGCGAAACAGATCAATGATCGTCTTGAGCTCCATTGTAACTTCTACGCATTCTCTAGACGCCAAACCCCCACACGGAAATCAAAATATTCCCAAGACAGATTGAAGCACAAGGCCGCAGCATAAGAATGATTACTATAGTAGGTAGAAGGAATTACCGTCTCCTGTCTGCATCGAGATATGAGACTACGATCCATCATGGCGCGAAATCTGCGCCTGCTCCGCCGTGCCTCCGGCCTGAGTCAGGAACAGCTGGCAGATCTTGCCGGGCTAGATAGGAACTATATCGGCAAACTAGAGCGGGAAGAAAACTCCCCAACTCTCGATACAATCGAGGCAATTGCGTTGGCGCTGCAAGTTGATGTTGAGAACTTGATAGGGCGGGATACACCACGACACCGCTAGTAACCCGAATCTGAAGTTCGTCACATTTCTCGGCAGGCTCTGAACGAACTTCAGATTCAAAAGGGTGACCAGCAAGTCTATGTTTCTATTGTGGTTTTCGAATTTAAAATACGCTCACCGGCACGCTGAAAAAAATGAGGCGTATTTCAAATTCACCACACTAGGATGTCAGCTCTCAGCAGCGCAGATTTCCATGCCTGCGGTGAAGATCCGTTCTTCAGTCACCGCCCCGCCGTTTTCGTTGATGGCGGCCTGCCTTTTCCGCAACATCCTTGCGCGTGTCACCGCGCCCTGAGGGTCGGACAAAGAACTCCGCAACATCAGCGCCAAGCGCCTTAGCAAGCCCATCAAGAAACACAACCGTGGGATTGCGCCGACCAGTCTCGACGCCACTCAGATAGCCACGCGTGCAGCCCGAAAGCAGCGACAACTCCTCTTGGGAGATGGCGCGCGCCCGACGCATGCGCTGCACATTGAGACCAACCACCACGCGAATGTCCATGAGAGCATGGTCACAACGCCGCACACTTTAGGACGACACACTATAGTGAACATTCGCACTTGACAGCCTCCGCAGGCGTTCACCTATAATCGTCTTATAGGAACATCATTCCGATTAAAGGAACACTCATGACAGGCAGTCTTTCCCTGGAGCGCGGGCTTTCAGTACTCGAGGCATTGAAGGACGCAGATGAACCGATCGGCGTTCGCGAGATTGGCAGGAGGGTAGATCTCAGCCCTGCCGCCGTTCAGCGGCTTCTCAACACGCTCGCCGATCGTGGCTATGTCGAGCAGACGTCCGACACGCGACGCTACCGTGTCGGATATGGCATCCTCGAGCTGGGCAGTCACGTGCTGCGGAAGAATGGGCTCTTGGAACTGGCCGAGCCAGAACTGCAGGCCCTTGCTGCAGTAGGCTTCTTTAACGCGTTTCTTGGCGTCCGCCGCGGATCGCGTGGGCTTTATCTCAGAGCAGTCCAGAGCAGCAGCCCAGTGGTCATCCGATCCACGCCCGGGGAGAGCATGCCCTTGCATTCAACCGCTTTGGGTAAGGCTCTATTGCTGGGACTACCCGACAATGCCGTTCTCGAACTTCTCGGCCAGTCTGAGCTGAACAAGCTGACAGCGCGCACAGTCACCAAACCGGCGACTTTGATTTCGCAGCTCAAAACAGCTGGCAGGACCGGTTACACAACCGCACTCGATGAAAATATCCTTGGCGTCATCTCAGTTGGCGCTCCTATTCGCGACGCCAACGGATCAGTCATTGCTGCCATCAGCATCGCGTATCCACGTACGATTGGACCACAGATCGAAATCGCGGATATGGGCGAGCGCGTCATGGCCGCTGCTACACGAATTTCAACAAGCCTGGGCTTCACAACCGGAGGCGAGCCGCATGGAGAGGATCCTTGCTATGCCGCGTGAAAGCATTCTTTTGAACGAAGAGCGGCTTCACGCTCAGATGGCACGCTTGCGGCTGGATGGGATCATTGCCTCCAGCCCGGAAAACGTCACCTATTTGAGTGGATTCTGGGCTCTGCCACAATGGATCCGGCGAGGTCCGCAAGCTTATGTATTGTGGGTCGAAAGTGGCGTTGGCGAGCCGGAGGTTATTGCCAGCACAGCGACCCTGGATTTGGTTGCAGACCAAAACGTCTGGATCAAACGGGTGCGTCGCTATGGAGCCTTTCATATCGACCACAATGGTGACGCCGCGATTGATCCTGTGTCTCGCCGACACCTGGAGCTGCAGGCGCAACCAGGCCATGGTGATGCGCTGAGTGCATTGGTAGCGGCGGTGACCGAGGCTGGTTTGTCCCACGCCCGGGTTGGGATCGATGAGATCGGACTGCTGCCTGGCCACCTGGAGCAGCTCAAAACCCGCCTACCGAATGTGACCTTCGTGCCTGCCGCAAGCACGTTCCGCGACGTACGCGCAGTAAAAACACAGGAAGAGATTGCGCGGCTCTCGCGGGTTGCAGAAATCGCCGAGCGCTCGATTGAGGCGGCGCTCGCTGTCGCACAGCAGGGCGCAAGCGAGCGCGATCTCGCGCGTGCTTTTCATACACAGACCGTTCAGTCCGACGCCACCCCTGTTCTCGGCTGTATCGGTTTCGGTGAACGAAGCGCGCTGATGAATGTACAGCCGTCCAATCGCACATTGAAGAGGGGAGACGTCATCCGTTTCGATGTCGGGGGACGCTATCGCCATTATCGTGCTGATATCGCTCGAATTGCCACCTTTGGCGAACCTCCAAGGGTTGTTCGCCATCACCACCGAGCACTGGTTGCAGGCGTTGAACGTGCATGTGAGTTGATACGTCCGGGCATGCGCGTGGCGGATGTCTATGCGGCCACCGTAGAAACCGTCCGCCGCGAAGGCATCACACACTACCAACGTAACCATGTTGGGCATGGCATCGGCATTGACGGCTATGACGTCCCCTCCTTGACACCGGAGAGCAACGAGATCCTAGAAGCTGGCATGGTCCTGTGCGTGGAGACCCCTTACTACGAGCTTGGCCGTTGGGGATTGCAGGTCGAGGACATGATCGTTGTGCGCGCGGATGGGGTCGAAAAACTGACAACCACCAGTGGCGACCTCATGGTGGTGGAGTCATGACAGGAATCGTCGGTTATGCCTGCATCCGTTGCGGGGCGCGATACCCTGCAGATCTAGTCATCGACTCGCGTGGTTGCCCCGCCTGTCACGCTGAAGCCCCTTCGAACTTGCGCCTTGTTCTAACGCGCGAAAGCGCTGTGACTGGCACGAGGAGATCAGAGGAGGCGACGGCGGTTCCATCGTTGTGGCGCTATGCACACCGGCTCCCCTGTCCTGAAGGAATGGCTGTTTCAATCGGCGAGGGTTTGACGCCTTTGGTGCCTGCCCCCTCGCTCGGAGCACGCTTGAATGTCCCTCTTCTCCTGATCAAGGACGAAGGACGAAACCCCACCTGGTCACACAAGGACCGGTTTTCGTCAGTGGCTGTCTCGGTCGCACGCCAGCAAGGGGTCCGCGTGGTGGCCACGGCATCCTCTGGAAACGCTGGTGCCTCGTTGGCGGCATATGCAGCTCGGGCTGGTCTCACATGCATCACAGCAACCTTCGCAGGAGCCGCAGGGCCGATGCTTGCGCAGATTCAGAAGGCCGGCGCTGTTGTTGTCCCGTTTGAGTCAAAACTCGATCGCTGGACCTTCATTGAGGAGGGAGTTCAACGCTACGGCTGGTTCGCCACATCTCCGTATCGCGCACCAGTTGTTGGCAGCCATCCGGTGGGGATCGAGGGCTACAAGACGCTAGCATACGAGCTTGTCGAACAGATGCATGGTGCGGTTCCTGACTGGTGCGTGCTGCCTGTTTGTTACGGAGATGCACTTGCGGGCCTCTGGCAGGGGTTCAAGGAGCTCCATGCGGAGCAGTGTATTGAGCGACTGCCGCGACTTGTCGCTGCCGAAGTGCATGGTTCGTTGAGCGCTGCACTGGCGGGTGGGCAAGACCGCCTGCCCGATATACAGGCCAGCTCTAGCACTGCTGCGGTGTCCATTGGTGCAACTCGCAGTTCGTTCCAGGCGCTTAGCGCGTTGAGGCAATCCAACGGCTTAGCTGTCCCTGTTGGGGACTACAACTTGGTCGCGTATCAGGAACAACTGGCTTTGGAGGAAGGTTTGTTTGTCGAGATCGCCTCCGTCACGGCGATTGTTGCAATAGATTTTCTCCGAAAAAAGAATGTCATCTCCTCGGCCGATCATGTTGTCGCAATTTCGACAGCGAGTGGCCTAAAAGATATTGACCTATCCATGACTGACTCACCTCCAATACCTATACATTCTTCGACTAAGAATGCCTGGTCCTTCATATCGAATGAAGTAGAACTCGCATAAACAAAAAGAAACAGATCTAATACGGAGAGGAACAATGGATCGTCGTAGCTTTATTGTCGGATCTATGGCTTCTGCAGGTGCAACCTGTGTCCAAGCCCGCGCAATTGCATCAACTGGCACCATTGCGGAAGCGACGATCGTCGTTGGCTTTGCTCCAGGCGGAGCCGGAGATCTCGCTGCCCGCACCGTTTCTCAATATGCCATCTCAGCCAGAGACATTCCGGTCACACTGGATTTTAGGCCAGGAGCCGGTGGCACCATCGCCACAGATCAAGTCGCCCGCGCATCTCCTAACGGCTCCACTCTTTCGCTGTTTTCGGTCAGTCCGGTCATGGTGGCGCCGCATCTCCAACGCGTCCCCTATGACCCCCTGTCTGATCTTACATATGTTGGCAGCTACGCCGGCATTTCCATCCCGCTCTTTGTTCGCGCCGACAGTCCGCTCCGGACCTGGGACGATCTGCTAAAGCATGCGCGTTCGAAACCGGGTGGGCTCCGTTGGGCGACTGCCGCCCCCCGTGGACTGCCACATATTGCCACAGAAGCCGCTCTTCGCCAGGAAGGCGTAAGTGCCACCTTCATCCCGTTCAGCGGTGAAGCTGATGCGATCACAGCCTTGCTGGGTGGGCATATCGAAGCGGTCGCAGCAGCTGGATACGCGCCTCATTTGGACGCGGGCTCAATACACCTGCTGATAGAAACTGGCCCACAGCCGATTGCCGAGCTACCAGACCTTCCGACGTTCCGGCAGCGTGGATATCCCCTCGCTATCTCTGCGGCGTATGGCCTCTTCGGCCCGGCTGGACTATCGCCAGACGTCATTGGCTGGTGGGAAGATCTTCTTCAGGACATGACAACCAGCGAAAGCTACGAGATTTTTCTGAAAACCTTGCGCGGACACCACCTGTTTCAGAACAGCGCGACTTTTACGAAAACTGTCTTGGATGGGTATCGCGAGATAGGCCGCCAGATCGAGCTCTTGGGACTACGCCCGTGACCGCTCTACGCCTCACCTGTCTGTGTCTTGCCGCAACTGCGACATCTGCTGCCATTGCCGCAGTCCGGTTGGGACTCTGGCAGACCGGGACACCAGGAGCCGGAATGTTTCCGTTTCTAGCTGCTTTACTGCTGCTGGCCTCAAGTGGAGGCATATTGCTGCTGGAGGCAGAGAGCAAAACGGATGCTGAGCCTGCCGAACCTCGTCGCCTCCTGCTCCATCTGTTGGCTTTGTCGATGTTTGCTGTTGCCTTTACTCTACTTGGCACATCGCTGGCCATTTTTAGCTTCATCATCATTGTTCTGCGCGGCATTGAGCACCTGAACTGGCTGCATGCCATGGCGGTTGCCGGGGGCCTCACTGCCTTCTGTTGGCTCATATTCAGCAAATTGCTCGGCGTTCCTTTGCCAACAGGCCTATTGGGGATGATATAATGGACGCACTTGCAAGTCTCGGAGAAGGTCTGTCTATAGCGCTGGAGCCTTCCAAACTCTTATTTGCCTTTGTCGGTGCAGTTCTTGGAACAGCCGTCGGCATCATTCCAGGACTTGGGCCGACAGCTGCGGTGAGCTTACTTCTGCCGATTTCAATCATGCTGGATCCGCTGAGCGCCATCATTTTGCTCGCCGGCATCTACTACGGCTCACTCTATGGTGGATCCACCGCTTCAATCCTCATGCGCGTTCCGGGAGAAGCAGCAAGTGTGGTCAGCTGCTTTGACGGGTATCCCATGGCGCAGGCGGGTCGAGCTGGTGTCGCCTTGGGCATAACGGCTTTTGCAAGCTTCATTGCAGGCATAGCTGCGACGTTTGCCATTACATTCTTAGGGCCCGTCTTTGCCGAAACGGCGCTTGCCTTCGGTCCAATCGAAAAAACGGCTCTCGTTGTCTTCGGCCTCACCCTGGCTGCCAATATCGGAGAAGGCCCACGAATGCGCGCCTGGGCTATGGTGGCGCTTGGTCTGTTCTTGTCCACCGTCGGTGCCGACCTGGTATCTGGCGAGGAGCGCTATACGTTTGGGAGTCCGAACTTGCGGGATGGACTTCATGTTGCTGTGCTTGCGATGGGCATGTTCGGGGTAAGCGAAGTTCTGATGCTGTCGGAACGACGACGCAAGATCGAGCAGGCAGTTGCCACGAGATACCGCCTGCAAGACCTTTTACCTAATCGGCAGGACTGGAAAATGTCGGCAATGCCCATGACCCGAGGAACCGTCCTTGGCTTCTTTCTGGGGCTGCTTCCCGGCGGCGGAGCCCTCATCGCGAGCTTTGCCAGCTATGTCATGGAAAAACGGATCTCCAAGCATCCCGAGCGCTTTGGGAAAGGGGCCATTGAGGGGCTTGCCGGTCCGGAGAGTGCAAACAACGCTGCTGCACAAGCAAGCTTTATCCCCCTTCTTTGCCTGGGAATTCCTCCAAATGTCGTGATTGGAGTCATCATGGGTGGGCTCTTGATGCACGGCGTGGTGCCTGGCCCGCGGCTGATTGCTGACCACCCTCACCTCTTTTGGGGCGTAGTTGCAAGCATGCTGATCGGAAATGCGATGCTGATCGTTTTGAATGTGCCGATGATCCGTGTATTCGTGCTACTTCTAAGGGTACCCCCAACAATTATGGCGCCGTGCATACTTGTATTCTGCGTCATCGGCGCGTTTAGCATTCACAATAGCAGCTTCGATGTAGGAGTCGTCATCGTCTGCGGAATTCTGTCCTACAGCCTCCGGAAAAGTGGATTTGATCTCGCTCCTTTGTTACTTTCCTTCCTTCTTGGCTCTTTGCTCGAACAGAACCTTAGGCAAGGTCTGATCATGGGCTATGGTAGCTTCAGTGTCTTCATCACCAGTCCAATCAGCGTCGTCTTTCTTGCGACCGCGGGAGTCACGCTGCTGATGCCTGTACTGCGTTATGTCAAACAGATCCGCGATGGCGTGGGCCCTTGAAATCGCCGCCTATGCCGCACGCGAACCGAACCTAAATTTCAACACATGGGGACAGAGCATGCAGCCGCGGAACGCAAAGAAGCCCGCCTGACGCAGCTATGACGTGCCCCTGTCATTGACAACGCTCGAGAGTGCTCGACGGCTCCAGGAAAGATATGTCCATTCATGCTCACCGCCCGCATGAACGCGGCCGAGCACTTCCGGCTCATCAGGAACAGCAACCGGCCAACCCGAGAGGTTCGCAAGCCATTCGTCACTATAGAGCGTGTCCTGATAGCGGTGTCCTTCATCTGGAAGGATGACGAGTGTTGTATCGTCAGGATGTGTCCGGGCATGCCAAGCAGCCACAAGTGCCGCGGCACCGCTTGTTGGTCCCATAAACAGAGCGTGTTCCCGGTAGAGCTGGCGGGCAGCAGCGAAGGCAGGCAGTCCCCCAACCCAGTGCACATCGTCGATGAGTTCGTGTTGCAGATTCAAAGGGACAATGGAATTTCCCAGTCCGCGCAACAGTCTGGGGCCAGGCGATTGCCCGAATAAGGCGCTGTTATGTGTGTCAACAGCTATCAAAGTGACGTCGGGAAACAGTTGGCGCAAGATCTCCCCTGTTCCACAAAGAGACCCGCCGGAGCCAACACAACCGACAAGGCAGTCTACTCGACCAACAGCACGGCAGATATGTTCCGCGCACCTGCCATAGGCCCATCGATTTTCGGGGTTGTCGTATTGATGTGGACAAAAAGTTTCGGGGCGATCCTGTAGAAACTTGTTGAGAAGCATAAGCCTTTGACCCTGAGCGCCGATCCCATTCGGGTCGTCCACCAGGTGCACTGAAGCTCCCAACAGTTCCAACCGCTGTCTTAGCGGCACATCGATCAGGCTCGTGGCGCTAACCAGGGTCAGATTGCTTCCACGTACCGCGGCGAGCATGGCGAGCGCGAGCCCGAATGTTCCTGACGACGTCTCTGCAACACAACCTCCGCGCTTCAACCGGCCTGAAGCTTCAGCTCTGTCGAGAATATATCGTGCTGGCAGCATTTTCATCAAGGAGAAGCAGGCGGCGAAGAGATTCTCCTTCAACTGGACAATCTGGTCTGCCCCCAAAGGGTGGTCCAGTTTTAGTCTTAGTGCATGATCGGCTTTTCGGCTATTGCCTGGGCAGATGGAGGTGCCGATCCGGGCGGTGGCGCGGGCCAGATAATAGCCTCCGGTGCTGG
>NZ_FYAW01000049.1:0-9973 GCF_900185735.1 Stappia sp. P2PMeth1 | reverse complement strand
CCGCCACTTGCCCTCGCGAAAGCGTTCTCCCGATCCGGCTCCGGCCGGATTTTTCCGTTGTATTCGGGGGTTATGCGGGAGGGGCCCTTAACTGGCCCACGCCCCGAAGGGCGCACACGCGTTCTCTCCGGGCCGGTATTCTCCGGACCTGTTAACCGCCGCGCTTTCGGTGAACAGCTTTAAGTTGATTAGCTCCCTTACCTTGCGGGCTTGCCGACCTTGAAACTGATCTCGTGCGTGTGGCCGCGCTGCCGGAAGACTTCACGCTCGATCTGTGGCTTCTGACCCATGAGGATCTGCGTCAGACGGCACGGATTCGTGCGTTCCTTGATTTCATGGCCAAAGAATTGGTAAAGGAAGCATCTGTGCTGGAGGGACGGAGTTCCAGCGATGCCACGCGGACCGGATGGAAGGATGATCTTTGCTAAATACCTCCCACCGACGACAACTAGCCTTTCGCTTGAACGCGATCAAGATTCGACCCAGATTATTGGTACAAAGCTGATGAACGAAGGAGCAGATTAATGCACGGATTTGTCGATGACATCGAAAAGTTGACCGAGGAGAACGCCGACTATCGGCGGGTCCTCTATACGGCGAGGAACATGCAGTTGGTCCTGATGGCGCTACAGCCCGGCGAAGAGATTGGCGAAGAGGTGCATGACGGTGGCGACCAGTTCTTCCGTGTCGAGAAGGGGCAAGGCGAGATCCTGATCGATGGCGCCGCACACAAGATAAAGTCGGACATGGCGATGATCGTACCGGCGGGCGCGCGACACAATGTCAGGAATACGGGCGACGAGCCCCTCAGGCTTTACACGATCTACAGTCCTCCCGAACATGTCGATGGCGTCGTCCATTCGACCAAAGGCGAAGCCGACGCTGCCCACGAGCACTTCGACGGAAAGACGACCGAAGAATAGCTCGGCTTTGCCGACTCTGTCGGAAACCGGCACCAGTCTCACTGACAGGAGCCAGCGGCGACCATCGTCGAACGTTCATGATCTCGTCGCTACGGCGGGCGGCGCGCGTTGTTGCGCCCGGAAGCATAGTTTCGGCATGAGAGCCTGCGCCGCGATTAGGAGATGAAGTGGGAAAAGCATTCGAGATCGATCGTTCGTTCGTTTTGACGGTCCTGACCGTCGCTGGGATGCTTCTGGCCATACTCGCTCTTTGGCCGCTGCAGGGTGCCGCCGCCGCGTACTTTTCCCTCGCAGGTCTGTTGCTCGTTTATCTAGCGGGCGGACTGCCAGCCGCTTGGCGGGCGGCCGCCACCTTGTGGGAGGAGCGGATCCTCGACATCGACCTCTTGATGGTCGTTGCAGCGGTCGCGGCTGCGGCCGTCGGGGCGCCTTTCGAGGGCGCCGTCCTGCTGACGCTCTTCAGCATCTCCACGACGCTGGAGGAACGGGCGCTCGGCCGCGCGCGCCGGGCCATCGAGGCGTTGATGGAGCTTCGGCCGGAGACGGCACTTCGCAAGGCGCCGGACGAGTCAGTCTCGGAAGTCCCTGCTGCCGATCTTCAGGTGGATGACGTCGTGGTGCTGCGGCCTGGCGCGCGGGTTCCGGCGGACGGGGTGATCGTCAGCGGCCGGGGCTCTCTCGATGAAGCCCATATCACCGGCGAGTCCATGCCCGTCGCCAAGCAACCCGGCGCCCCGGTCTTCGAGGCGACGGTCAACCTCGACGGCGTGCTCGAGATGGCCGTGACGAAGACGATCGCGGAAAGCACGGTTGCCCGCATGATCGCGCTCGTGACCGAGGCGCAGGCGGCCAAGGCGCCGTCGGAGCGCTTCAGTTCCTGGTTCGGGCAACGCTACACGGTCGCGGTCATGGTCGGAGCCGTCCTGGCCTTCGCCGCCTTCTACTGGCTGGGGCGCGACTGGGAGGAGGCGCTCTACCGATCAGCGACCCTGCTGGTGGCGGCGAGCCCCTGCGCGATCGTGATCTCCGTCCCTGCCGCGATTCTTTCCGCCCTGTCGGCTGCCGCGCGCGGAGGTGTGTTGTTCAAGGGCGGCGCCGCGCTCGAGACGCTGGCGGCGGTCGACACCTTCGCCTTCGACAAGACGGGAACGCTGACGACCGGCAGGGCCTCGATCACGAAGGTGGTGGCGCTCGACGGCAATGAGCGACGCTTCCTCTCGCTGCTGGCTGGACTTGAGGCCCACTCGGAACATCACAGCGCCGCAGCCATCCGGCAGGAAGCCGTCAGCCGCGGTGTTGAACCGGCCAAGGTACTTAACGTGATCACCCGGCCGAGTGCCGGCATCGTCGGCGACGACGGCGGGAGGCAGTTGTGGGCAGGCAATCCGCGCCTCGCCACGCAAATGGACGCTTCCATCGATCACCCGATGCTGAAGGCGCTGGCTGCGGACACCGAGACGGTCATCTATTTCGGGCGGGATCAGCAGGTGATGGGAGCTGTTACCATCGCGGATCAGGCCCGCCCGACCTCTGCGCCGGCGCTTGCCGCATTGCGGGAAGGTGGGGTCACCGAAATCATCATGATGACCGGCGATCGCCGTCCGGTTGCGTTGCGCATTGGCGAAGAGCTCGGATTGAAGCCCGAGGAAATCCATGCCGACATGCTGCCGGAGGACAAGGTCAGGATGGCGGGGGAGTTGGCTGCCAGAGGCAAGGTCGCCTTCGTCGGCGACGGGGTCAATGACGCCGCCGCGCTGGCCCGCGCCGATGTCGGGATCGCCATGGGTGCTGCGGGCTCCGACGTCGCGCTCCAGGCAGCCGATGTGGCGCTTCTGTCGGAAGACATGGGACGGCTTGCCGACGCGCAACGACTGGCGCGTCGCACGGCGAGGATCATTCGGCAGAACCTCGCCTTCGCCATGGGTGCCATGGTCATTCTCGTGACAGGCGCGCTATTCTTCGAGCTGCCTCTCCCGCTCGCGGTGGTCGGTCACGAGGGCGGAACGGTTCTGGTGGTGCTCAACGGGCTGCGTTTGCTGAGGGACCCCATCCGCCGCAACGAAAACAAGTCAGCGTCACCAGATCAGGTGGTGACGGTCGACAGCATCAGCGCCCCCGTCTAACGTCATGCCTATCGCAGAAAAATCCCGCGGCGCGCGGGTTGAAGACAACGACTTCAACTCGTTTCCGGCCCAGAGAAGGTTGGACGTCAGGCCCATTCCCTCCGCCACTTTGGTAAAAACCGGGAACGCCGATTCCCGCCGACTTTCCTCCTTTGGTGGCTACCGGCGTCCTCAATAGGGTGTTTTTTGCTGCCCTCGATGTAGATCGCGTCGTCCGCGATCTCGGCGTGTTGGGCGAAGGCGCGGACATGTTCCCGCCGATAGCCGCCCTTTCCAAGCCGGAGGCGAGTGCGAGCTTCGCTTGCCAGTTCCGGCACGGCCGCTTTGGCGTGAATCTAAATTCAAACAGCAAAGCGCCCGATGGATTGCACCGGGCACTTCTTTCTCAAGTCACCTCGAGATTACTTGGTAGCGAGGATTTCGAAATTGTGGACGTTTGCCACCACACCGTCGTCCCATCCACCTGAGATCAATTCTGAAGCCTTTTCATTCAGGAGTCCGGCGACTTGTCCGGCAAAGTGCGCTTCGCGGCCAGAGTTGTCGGCAAAGATGTCGAAGATGGCGAAGTTGTTCCCGTCAATCTGCAGCGCCGCCCAGAACAATGTCTTGGGTTCAGTTTCTGCGACGATGAGGCCGGCGGCGGTCAGCAAGGCTGCCAATTCGGGGCCTTTACCTGGAGCAGCTTCGAGCTTGATGTAAGTTGCGGTCGTTGCCGTGTAGAGATCAACCGGCGCCTTTACCGACAGGACATCGGAGTTGTTGATATTCGCGACAACACCGTCGTCCCATCCTCCGTCGACCAGCGCGTCGGCGTTTTGCTTCAAAGCCGCAGCAACCGCTCCTGAGAAGTGAGCGTCGCGTGCTTCTTCATCTGCGAAGATGTCAAAGATTGCGAGCATATCGTCGGCTTGCAGAGCAAACCAAAGTACAGTTCCCGTCTCTGTTTCCCGCACGATAGGTGCGGCACCTGCCAGAAACTCCGCGAAGGCTCCGGTCTGGCCTTCGGCGGCGGGCATGGCGATGTAGCTGGCAGTATGATTTTCCATTGCGTTGTCCTGTGCAGTTGCAGAAGTTGTGAACAGAGCCAGTGCGGCGAATGTCTGAAGGATTTGCGCTTTCATGGTCGTCTCCTGATTTGAAGTGCATCGTGTTTGGTTTCGATGCACTCTTGTCCCATGCTGGGTGCGCCGGGCTCCAATTCCGAAATTCTATTCTTTGATAGACGTGGACTATCGAACTTGTTTTGATGGCCTGAAATGAGATGTGACGGAGAATGTGGCGATGGAAATGAACCAGATCAGGTATTTTCTCGCCGTCTGCGAGCACCGAAACTTCACCCACGCAGCCAGTGCCTCCAATGTCTCCCAACCTTCCTTGACGACTGCGATCAAGAAACTTGAAGACGAGCTTGGAGGTGACCTGTTTGTCAGGGACCGTGCGGGATGCAGGCCTACGTCCCTCGGTAAACTCATGCAGCCAAGGTTGCAGAAGGTTCACGATGAGACGCGACAGGCTAAGGCAGAGGCGGTCCGTCATATGCGCTTGGAGCGGGTTCCAATCTCTGTCGGTGTCGGCGAAACGATTGGCCACAACAGGATTTCGGCAGCTATGGAGCGTACTCGTACGCGATTGCCGCAAGCCGAAATCGAATTGATCGTTGCGTCAACCTCCGAGCTTCTTGCCGGGTTACGAGATGGTGAATTTGACGTTGTAGTCACCGCAGAGAAGGTCAGTGAAGACCTCTATCGTATAGACCATCTCTATGAAGAGGACTACAAGGTCGTGGTGTCAAAGTCGCATCCGTTGGCTGAACTAGAGCACGTCCAGTTTAATCCGGGTCATATCCGGCCGCTTTGAAGTAGTTTGCGCATTCGGCTGGCGTGAAGAGGTCGAGGAGCGGGCCGACTGCGTCCCACAATGCGTCGATTGTCCTCTCGGCCTTTGCGCGCAGCAGCGCCTTGAGCTTGGCGAAGGCGTTCTCGATGGGATTGAAGTCGGGACTGTAGGGCGGCAGGTAGAGCAGGTTCGCGCCTGCTGCCTCGATCGCCTCGCTCACGCCGGCGGCCTTGTGGGCGGGCAGGTTGTCCATCACGACGATGTCGCCCTCCGACAGGGAAGGAACCAGCACCTGCTCGACATAGGCCAGGAACACGTTGCCGTTCATGGCGCCGTCGTAGACGAAGGGCGCGGTCATGCCCGTCAGCCGCAGCGCGCCGGTGAAGGTCGTGGTTTTCCAATGGCCATGCGGCACGCCAGCCCGGCAACGCTCGCCGCGTGGCGCTCTGCCTCGCAGCCGGGCCATCTTCGTCGACAATCCCGTCTCGTCGATGAACACGAGCTTCGCTGGGTCAAGATCGAGCTGGCCATCGAACCAGGCCAGGCGGCGCTTCAGGATGTCAGGGCGGTCCTGCTCAAGTGCATGCGCGGACTTTTTTTCACGGTCCAACCACGGCCCCGAAGCCAGGCACTCAAGGCGCTGCGGCTGATCTTCACCGACCGCTCGACCAGAAGTCGCTCCACCATCTCGTTCAGCGTGATGTCTTTGCGCTCCTCAATCATGTCGACGATGAAGGCTTCATGTGCATCGAGGCGGGAAGCGCGGCGACGACCTTGCGGGCGTGGCGCCAGTTCGCCAATTCTGGCCCGTGCAATCCAGCGGATCGCGCTGGATACTCCCACGCCGAACCGGGCAGCCGCCTTGCGCGCCGACATGCCCTCATTCGAAGCCTTCACAACTCGCGAACGAAGATCCCCGCTCAGTGCTCTTCCCATCATCCACCTCCATCGAGGTGGATGTTGAATCACCCGCGAACGCCGCCGTCACATCACAATCGATTCATCTATCGCCGGACGTGCTCTAAATGCGATCTCTCTTTCGGCTCTTGCTAAAACTGACATGCTTGACCGCCTAAATTGCGAAATGCGGGATGTTTTGCATGGGACCTGCGCGGATCATGGTCACGAACTCTACGCGGCCTATCGGTCAAATCGCGTGGATTGGTTAGTTGAACTTGCTCGGCAAGGGTCAGGTGCGGTGATCCTGCCAGCCACCGCTATTCCTTCGGACATGGGCCTGGTGTCGAAACCCATCGATGGCCTTGAAATATCAAGAACTGTTTTGGCCCTTCGATATCGGCACCAAACGACGAGACCAGAGACAAATGATCTGATCCGTGAGATGACGCGCACGCTGGCGTAGTGAGGTCGGTAATCGACATTCGCCCATCGTGCAGCATTCGTCACTTTGGGCTCAGACCAGACTTTCGCGGCATCACGCTCGAACGTCCGTTCTACTTTTCTTCGAGATCTCGCCCGCAATCCGCCACTTAGCGCTGGAGAAATTGCGCCAGATTGCGGTGAAGGTCACAGCGAACCACACCCATTGTGTGCGGTGATAGTCGTCGGTGACGTACTCTTCAAGAAGCCACCGCGCCGCGTGAGGCGACCTTCGGCGCGGGTAACAGTGGGTGGGTTCTTTTCAATCTTGAAGAGCCGCTTGATTTCCCTGATGACCTCTTCAGCAGACGGCCCCGACTTTGCCGTCGGGTGGAAGTGAATGAACGGCAGGTTTCGGGCGCCGAACGCGGCGCTCCGAACGGCGACAATGGGGTCGGAAGCTGTCGCAAAATATGGTCGAAAGATATGTCTTTGTCGTGAAGGTTGTCGCTCCAACAACATGGAGCGCAAGAAATGGAAATATCAGATCAGACTACCTCCCTTGATCCCTACTTCGCGTCGTTCGAGGACAGTCTTTCTGCAAAGAACTACAAACCCGATACCCTGGCGAATTACCGATACCTGCTTCGCCGCTTCGGGCGATTGCTCGAAACCGAGGGCATTGCACCCTCGGCGTTGACGCCAGAACTTGCCGTCGAACTAGGGCGACGGTTGCCGGTCACACCAAAAAGCCAGATCAAGGTTCCCAATCTTGCCAGGCTGTTTGTCGCGCATCTGATTGAGATCGGGGTGGCGACACGGCCACCGTTGACACCTGCGCAGGCCGAACGTGCAGAGTTGCTGAGCAATTTTGAAACCTATCTTCTGCAGCAGCGCGGCCTCAGCCCGCGAACGATTTATCATGTGCTGCGGTTCGCGGATCGCTTCCTCGATCATCGCTTTGGTGACAATATGCTCGATCTTCCGGCGATGAACATCCGGGATGTCGTGGCGTTCATGGAGCACCTGCTCGCGCGCAAGCACCCGTTCCGCGACAAGACGCCGGCCACGCATCTGCGCAGCTTCTTCCAGTATCTGTTCGCACAGGGCCTGACGACGACCAACCTGTCGCTCAGCGTGCCTAGGACGCATAAGCCCTGGGGCGCCAGGCTTCCGCGTCATCTGTCTCCCGATGAGGTGGAGGCAGTTCTGGCCTCGGTACGGGTCAATCCGCGGCGCGGCGCCCGCGACTACGCAATGCTGATGCTGATGGCCCGCCTCGGCTTGCGCGCACCGGAGGTCATCGCGATGCAGCTTGATGACGTGGACTGGCGGGCCGGCGAGTTGCTGGTCCGTGGAAAAGGCCAGCGTCATGATCGGTTGCCAATCCCGCCCGACGTCGGCGAAGCCATCATCGGCTATTTGCAGCAGGAGCGAACGTCAACGACCACGCGCACGCTGTTCGTGACGCACCGAGCGCCAAACCGCCCATTCAAGGACAGCCAGGTCATAAACGACATCTTGAAGGAAGCGTTCGCGGCGACGGGCGTGAAGCCGCCGACGCCCTATGTGGGCTCGCATGTTCTGCGCCACAGCCTAGCGACGAATATGGTGCGCTCCGGCGCATCGCTTGAGGAAATCGGCGATCTGCTACGGCATCGGTCGCGGGCGACGACGATGATCTACGCGAAACTCGACACGGATAGCCTACGCTCCATCGCCCAATCTTGGCCCGTCGCGGAGGAGGCACGATGAGCTTCCTTGCCGAACTTGACCGCTACGTGACTCTCAGAAGAGTCCTCGGCGCCGATCTGAGTACCGATGCACGGATACTCCGTCGCTTCGCCACCTTCGCCGACCGCGATGGCGCGCAGCACGTGAACACCAATCTGGTCATGCGCTGGCTCGAGAGCCTGCCATCCGCCAGTCCCGGAACCCGGGCAACACGCTTCAGGGTGGCCCGTCAATTTGCGGAATGGTTGCATGGCATTGATCCGAGGCACGAGGCTCCACCCCGAGGATTGGTGCCTGGCCGCCTTCAACGCGTGCATCCATATATTTATAGCGAAGCTGAAATCGTTGCGATCATCGATCAGGCGCGGACGTTACCATCGGTCTACGGCCTGCGTGGCCTGACCTGCTCGACGCTCTTCGGGCTGATCGCCGTGACCGGACTTCGGATCAGCGAAGCTCTCGGTCTCGATCCTGCTGACCTGGAGGTTGAATCCGGCATTCTTCACGTCCGGCAGGGCAAACTCGGCAAGGAGCGATTGCTGCCGCTGGATCATAGCGTCGTGCAACGGCTCGAAAGCTACGGCCGCGAGCGGGACCGGCTGCTCGGGCGCAGGCCGGGAGCATTCTTCGTGACCTGCGAGGGGCATCGTCTTGGCGATTGCAGCGCCCGCTACAACTTCGCGCATGTGTGCCAGCAGATTGGGCTACGAGAGCCGCAGCTTTATCTTCGACATGGCCGTGGGCCGCGCATTCACGATCTTCGCCACACCTTCGCGGTGCGGACCATGCTGAACTGGTACCGGTCGGGCAAAGATGTCAGCCGCGAGATGATCAAGCTCACGACATGGCTGGGTCATGCAAGCCCTGCCAATACCTATTGGTATCTGGAAGCGGTCCCGGAACTGCTGGAACTGGCTTCGTCCCGAATGACTGGCGTGGCGGCGGAGGCGGGAATCCGATGAAGGCGACCAACTTCCCCGCGCTGATCCAACGCTTCTTCACCGACCGGCTCTCTACGCAAATGGAGGCGAGCCGCCACACCGTCGCTGGCTACCGGGACACATTCCGGTTGCTGATCCGGTATGCGAGTTCCAGGTGCGGGAAGCCGCCGACGAAGCTCACGATCGAGGATCTCGACGCCGATCTCGTTGCCGACTTCCTGACCCATGTGGAAACGGCGCGCGGCAACACGGCGCGCACCCGCAATACACGCCTTGCCGCGATCCGATCATTCTTCCGCTACGTCGCAATGACCGATCCGAGCTGGCTTCTTCATTGCCAGCGTATTCTCTCGATGCCGAACAAGCGGTATGTGAAGCGAAGCGTGACGTTCCTTGACGCTCAAGAGATCGCGGCGCTGCTCGCAGCACCAAATCGAACGATATGGGTGGGACGCCGTGATCACGCTCTGTTGCTGCTTGCGCTTCAGACCGGATTGCGAGCGTCAGAACTGATCAATCTGCGCTGCAAGGACGTGGTTCTTGGGACTGGCGCCTACATCCGCTGCATCGGAAAGGGGCGGAAAGAACGCAGCACTCCTCTTCGTCGCGATACAGCTAAGCTGATTCAGGGCTGGATAGGCGAACGCCGTAACAGCGATGGGCCATTGTTCCCGTCGATCCGGGGCGAGCGGCTCAGTCGCGATGCGTTGGAACACCTGGTGCGCAAGCATTGCCTAGCAGCATCACGAGTTTGCCCGAGCCTCGCAGGCAAGCGCGTCACGCCGCACACGTTGCGGCACAGCACGGCGATGGAATTGCTGCATCATGGTGTCGACCAATCCGTGATCGCTCTATGGCTTGGGCACGAATCCGTGGAAACAACCCAGATCTATATCCACGCCGACATGCGGCTGAAGGAAAAGGCGCTCGCGCAGGTTGCCAGCCCAGAAACGCATACCGGGCGTTATCGCCCAAGCGATGAGCTGCTCGCTTTCCTCGAAACGCTCTGATTATGCCGAACTGCCGCATGGCCGACAGCAGACGCAACGGCCGCCGAACTCGGCCATGCGGCATAATCCAGCTTACGGCATAATGC
>NZ_FYAW01000050.1:0-207521 GCF_900185735.1 Stappia sp. P2PMeth1 | reverse complement strand
TGGAAGAGATGCTTGGACGTGTCCATGCCGATGCGCGTAATCTCGTTCATTGGGCGGCTCCTTCGATGTGTTGGGACCATCATCTTGGCGCAAAACGGCGCCGGATGGGGGCCGTCCACCCCAACGGGACCGGGGAGGCACACGCGGTCGGAGTGCGCTCTGCCGTACCCCTCAAACGCCCTCGGCTCGCCGGTCCCGGCTCGGTGCTGGCGCACCGTCCGGGAGGACGAAGGAGGGGGCGGAGCGCGTGGAGGACCGCATGGGTGAGGCAATGCCGTGGGGGCACGGCGTGTCCTCGCACCCGCTCCGGGAACGAATGGACCCCGGCGCGCGCTTGCGCGCGGCCGGACTGACCAAAAGGCGCGATCTCTCCTCCCTCTGTAACCCCAACCGATCCCGTTCCGACCTCAGCGCTGCCACCGGGGCGGAAGGCAACAGCCCTCGCATCGGCCTGACATTTTCAACAATGCTTTATCTACCTAAGTAACACAAAGTATCTCATCCAATTTTCGCCTGATTCCCCTCATAACGGCGCGGCTTTTCTGCTCACATTCCGGTCACATCTTCGTTATGCCATGTTTTTTCCCTGAAATAACCCTGCATACACCGCGGACGAGCCAAGATGGGCTTCCAGTTTTTGCCTCGTGGACGGCACGACGCCGCCACCGGCGCCAACAGACCAAGACCTGCGGCACCGAATACTGAATGCTCACGGAGGCCAATATCATGAAGAAGTTGCTCATCGCCGTTGCGGCTCTGACCTTTTCCGGCTCCGCTTACGCTCAGGACACGTCCTTCGCGTCGGCCGATCTCGACCAGAGCGGCGACCTGACCTTCAGCGAGGTGATCGCCGTGCTGCCGAATGTCACCGAGGAGGCCTTCGCCGCCGCCGATGCCGATGGCAATGGCGTGCTCTCAGAGGCCGAGTACACGGTCCTGCTCGAGAGCAGCGGCGGCTGACACCGCTCCCTCTTCCTGCCCGGTCGCCCTGTTTCCCCTGCCGGAAACGGGGCGATCTGCCGTCTGCCCCCGACACGTCTCGCCTGCCCGCTTCCCAGGTCCATTTGTTCCTGTTATGTTCCTGGCATCGACAACAGGGAACATCCGGGACCTCCCATGGCCACTCCGGCACCGTTGCGCAGCACCATCCCCGATCCGACGGACGCCTCCGAGGAGGCGCTGTCGGCCAGCGTCAACGCCCATCGCGGCCGCGGCCGGGCCGCCGGCCTCAACATGGCCGGCCGCTACGAGCGCGAAAGCCGCGACAGTTTCGATGATGGCTGGGGCACGCTGGACGACCTGCCGCCGCTCAAGACCCATGTGCAGGAAGAGCGGGCGCGCACCATCATCACCCGCAACGAATCGCCCGACATTTCCTTCGACCGCTCGATCAATCCCTATCGCGGCTGCGAGCATGGCTGCATCTACTGCTTCGCCAGGCCGAGCCACGCCTATATCGGCCTGTCGCCCGGCCTCGACTTCGAAACCCGGCTGACCGTCAAGCCGAATGCCGCCGAGCTGCTGGAGCGGGAGCTGTCGCGGCCCGGCTACAGCCCGCGCACCATCGCCATCGGCACCAACACCGACCCGTACCAGCCGATCGAGCGCGAACGGAAACTCATGCGCGAGATCCTCGCCGTGCTCGACCGCTGCAACCATCCGGTCGGCATCGTCACCAAGTCGGCCCTGGTGCTGCGCGATCTCGACATCCTGGCGCCGATGGCCGAGCGCGGGCTGGTGCGCGTCGCCCTCTCCGTGACGACGCTGGAGCGCAAGCTCGCCCGCGCCATGGAGCCGCGCGCGGCAACGCCGGCCAAGCGGCTGGAGGCGATCCGCGGCCTGTCGCAGGCCGGCATTCCGACCTCGGTGATGGTCGCTCCGGTGATCCCGGCGCTGACCGATTCGGAGATGGAGAAGATCCTGGAGGCGGCCAGCGAGCACGGCGCCACCGGTGCCGGCTACATCCTGCTGCGGCTGCCGATCGAGGTCAGTCCGCTGTTCCGCGACTGGCTGCTGCGGCACCGGCCGGACAGTTTCCGCCATGTCATGAACCTCATCCGCTCGATGCGCGGCGGCAAGGACTACGATGCTGAGTGGGGCAAGCGGATGCGCGGCGACGGGCCCTATGCGAAGCAGCTCGCCAACCGCTTTGCGCTCGCCTGCAAGCGGCTCGGCCTCAACCGCAACCGCAAGCCGCTGGCAACGGATCTGTTCCTCCCCCCGACCGCCGGCGGCGTCCAGCTCCAGCTCTTCTAGCCCCTCTGCCGGACCTCTACCGGACTTCTACGGGACTTCTACGGGGGCCGGAAGCCGGGCTGCCGCCGGCTCGCGGCGGCCATGCTTCGGTGCATTTCGCGAAGATTTCTGTTGCGCGTCGGCGCCGGCGCCGGAACGGTGGGCGCATGGTCTTCGCGCTCTCGTCCCCCCTTCAGCTTGCCCTGCCGGCCACGCTCGACCCGGCGGCCGAGCGGGAGCTCTCCCGCCGTTTCGACGGGCGGCTCGCCGGCATCGACGAGGCCGGCCGCGGCCCCTGGGCCGGTCCCGTCGCCGTTGCCGCCGTCATTCTCGACCACGCCGCGGTTCCGGACGGGCTCGCCGATTCGAAGACCCTCAGCGAGGCGCGGCGCGAGCAGCTCTACGAGGAGATTCTCGCGACCGCCGTCGTCGCCGTCGCCCTCGCCTCGCCGCGCGAGATCGACGCCCGCAACATCCGCGCGGCAACGCTGCAGGCGATGGCCCGCGCCGCCCGCGCCCTGCCGCTCGCCCCGCTCGCCTGTCTGATCGACGGACGCGACGTGCCGCCGGGCCTGCCCGCCGCCGGACAGGCGGCGGTGAAGGGCGACGGCCGCCTTCTGTGCGTCGCCGCCGCCTCGATCGTCGCCAAGGTCACCCGCGATCGGCTGATGACGCGGATGGACAGCCTGTTTCCCGGCTACGGCTTTGCCGGCCACAAGGGCTATGGCACCGCGCAGCATGCCGCCGCGCTTGCCCGCCAGGGTCCCTGCCCGCTGCACCGGCGCAGCTTCCGCCCGGTCGCCGTGGCGCTCGGCCTGCGCGAGGCGTAATGGACGCGCGCGACGCGCGCGCGCCCTGCGCCGCCATCCCGCACGCTCACCCCTCCCTGCGTCCTCCCGGACGGCGCTCGCTCTCGCGCACCACCCCCTCCCCGCGTCATCCCGCACGCAGCGAAGCTGCAGATGCGGGATCGGAGAGCCGAGGGCGTTTGTGGAAATGCGTCACACCTGCCTCAGGCACCGTGCCTCCCCGGTCCCGGATCTCGCGATGCTCGTCCGGGAAGACGCAAGGAGAGGCCTCGGAAGAGAACGCAAGTCCGAACGGGCCGCACGCGAACCCGACCAACCTTCGCGCCGCCCCAAACGAAAACGGCCCCGCGAAGGGGCCGTCTCGAAGCGGAATGGGAAGGTGCCGGCTCAGTTGAGGCGGGTCTTCACTTCCTGAATGCTCTTGGCGAGCAGGTCGTCGCCAACGCTGCCGGCGACCTTCTTGGCGAGGATCGTCTCGGCGGCGGCCACCGCGATATCGGCGGCGCGCGAGCGCACCTCGGCGATCGCCTGGGCCTCGGCCTGGGCGATCTTGCGCTCGGCGGCCACGGTGCGGCGGGCGATCAGATCCTCCAGGGCCGCATTGGCCTCCAGCGTCAGGCGGTCGGCCTCGCGCTTGGCCTCGGCGACGATGCCCTCGGCCTCGCTCTCGGCCTCCTGGCGGCGGCGCTGGTAGTCGGCGAGCAGGGCCTGGGCCTCCTCGCGCAGCCGGCGGGCGTCCTCGAGTTCCTTGCGGATCGTGTCAGCCCGCTTGTCCAGCGAGGACCCGACCATGCCGGGGACCTTCATGTAGACGATCAGCCCGAGAAAGATGACGAGGCCGACGAGAGCCCATGCAGAAGCGTCCATCAGGCTGTCCTCACTTCATCGCCGTATCGACGGCCTTGTTGAGTTCGGTCGCGGTCGGCGCCTTGCCGATCAGGGCCTCGACCAGCTCGCTGGTGGTGTCCCGGGCGATCTCGCTGACGTTGCCCAGCGCGGCGGCCTTGACCTCGGCGATGCGGGCCTCGGCCTGCGCCAGCTTCTCGGAGAGACCCTTCTCGGTCTCCGCGCGGCGACGGTCGATGTCGGCCTTCAGCTTCTCGCGGGTGTCCAGGGCGATCTTATGCGCGTTGTTGCGAGCCTCCGCCAGCGCCTGCTCATAGGCGGCGATCGCGGCGTTGCTCTCGTCGTTCAGGCGGTTCGCCTCGGCGATGTCGCCGGCGATCCGGTCGCGGCGATCCTCCAGGATGCCGCTGAGGCGCGGCAGCGCCACCCTGGTCATGATCCAGTAGAGCACGCCGAAGGTGATCGCCAGCCAGAGAAGCTGCGATGCGTAGGTCGCCCCGTCGAAAGGAGGGAACGTGCCGACCGAATGTTCGTCGGCCGGGATCTCGATGACAGCGTGGGTAGAGCTATCGTGTTGGGTCTCGGCGCCGGTCGTGGCCATTATCATCTCCAATGCCGCAGCCATGCACGCATCGCGGCTTGCGCGAAGCGCCGGCCGGGCGCGTCATGCCCCCGGCCGGAGAATTTGCGTCGCTGACGCAATCCGACGTCTTAGACGGCGAAGAGCAGGAGAAGGGCGACGAGAAGCGAGAAGATGCCGAGCGCCTCGGTCACGGCGAAGCCGAAGATGAGGCGGCCGAACTGGCCATCGGCGGCAGACGGGTTGCGCAGGGCGCCCGACAGGTAGCTGCCGAAGATGTTGCCGAGGCCGAGAGCGGTACCGGCCATGCCAAGGCAGGCGAGACCCGCACCGATGTACTTTGCTGCTTCAGCTTCCATGACACTAGCTCCTTGAGGTGAGATTGCAGCGACGTAACGACGGCCCCGCCTTATTGCGGGGCCGAACCAAACTGACTCTTAGTGGCTCGGATGCAGGGCATCGTTGAGGTACATGCAAGTCAGAACCGTGAAAACATAGGCCTGCAGGAACGCCACCAGGAATTCCAGGCCGGTCAGCGCGACGGTCATCGCCAGCGGCAGGATCGAGAACACCGGACCCATGATGCCGAGGCCTTCGGCCGCGATCAGCGAGGTGACGAAGCCGGCGAAGACCTTCAGCGTGATGTGGCCCGCCAGCATGTTGGCGAACAGACGAACCGACAGGCTGACCGGGCGCGACAGGAACGAGATGATCTCGATTGGCGTCACCAGGATGTACAGCACCGGCGGCACCCCGGCCGGGGTGAACAGCTTCAGGAACTTCGCGCCGTGCTTGGCGAAGCCGTAGACCATCACCGTGCCGATCACCAGCATCGCCAGGGCGAAGGTGACGATCAGGTGGCTGGTGACGGTGAAGAAGTAGGGGAACATGCCGATCAGGTTGGCGATCAGCACGAACATGAACAGCGAGAACACCAGCGGGAAGAAGCGCATGCCCTCGTTGCCGGCGGCATTTCTCAGCGTGTTCGCCACGAATTCGTAGGACATTTCCGCGACCGACTGCCAGCGCCCCGGAACGAGCCCGCGCCCGCTGGTCGACAGGATCAGGAAGGCCGCGACGACCGCCGTGGTCGCCACCATGAACAGCGAGGAATTGGTGAAGGAAAGATCGAGGCCGCCGACCTCGATCGGAACGAGCTTGGTGATCTTGAACTGCGAGATCGGATCGTTCGCCACCGGGTCAGCCCCTCGTCTAGCGGTCGCATGACATGCCGGCGCGCGACCCCGTCGCGAACCGGCCTGAATTCAGCTTCGAACTATCCGTCGCGCGACCCGTCATGCGGCTCGGCCACCAGACCGGCGGACCGCAAGACGTTCAGCACGCCCGCGACAAAGCCCAACAGGAGGAAGACGATCAAGCCCCAGGGGCTCGTCCCGAACCCCTTGTCGATCATCCAGCCGATGGCAGCCCCCACCAGAACGCCGGCGACGAACTCCGTCGACAGCTTCATGGCCTGAGCATACCCCTGTCCCGTGCCCGAGGACGACCCGCTTTTCGGCCCTTCGGCCTGCGTCGCCTTTTCCTCGAGCGCCCGTGCCAGCCGGCTTCTTCGCTCGGACAGTTCCGCTTCCGTTGGCCGCAATCCGCGCGAACCCGGTTCGTCCTCGTCGGGAGACATCGCTAAAGTCCCCTTTCCCGATACGCTCCGGCGCAGGTCGCCGACCCCTGGAAGCCGGGCGCACCATAGTCGGCGCCCCTGCCCCTGTCAAGAACACGCAAAAAACCGTCAAGCCCCTGTAATATCACATCTTTCATGGCAAAAGACGCCCTGCGTCGAACTGTCCGGGAGCCGTCTTCGCAAGACCGTGCTGCATTGCACGGCGCGGGAAGCGCTCACACCGCCTCGCGAAACCGCTCCGCGGTCTGCAGATCGACGGACACGAGCTGCGAAACCCCGCGCTCGGCCATGGTGACGCCGAACAGGCGGTTCATCCGCGCCATGGTGATCGGGTTGTGGGTGATCACCACGAAGCGGGTGGCGGTGCTGCGGGTCATCTCGTCCAGGAGGTCGCAATAGCGCTCGACATTGGCATCGTCGAGCGGCGCGTCGACCTCGTCGAGCACGCAGATCGGCGCCGGATTGGTCAGGAACACGGCGAAGATCAGCGCCATCGCCGTCAGCGCCTGCTCGCCGCCCGACAGCAGCGTCATGGTCTGCGGCTTCTTGCCGGGCGGGCGGGCGATGATCTCGAGGCCGGCGTCGAGCGGGTCTTCCGCGTCGACCAGTTGCAACTCGGCCGTGCCGCCGCCGAACAGATGGGTGAACAGGCGCTGGAAATGGCCGTTCACCGTGTCGAAAGCCGACAGCAGGCGCTCGCGCGCCTCGCGGTTGATGTTGGAGATCGCTCCGCGCAGCCGCTTGATCGCCTCGATCAGGTCGTCGCGCTCGCTGATCAAGGTGCCCCGCTGGCCCTCGATCTGCGACAGTTCCTCCTCGGCGCGCAGGTTGACGCCGCCGAGCCGCTCGCGCTCGCCCTTCAGCCGCTCCACCCGCCGCTCGATGCCGTCCGGATCGGGCAGCGGCGCGCCCTCCCTCAGCCCGGCCAGTCCCGGCAGGGCGGAGACGGCGACTTCCAGCGTCTCGTCGATTCGCGCCTCGATCTCGCTCTTGCGGCTCGATGCGGCGGCCAACCGTTCCTCGGCGCGGATGCGCCGCTCGCGCGCCTCGCCCAGCATCGTGAGCGCCTGATGCGCCTGCTGGTCGGCCTCGCGCTGTTTCGCCTCGGCGGTGGCAAGCGCGTCGTCGGCGGCGCGGCGCGCCTCCTCGGCGGCCGAAATCTCCCCGAGCAGCGCCCGGCGCTTCAGCTCGATGTCCTCCGGTGCTTCCATCAGCGCCATCCGCTCGTCCTCGGCGGCGGCGATGCGCTCGCCCAGCACCTCGATCTGCTGGCGAGCGCCGGCCGCGCGGGCGATCCAGCTCGCCCGTTCGCGGGCGATCGCCTCCATCCGGCGGCGGCGCAGATCGCTCTCGCGCGCCAGACCATCGGCGGCGGCCTGTTCGCGCGACAGCGCCGCGCGCGCTTCCGCCGCTTCCGCCCGCGCCGCGTCGATGGCGCCCTGCAATCCCTCGCTGCCGGAAATCTCCTCCAGCGCCGCCGCGGTCATTTCCGCCGCCTCGCGCGCCTCGGCGAGATCGCCGGCGAGCCGCTCTACGGTGGCGCGCAGGCCCGCAAGCCGCGCCTCGGCCTCGGCATGGGCGCGCTCCAGCCGCAGCACCTCCTGGCGCGCCGCATCGGCGGCCGCGCGGGCCGCGCGTACCTCCTGGCGGGTCCCGTCCTCGGCATCGGCCGCCATGCGCAGCGCCGCCTCGGCGGCCGCGAACGCCTCGCGCAAGGCGTCCATCCGCTCGGCAGCGGCGGCAATCTCCAGGTCCAGCGCCGCCAGCCGATTCTTGCGGGCAAGGCGCTGCGCCGCCGCCGTCGGCGCATCGGCGGAAACCACAAAGCCGTCCCAACGCCAGACGGCGCCGGCGCGGCTGACCAGCCGCTGGCCGGGCCTGAGCTGGCGCATGAGACGCTCCGCGTCGCCCTCCTCGACAAGGCCGATCTGGGCAAGCCGCCGGGCCAGCGCCACTGGTGCCCGCACCACCTGCGACAAGGGTCGGCAGCCCTCGGGCAGCTTCGGATCGGCGGCGAGTACCTCGCCGGCCGCCGTCTCCGCGCTCCAGCGCATCGGCGCCTCGCCGCCGACCGGCGCGTCGAGATCCTCGCCGAGCGCGGCGCCCAGCGCCGTCTCGAAGCCCGGCTCGACCGTCATCGCCTCGACCACCGCCGGCCATTCGCCGGCCTGTCCGGCGGACAGAACCTCATTGAGCGTGCGCGCTTCCGTTTCCAGCCGCGACAGCGCCGCCTCCGCGTCGCTGAGCGGCTGGCGCGCGGCCTCGACAGCGGCGCGGCGGGCGCGGGTGCGCTCTTCCGTCTCCAGCACCCGCTCTTCGGCGAGATCCAGCCGGCCTTCCGCGTCGAGCAGCGCCTCGCGGCCCATTTCCAGCGCCGGCGCGCCCTCGATATCCGCCTCCAGCGCCACCACCTGCGCTGCCGCCTCGCCATGCTGGGCGAGGAGCCGCTCGGCCCGCTGGACCGCCGTGCGATGCGCCTCCTCGAGCTGCCGCCGCCGCGCGACGATGCCGGCCTGTTGCTGGGTCAGCGCCGACAGCCGCTCCTCGGCCGCCGCGACCAGTTCGCCCGCCGCCGCGACCGCGAGGCGGGCCTCCTCGGCGCGTTCCTCCTGCGACAGGTCCTCGCCGCGCAGCTCTTCCTCTTCCTCGGCGAGCAGCGACAGGTGCTCGTCGTTCTCGCCGACCAGCGCCTGTTCGCGGGCGATGTCCTGCTGGAGCTGCTGCAGGCGGCCGGAGAGGTCCGACAGGCGCTCGCGGATGCGGCGTTCCTCGCCGTCCAGCTCGTTGCGGGCAATGACCAGCCGCTGCACGGCGGCGCCGGCGCGGGCCGAGGCCTCGCGCATCGTTGGCACCTTGTGGGCGGAGATCGCCTGGTTCTTCGCCGCTTCCGCCTGGGCCAGCGCGACCAGCCGCACCCCCTCCTCGGCTTCCGTGAATTCGGCCTCCGCCGCCGTCAGCCTGTCGCGGCAGTCGAGCCAGCGCAGGTAATAAAGCCCGGCCTCGGCCGAGCGGATCTCGGCGGAGAGGTTGCGGAAGCGGCTCGCCTGGCGGGCCTGGCGGCGCAGGTTGTCGAGCTGGCCGTCGATCTGGACCAGCACATCCTCCAGCCGGTCCAGGTTCTGCTCGGCGGCGCGCAGGCGCAGCTCCGCCTCATGGCGGCGCGAATGCAGGCCGGAAATGCCGGCGGCCTCTTCCAGGATCTGGCGGCGGGAGGTCGGCTTGGCGGCGATCAGCTCGCCGATCTGGCCCTGGCGCACGAGCGCGGGCGAGCGGGCGCCGGTCGAGGCGTCGGCGAACAGAAGCTGGACGTCGCGCGCGCGCACGTCGCGGGCGTTGATCTTGTAGTTGGAGCCCGCCTCGCGCTCGATCCGCCGGGTCACCTCCAGCGCGTCGCTGTCGTTGAAGCCGGCCGGCGCGGTGCGGTCGGCATTGTCGAGGAACAGCGTGACTTCGGCGGTGTTGCGGGCCGGTCGGTTGAGGCTGCCGGAGAAGATCACGTCGTCCATGCCGGACGCGCGCATGTTCTTGTAGGAGTTCTCGCCCATGACCCAGCGCAGGGCCTCGACGAGATTGGACTTGCCGCAGCCGTTCGGCCCGACCACGCCGGTCAGGCCGTCGCCGATGATGAATTCCATCGGTTCGACGAAGGACTTGAAGCCGAGGACGCGGAGCTTGCTGAACTTCATCGCGGCGGCGTCACAGGCATTGCCGAAGGATCGGGCCGGGCACTACGCCAAGCACTACGTCAGGCGCGACGCCGGCCACAGGATCTCTGCGGCCGGCGTCAGCGGTCCTAGAGATACTTGGCAGCCTGCTTGTCGAGTTCGTCAGGCGAGATCGCACCGCTGACCTTGTTCCCGTTGAAGAAGAACGTCGGCGTCGAGTTGACGCCGAACTGGCTGGATGCACGGTCGCGCGTCGCATTGATCGCGTCAAGCAGAGCCTGATCGGTCAGGGTCTTTTCGAAGGTCTCCTGGGTGAAGCCGATCTGCTTGGCGAAGTTCAGCAGCGCGTTGTAGGGGTCCTGGGTGAAGGCCCAGGCGCGCTGCTCGGCGAACATGAACTCGATCACGTCGAAATATTTTTCCTCCGGCACCGCCCGCGCCAGCATGAAGGCGGCGGAGGCAACCGGATCGAGCGGGAACTCGCGGAAGACCAGGCGCGCCTTGCCGGTGTCCAGATATTCCTTCTTGAGATGCGGATAGGTGTTCTTGTGGAAATTGGCGCAGTGGCCGCAGGTCATCGAGGAATATTCGACGATGGTAAGCGGCGCGTCCTCGCTGCCCAGCACCTTGTCGGGAAGCGCGCCCGGCTGCATCAACTCCTCGACATTGACCGTCTGGGCGAAGGCGGGCAGCGCCGGCAGCACGGTGCCGGCCACAAGCAGGCCGGCGGAGGAACGCAGGATCAACTGACGACGGTTCAGGCTCACGGGTCTCTTCCCACTCAATGAAAGGGTCTAACGGCGTTAGGTCGTGTTAATCGCCTTTTGCGCGAATTTCAAACGACACCCACATTGTGGCGGCATTGGGAGCGCGGAAACCGGCGGAGTTCGGCCTGCTTCACAAGATCGCGAGCAGGTTCAGCGGGTGCGGGCGAGCACCGCCCGGCCCAGCCGCGCAAGCGCGGCGCCGAGCGGCGTGCCCTCCACGGCAACCAGCCGTTCGGCAAGCTCGGCCTCCTCGGCGCCGGTGAGCGGGCGCAGCTTCGGCGGCGGCTTGCGCCGGCGGTCGGTGACCGGGCGCTGGAGGATGCGGATACGCTCCACCGCGGCCCAGCCGAAGAAGCCGTTGATGCGCTCGACGAGCTGCGGCATCTCGTGGGTCAGCAGCAGCGCGGTCGCCCCGTCCGTCTGCACCACCAGCGTCGCCGGGCGCGGCACGTCCTCGAAGGCGCCGTCCCGGCCGCCGCGCGGCCAGTCGAGCCGTACCGGCTGGACCCGGCCGGCATAGCGCTCGCCGACGATCTCCGGCCAGTCGGACAGCAGATCGGCGGCGGCAAAGCCGCGCTTGCGGCAGGCCGGCTCCAGCGTCTTGCCGATCAGGTCGGCAAGCGGGCGCGCGCGCGTCACCCGGCGCATATAGCCGGGGCTCGCTCCTGCCTTCGGTCGAGAGTGCCGCGAATCAGACATGTCTCCTTTTTCATGCATGAATTGCGACCCTTTTGCGACAGTTCGCGCGCAAGGACCGGTTCGTCACCGCTGTCCCCGGAACCCCGCCATCCACAGCTCGCAGGCCCGCGCGGGGAGCGCGCCCTTGCAATCGCGCCCGCAGCACCGATTCTGATGTCCCATGACCGCACCGCATCTTGCCCCCGCAGCCGATCTCGCCGCCGCCCTGCTTGCCTGGTACGACCGCCACGCCCGTGTGCTGCCCTGGCGCATTTCGCCGCGCGATCGCCGGCAGGGTCAGGCGCCCGATCCCTACCGGGTCTGGCTCTCCGAGATCATGCTGCAGCAGACCACGGTGCAGGCGGTGAAGCCCTATTTCGCCGCCTTCACCGAGCGCTGGCCCACGGTCGCGGATCTTGCCGCGGCCGACGAGGCCGAGGTGATGAAGGCCTGGGCCGGGCTCGGCTATTATTCGCGGGCGCGCAATCTCAAGGCCTGCGCCGAGGCCGTCGTCGCCGCGCATGGCGGCGTCTTTCCGGACACGGAGGACGCCTTGCGCGCCCTGCCCGGCATCGGCCCCTATACGGCGGCGGCCATCGCCGCCATCGCCCATGACCGGCCGGCCGCCGTCGTCGACGGCAATGTCGAGCGCGTCACCTCGCGCCTGCATGCCATCGAGACGCCGCTGCCCGCCTCCAAACCCGACATCCGCGCCGCCGTCGAACGGATGGTGCCGCGCGAGCGGCCCGGCGACTTCGCCCAGGCGATGATGGATCTCGGCGCAAGCCTCTGCAGTCCGCGCAAGCCCGCCTGCGCGCTCTGCCCCTGGTCGGCGCCTTGCGAGGCGAGGCGCCTCGGCATCGCCGAGACCCTGCCGGTCAAGCAGCGCAAGGCGGCCAAGCCCACCCGCTTCGGCCTCGCCTTCGTCGTGAAGCGCCAGGACGGCGCAGTGCTGCTGCGCCGCCGCCCGCCCAAGGGCCTGCTCGGCGGCATGAGCGAGCCGCCGGTAAGCGCCTGGGGAGAGGACATCGACGGCGGCGACGTCACCTTGCTGCCGCCGGAGCTTGCCGCCGCGCGGCTGCGCTGGAGCCGCGTTGCCAGCGACGTGCGACACACCTTCACGCATTTCCATCTGGAGCTTGCGGTCTGGCATGCCACGGCGCCGATGGGCCTTGCCGCGCCCGAGGGATGCTGGTGGTCGGCGCCATCGGAACTGGCCGGCGAGGCGCTGCCGACGGTGATGCGCAAGGCGGTCGAGGCGGGGCTTTCCGCCTGACGCAAGGGGCCCTCCCAATTCGATTGCGTTTTCCGGGGAACTGCCGCATAGACGCGCAACTTTCGCCGTTGCGGAGACTTCGGCCGATGTTCACGCATTCCATTCCGGCATTGTTTTCCAAAGAAGAAGCCCGCGAGGTCATCCGTCTTGCGGACGAGGCGCAGATGGCGGCGGGCGGTCTCGTCGGCGGCCAGCAGCATCAGGACATCCGCCGGGCGGAGATCGCCTGGCTCGACGACACCGGCAGCGCCGCCTGGGTGATGGAGCGGATCGTTGCGGGCGTGGCCGCGGCCAATCGCGAGCATTTCGACTTTGCCATCACCGAGTTCGGTGAGCGGCTACAGGTCGCGACCTATGACGAGAGCGATGCCGGCCATTACGACTGGCATTCCGACATCGGCGACGGCCCCATCGCCCGGCGCCGCAAGCTGACCATCGTCGTGCAGCTCAGCGATCCGGCCGCCTATCGGGGCGGCGAGTTGCAGGTCAATCTCGGCAGCGCGCTATGGACGGCCGAGCGCGGCATTGGAGATGCCACGCTGTTCGCCTCCTTCATGCTGCACCGGGTGGCGCCGGTCACCTTCGGCCGGCGGTACTCGCTGACCTGCTGGTGCCACGGGCCGCAGTTCCGCTGAACGCGGCGGCGCGCCTTTTTACTGGAACGCCGTCTCGGCGAAGGAGCGCAGCTTTCTGGAGTGCAGCCGCTCGCGCGGCATCGCCCGCAGGATCTCCATGCTGCGGATGCCGATGCGCAGATGCTGCGCCACCTGCCGCTTGTAGAAATCCGTCGCCATGCCCGGCAGCTTGAGTTCGCCGTGCAGCGGCTTGTCGGAGACGCAGAGCAGCGTGCCGTAGGGCACGCGGAAGCGGAAGCCGTTCGCCGCGATCGTCGCCGATTCCATGTCGAGCGCGATGGCGCGGGACTGGGAGAAGCGCTGCACCGGCTCGCGGTGGTCGCGCAGTTCCCAGTTGCGGTTGTCGATCGAGGCGACGGTGCCGGTGCGCATCACCCGCTTCAGCTCATAGCCGGCAAGGCCGGTGATCTCCTCCACCGCCCGTTCCAGCGCCACCTGCACCTCGGCCAGCGGCGGGATCGGCACCCAGGTCGGCAGGTCCGCGTCCAGCACATGGTCCTCGCGGACATAGCCATGCGCCAGCACATAGTCGCCGAGCTTCTGGCTGTTGCGCAGCCCGGCGCAGTGGCCGAGCATCAGCCAGGCATGCGGGCGCAGCACCGCCACATGGTCGGTGATCGTCTTGGCGTTGGACGGGCCGACGCCGATATTGACCATGGTGACGCCGGAGGAGCCGGGGCGCACCAGATGATAGGCCGGCATCTGCGGCAGCCGCGGCCCCTGCCCGTCGCGCCGCTCGCAGCCCGCCTCGGTCACCAGGTTGCCCGGCTCGACGAAGCGGGTGTAGCCGCTGGCCGGATCGGCCATCAGTTCCTGCGCCAGCCGGCAGAACTCGTCGATATAGAACTGGTAGTTGGTCAGGATGACGTAGTTCTGGAAATGCTCGGCCGCCGTCGCGGTGTAGTGCTGCAGCCGGTGCAGCGAATAGTCGACGCGCGGCGCGGTGAAGGGCGCCAGCGGCCGCGGCGCGCCGGGCGGCACCTCATAGGTGCCGTTGACGATGGCATCGTCCAGGATCGACAGGTCCGGCAGGTCGAAGACATCGGCGAGCGGGCGCTGCAGCACCTCCGCCGCCCCTTCCACATGGGTGCCGTCATAGAAGGCGAAATGCAGCGGGATCGGCAGGGCGCTGGTGCCCACCTCCACCGGCACCTCGTGGTTGCGCAGCAGCAGCTCGATCTGCTCCTTCAGATAGGAGCCGAACAGGTCCGGGCGCGTCACCGTCGCCGCATGGACACCCGGTCCCGACACGAAGCCATAGGACAGCCGGCTGTCGATGCGCGAATGGGTGGCGGTGGCGATCCGCACTTCCGGATAGCAGGCGCGCACCCGCCCTTGCGGAATGCGGCCGGCGAGGAACTCGGCGAAGGCCTCGCGCAGGAAGGCGGTGTTGGCCTCGAACAGTTCCCGCAATCGCTCGACGGCGGCCCCGGCATCGGTGAAGGCCTGATACGGCGTGTGCGGCGGTTCGAGCACCGCCAGGTCTTCCGGACGGTCCATGTTCGAGGTGTCGATGCCCATGAGGTGCCTTTCTTCTGTTGTTATTCTGGCAAGCCAGTATGAAATTTATTTCATGGCCCGAAAAGATTTTTCTGAACGGCCACCGCGGCCGCTTCCTGCCCGGCCGCCGTTAACCTTCCGGGCGCCGGGGTCTTGCATTCCGCAACAGCGCCGGCCAGGTACCGCGAAAATCCGCAAGCGCTCCAGAGCATTAGGCAAAACTTGCCGGGAGGCCCCTTGCGCCCTCTCGTTAACGAAGCGAAGCAGCGCGCCCGCGACGGCCGGGAAAGGTAAACAGAGGATTGATTCAAAAGGCGTTTTTTCTCCAGCGCCTTAACTCCCGATTTACCAGACGCGGTAACCATGATGCTCGTAATTGCGTGAGGTTCTGCGTCGCAATGAGTGTACAGCGTATCGGGGTGCCCGTCGTGGCACCCCACTCCTTCCGGGCCCGATCGACCGCCCCCAGTGCCGCTTCCGGCGCAGACTGGCTGGACACGATCATCAAGGGCGACTGCGTGGCGGCTCTCGAGCGCCTGCCGAGGGCGTCGGTGGATCTCGTCTTCGCCGACCCGCCCTACAATCTCCAGCTCGGCGGCGATCTGCACCGCCCGGACCAGTCGCGGGTCGATGCCTGCGACGATCACTGGGACCAGTTCGACAGTTTCGAGGCCTATGACGCCTTCACCCGCGCCTGGCTGATGGCCGTGCGCCGGGTGCTGAAGCCGGATGGCGGCCTGTGGGTCATCGGCTCCTATCACAACATCTTCCGCGTCGGCGCGATCCTGCAGGATCTCGGCTTCTGGATCCTCAACGATGTCGTGTGGCTGAAGACCAACCCGATGCCGAATTTCCGCGGCAAGCGCTTCACCAATGCCCATGAGACGATGATCTGGGCGTCGAAGTCTAGGGACGCGAAATACACCTTCAACTACGAAGCCCTGAAGACGTTCAACGACGATTTGCAGATGCGCTCCGACTGGAACCTGCCGATCTGCACCGGCGGCGAGCGGCTGAAGGATGGTTCGGGGCAGAAGGTGCATCCGACCCAGAAGCCGGAAAGCCTGCTCTACCGGGTGCTGCTTGCCTCCAGCAATCCGGGCGACGTGGTGCTCGATCCCTTCTTCGGCACCGGCACCACCGGCGCCGTCGCCAGGCGGCTCGGCCGGCATTTCGTCGGCATCGAGCGCGAGCAGGACTATATCGACGCCGCCAACGCCCGCATCGCGGCGGTCACGCCGGCGGAGGACGCGGCATTGGCGATCAGCCAGGGCAAGCGCGCCGCCCCGCGCATTCCCTTCGGCAACCTGCTGGAGGCCGGCCTGCTGGCGCCGGGGGCGGAGCTCACCTGCGCCAAGGGCCGCAAGCGCGCCACCGTGCGCGCCGACGGTTCGCTCGCCAGCGGCAGCCATGCCGGTTCGATCCACAAGGTCGGCGCCCTGGTGCAGGGTCTGGAAGCCTGCAACGGCTGGACCTACTGGCACTATGAGGACGCCGGCACCTTGAAGCCCATCGACGCGCTGCGCGAGACGCTGCGCGGCACCAACGCCGCCTGACGCACCCGTCCGGCGCCTTACCATTTCTGAGAAGCGCTTCCCCGCGCGATGGGCCGCCTCCGACCGGACACTCCGGCGGGGGCGGTTCCGCATCCGGCGCCCGGATCACGAGACGCCGAGGGGCCCCTCGCCGCGCTCGATCATCAAGGGCACGATCAGGTCTTCCTCGTCGTCGAGATGCCGCAGCAGGCCGTTCACCAGCAGGTCGCTGTCGGCGGCATAGGTGTCGGCCGCCCGGCGGATGCGGTCGCTGTCGCCGCCCTCCAGCAGGCCCAGCAGCCCGTTGGCGCTGGCGATCACCCGGCCGATCCGCTCGTGGATCAGCTCGTGATCGTTTTCCAGGATGTCGAAGCCGCGTTTGAGCCGCGTCTCGGCCGCCGCGAAGACCGGGAAATAGTGCTGGTCCTCGATCATGTGGTGGTGGTGCAGCTCGCTCAGGAAGTGCTGCAGGCGCGGCGCAAAATAGCCGCCGAACTGCATCGCCTCGACCTCGCCCTCGCGAAACCGCGTCAGCGCATCGCTCAGCGCCCCGCCGAGCTGGCGGAAGCCGTCGTGCCGCGACAGCCAGAAGCGGGCGAGATCGCCAAGACCGGCATTGTCGTCCCAGCCCTCGCGCGGATGGCGGCGCAAGAGATACAGCAATTCCTCGTTGAGCCCCTGCCGCCTGTCGAGATCGTCCGTCACACCGCCGCTCCTGACGTTTCGCTGCCCGCCTCATGCGGCAAGATGGGGTGCAAGGTCAATCCGGTAACGCCGGATCGGGCGGCGATGCCCCTCCTTGCGAACCGCACGCATCGCCCTCTCCTTCGTCAATCCCGGACGCAATCCTCTCGGTTCGTCATCCCGGGCAAGGCGAAGCCGCGACCCGGGATCGGCGAGCCGAGGGCCTTACGAAGGCACTCGCGAACGAACCCGCAACCGCCGTGCCTCCCCGGTCCCGGATCTTCGGCCTGCGGCCTCGTCCGGGAAGACGCGGGGAGAGGCATGTGCGTCAGGAACGGCGGAAACGACACGCCGACGCGAACCCCACCCGCAGGATGTCGTCCCGGTTCCGGCGCAGCCGGAGACCGGGAACCAGTAACCTCGAACGGTTTGAGTGAGGACTCAACATTGCCGCCGGAAGGCGGAAAGCTTCTGCCTTCGCGCCGCCATAGGCCGCAGCGGATACTGGATACCTGCCTTCGCAGGTATGACAGCCGGGGAGGTGGCGAAGCGCTCCCGCCTCGCACCCGCTGAGGTTGCCAATGGTTCCCGGATCTTCGGCCTTCGGCCTCGTCCGGGACGACGTCCATGGGGGAGGCACGGCCTCGCATCCTCTCTGCTGTCACACCGGGCAAGCGAAGCGCGACCCGGTGCCCATTGGCTGCCAGAGCGGTCGCGACGGCGCGCAGATCCTTTCCCGCCCCCCAAACGAAAACGCCCGGCGCGGGGCCGGGCGTTCGCATCGTTGATGCAGGCAAATCCCCGGCGTTACTCCGCGGCCTGCGGCTGCACCGCGGTCGCTGCCGGGCGCTCCCACTTGAGCACGGGGCTGCGCGCCGCCCGCGTCTCGTCGAGGCGCCCGCGCGGGGCATGGAACGGCGCCCCCTTGAAGCGGTCCGTCTCGCCCTTCTGCGCGCTCATCACGAGGTCGCGCATGGTGGCGATGAACAGGTCGAGCGAGGCGCGGCTTTCCGATTCCGTCGGCTCGATCAGCATCGCGCCGTGGACGACCAGCGGGAAATACATGGTCATCGGGTGGTAGCCCTCGTCGATCATCGCCTTGGCGAAGTCGAGCGTGGTGACGCCGGTGTCCTTGAGGAAACTGTCGTCGAACAGCACCTCGTGCATGCACCAGCGCTGGCCGAACGGCAGGCTCATCAGGTCCTGCAAGCCGACGCGCACATAGTTGGCGTTGAGCACCGCGTCCTCGGACGCCTGCTTCAAGCCGTCGGCGCCGTGGCTCTTCATATAGGCGAGCGCGCGCACATACATGCCCATCTGGCCGTGGAAGGCGGTCATGCGGCCGAAGGGCTGCTCGCCGTCCTTGAGCTCGGCATCCGTTTCCACCCACTCGATGCCGCCCTCGCCCTTGCGCAGGAAGGGCAGCGGGGCGAAGGGCGCCAGGCGCTCCGACAGCACCACGGGGCCTGCCCCCGGACCGCCGCCGCCATGCGGGGTGGAGAAGGTCTTGTGCAGGTTGATGTGCATGGCATCGACGCCAAGGTCGCCCGGACGGGCCTTGCCGACGATGGCGTTGAAGTTGGCGCCGTCGCAGTAGAAATAGCCGTCCGCCGCGTGGATCGCCTCGGCGATGGCGATGATGTCGCGCTCGAACAGGCCGCAGGTGTTGGGGTTGGTCAGCATGATGCCGGCGATGTCGCCCGCATGCTCATCGATGCGCGCCTTGACCGCCGCCGGATCGACCGTGCCGTCCTCGCGCGCCTCGATGGAGACCACCTTGTAGCCGAGGAGCGCTGCCGTCGCCGGGTTGGTGCCATGGGCCGATTCCGGCACCAGGACGATCTTCGGGTCGCGGCCGGCCGCCTGATGCGCGGCCTTGATCGCCATCATGCCGCACAATTCGCCATGCGCGCCGGCCTTCGGGCTCATCGCCACCGCGCTCATGCCGGTCATGGTGACCAGCCAATGCGCCAGCTCACTGATCAGCTCGACCGCGCCGGTCACCGTCGACAGCGGCTGCAAGGGATGCACGTCGCCGAAGCCCGGCAGGCGCGCCATCTTCTCGTTGAGGCGCGGATTGTGCTTCATCGTGCAGGAGCCGAGCGGGTAGAGGCCGGCGTCGATGGCGTAGTTCTTCGAGGACAGGCGCACATAGTGGCGCATCGCCTCCGGCTCGGTCAGCGCCGGCAGGTCCGGCACCGCCTTGCGGGCGTGGCTGCCCAGCGCCGGCGCAAAGTCCTCCGCCTCGTCGAGGTCGACGCCGCACACATCCATGCGGCCGATCTCGAAGAGCAACGGCTCTTCCATCGCCAGCGCCTTGTTGCCGGTGAAGGTCGCACGCTCGCTGACGATCGCCGTCTCGCTGGGCGCGGACGGACGTCCCTGAGTGTTCATGCTCATGCCAGCACCTCCTTCAGTGCCGCGACGAAGGCCGCGCGGTCCTCATCGGAATTGACTTCGCTAGATGCCACGAGCAGCAGGTCGGCAAGCTCGGCCTTGCCCGGCTCCAGCCGCGACACCGGCACGCCGCCGAGCACGCCCTTTGCGGCCAGCGCCTCGACCACCTCGGCCGCCGGCTTCGGCAGCTTGACGGTGAACTCGTTGAAGAAGGCGTCGTTGAGCACGCTTACGCCGGCAACGCCGTCCAGCGCGCCCTTCAGCTTCACCGCGTTGGCGTGGTTGATGCGGGCAAGCTTGGCGAGGCCGTTGCCGCCGAGCAGCGTCATGTGGATGGTGAAGGCGAGGCAGCACAGCCCCGAATTGGTGCAGATGTTCGAGGTCGCCTTGTCGCGGCGGATGTGCTGCTCGCGGGTCGAAAGCGTCAGCACGAAGCCGCGCTTGCCGTTGGCATCGACCGTCTCGCCGCACAGGCGCCCCGGCATCTGGCGGATGAACTTCTGGCGCGTCGCGAAGAGGCCGACATAAGGACCGCCGAAATTGAGGCCGTTGCCGATGGACTGGCCCTCGCCGACGACGATGTCGGCGCCCTGCTCGCCCGGCGCCTCGATCAGGCCCAGCGACACCACCTCGGTGAAGACGGCGATCAGCAGCGCGCCATGGGCATGCGCCTTCTCGGCGATCGGCTTCAGGTCGATGAGCTGGCCGTAGAAGGACGGCGACTGCACCACGACGCAGGAGGTCTCGTCGTCGATGGCGGCGAGAATGTCCTCGGTGCCAGTGGGGTCGGCCGGCAATGCCGCGACCCGGTCGCCGGCCATCGCGCTCAGCCCCTCGACCACCTGGCGGTATTGCGGATGCAGGCCGCCGGACAGCACCGCCTTGTTGCGGCGGGTCACCCGGTGCGCCATCAGCACGGCCTCGGCCGTGCCGGTGGAGCCGTCATACATGGAGGCGTTGGCGACCTCCATGCCGGTGAGCGCGGCCACCTGGGTCTGGAATTCGAAGAGATATTGCAGCGTGCCCTGCGTCACCTCCGGCTGGTACGGCGTGTAGGAGGTGAGGAATTCGGAGCGCTGGATCAGGTGGTCGACGCTGGCCGGCACATGGTGCTTGTAGGCGCCGGCACCGACGAAGAACGGCACCGAGGAGGCGGCGACGTTCTTGCCCGCCATGCGGGTCAGGTCGCGCTCGACGGCGAACTCGCTCTGGCGGCGCGGCAGGTCGAGCAGCCCGTCGATGCGGGCGCTTTTCGGGATGTCGACGAAGATCTCGTCCACATCGGAAATGCCGACGCGCGCCAGCATGTCGGCACGGTCGGTATCGGACAGCGGCAGATAGCGCATGTCACGCTCCTTGGCGGTTGTCGGCAAGCGTGGCGGGCAAGGCCTCGACCACGATCTCGCTTTTCACGGAATTGGCGATGAAACAGGCCTCGTGGGCCTGGTGATGCAGGGCGTCGAGCCGGCCCGGCTCGGGCAGCGCGTCGCCGGCCAGCACGATCCGCGGGCGCAGCACCACACGGGTTACGGCCATCCTGGCCGGCGCGACCCGTTCCATGATGCCCTCGGCCGCGTCGGCATAGCTCTCGACAGTGAGCCCGTCGCGGCGGGCAAAGTCGAGGAACCACAGCATGTGGCAGCTCGAGATCGCCGCGACGAAGGCCTCTTCCGGGTCGATCGCCGCCTCGACGGAGTTGGGCAGCGGCACGACGCTCGGCGAGGCCGAGGCCGGCACGGTGATGCCGCCGTCGAAGGACCAGTCATGGCCGCGGCTATAGGCATTGGCGGCGAAGTCGCCCTGCCGCCGCCAGCTCACATCGGCCCGGTAGAGATGCCGTGCCATCGCTCAGAGCGTCTCGATATAGGCCTTGTAGGCCGCCGCATCCATCAGGTCGTCGAGCTGCGAGGCATCGGACATGCGGATCTTGACGAACCATGCCGCGCCTTCCGGGTCCTCGTTCACCTTGCCCGGCTCGTCGGCCAGCACGCTGTTGGCCTCGACCACCTCGCCGTCGAGCGGGGCATAGACCTCGGAGGCCGCCTTGACGCTCTCGACGACCGCCGCCTCGTCGCCCTTGGAGACCGTGCGGCCGACTTCGGGCAGTTCGACGAAGACGACATCGCCGAGCTGTTCCTGGGCGTAGGTCGTGATGCCGACGGTGGCGACGTCGCCGGCGACGGTGATCCACTCGTGGTCTTCGGTGTAGCGGGTGCTCATTTCACTTGGTCCTCCGGAAGGCCTTCAGGCCGCTTCAGGTTATCTGCAACAATGGAGTTTCGAGGCCGTCAGGCCGACGGCTTGCGATGGTAGCGCTGGGGAACGAACGGCATGTCGGCGACGCTCGCCTCCAACTCGCGGCCGCGCACGACGAGCTTCACCGGCGTGCCGACGCCCGCATGGGCCGGGTCGACATAGCCCATGGCAATCGGGGCGCCGAGCGTCGGCGCGAAGCCGCCCGAGGTCAGAACGCCGATGGCGCTGCCATCAGTGGCGCGGATCTCCGCGCCCTCGCGCGCCGGGGCGCGCCCCGCCAGCATCAATCCGACGCGCACGCGCGAGGGTCCCTCCGCCAGTTCGGAGAGGATGCGGGCAGCGCCCGGAAAGTTGGCCTCGTCCTTGCGGCGCTTCTGCAGCACGAAGGTGATCGCGCCCTCGACCGGCGAGGTGGTCTCGTCGAGGTCGTGGCCATAGAGGCAGAGCCCGGCCTCGAGCCGCAGCGAATCGCGTGCGCCGAGGCCGATCGGGGCGACGCGCTCGTCGGCGAGCAGGGCGCGGGCCAGCGGCTCGGCAGCCCCCGCCGGCACGGAGATCTCGTAGCCGTCCTCGCCGGTATAGCCGGAGCGCGACACGTAGACGGCGATGCCGTCGAATTCCATTTCGGCAACGCCCATGAAGGCCATGTCCGCGGCGGCCGGCGCATGGGAGGCCATCACCTCGGCCGCCATCGGCCCCTGCAGCGCGATCAGCGCCCGGTCCTCGATCGGCTCCAGCTTCACGTTGCCCGGAAGGTTCGCCGCGATCAGTTCGTAGTCGACCGCCTTGCGCGAGGCGTTGACGACCAGGAACAGCCGGCCGTCATTCTCCGCGCCTTGCGGCCGCGAGACCATCAGGTCGTCGACGATGCCGCCCTCGGCGTTGAGCAGCACGGTGTAGCGCTGGCGGCCGGGCTTCAGCACGGCGACGTCGGAGGGCACCATCGCCTCCAGCGCGCGGGCCGTCGTCGCGTGGTCCGGGCCGATCAGCCAGGCCTGGCCCATATGCGACACGTCGAAGAGACCGGCCTTCTCGCGGGTGTGGCTGTGCTCGGCAATGATGCCGGCGGGATACTGGACCGGCATCTCGTAGCCGGCGAAGGGCACGAGACGCGCACCGAGCTCGCGGTGCAGGTCCGTCAGGGGCGTTGAAAGCAGGGGCGTCGAAACCGGGGATCCGTCGGCGTGATCGGCCATGTGGTCGTCCTGGCGCTAGAGGGTCTGGTGACGCGAACACGTTTCGTATCCACGCACCCCCTCTGTCCTGACGACCTGAGAGATTTCCCGCCCGGCCTCCGGTCCGTGACCGGCGCCCGAATGTGAGGCGGTTACTCCTTCGGTGAGCCCGGCCCCGACCCGAAGGGCGGTCCGGACTTCTTTCCAGAGCGTTGCTCGACCTGCGGTCCTTTTGCCTGAGAGTTTCCGGGGCGGTTGCTCCTTCGGCGCCGGCATCCGGGATGCCGACCTCTCCCGCAAGTCCTTGAAGCAGGATCGCGAAGACGTGCCGTCTTCAGGTCCCTGCCGGCGGCGCACAACGTCCACGCCGCCTTGTCACCCATATCTGAAGTTCGTCACGTTTCACAGCACGCTCTGAACGAACTTCAGATATGGGCGACAGGAAAATTCACGTTTTCTGGTGCGGTTTTCGAATTTGAAATACGCTCTCAGCCTGCTGCCACCCGAAGGCGTATTTCAAATTCACCGCACCAGCATGTCGCATTGTCGACAGCGCCTGTCGCCCTGTCAACACGCCCCTCCTATTGCCGCCGTTTTCCCTTCTCGTCCAGCGCAATCTGCACCTTGGTCGAAGCGGTCTGGGGAATAGCGACATTCTCCTCCACCAGCGCCCATTGTTCGGCCGGCGACCCGGCGCCCAGCGTCACCGGCACGGCGAGCTGGCGCACCACCGGTTTGGGGCCGCCGGGCGCGGTGTTGACGATGGACAGGCGGATCGGCAGCAGCACCTCGCCGCCCTGCCAGGCCGGGCCGGGCGTCACGCGCCCGGAGACGCCGACGGTCATCAGCACGCCGTCGCCGCCGTCGCGCACGCAGCGCCGCGCCCAGTTCTCGATATTCGCCTGGTAGCGCAGCGCCTTGGGGTCGTCGTCCTTGCCGCGGTCGTGGATCATCAGCAGATAGTGGCCCGGCTCCACCTCCAGCGGCGGACAGGGAACCTCCCGGCGGAACGTGTCGGGGTTGATCCCCTCGACCACCGACTTGTCGGAGGCGTTGCCGGAGATAACCGTCTTGGCGACATCGTCGCCGACGCCGGAGATATCTGCGCCGCAGCCGGCAACGGCAAGGCCAAGCGCCAGCGAGGCGAGCGGGCCCGTACGGCGGATCCAGTCGGCGTGCTGCATGCCAATCTTCCCAATTCTGCTCAAGGACGCGAACTCGTTCGGGCAACGTCTATATCAGGCGGGCCGCCGCTTGGCGAGCCGCCGCCGCCGGGCGCCTGTCCAGCGCCGACCGGGTGCCGGATCGCGAGCCGGCAAAGCCGCGCTGTTGCGCCCCGCCCGCCTTGCCCACCCCTTGACACGCCCTGCCCCCGTACCTCTATTGCCAGCAAAGCCCGTGCGCCGCGGCTCCCCGCCGGCGCCGACTGCAAGGAGGCCCTGTTGGCTTCACACCCGACCGCCGGAAACCGCCCGCCGCTCCAGGTGCTGCTTTGCGCGCCGAGGGGCTTTTGCGCCGGCGTCGACCGCGCCGTGCAGATCGTCGAGCTGGCGCTGGAGCGTTTCGGCGCGCCGGTCTATGTCCGCCACGAGATCGTGCACAACAAGTTCGTCGTCGAGAGCCTGAAGGCCAAGGGCGCCGTCTTCGTCGAGGAGCTGGACGAGATCCCGGACGGCGACCACGACCGGCCGGTGGTGTTCTCCGCCCATGGCGTGCCGAAGTCGGTGCCCGAGGACGCGCGCGCCCGCAACATGTTCTATCTCGACGCCACCTGCCCGCTGGTCTCCAAGGTCCACAAGGAAGCGGAGATCCATTTCCGCCGCGGCCGCGAGATCGTGCTGATCGGCCATGCCGGCCATCCGGAGGTGATCGGCACCATGGGCCAGTTGCCCGAGGGCGCGGTGCGCCTGGTCGAGACGGTGGAGGACGCGCGCCGCTTCGAGCCGGCCGGCGACCGGCCGCTCGCCTGGATCACCCAGACCACCCTGTCGGTCGACGACACGGCCGAGATCGTCGAGGTGCTGGCCGCCCGCTTCCCCGACATCGTCGCCCCGCACAAGGACGACATCTGCTACGCCACCACCAACCGGCAGGAGGCGGTGAAGGCCGTCGCGCCGCAGGTCGAGGCGCTGATCGTCGTCGGCGCGCCGAATTCGTCGAACTCGCAGCGCCTGCGCGAGGTCGCCGAGCGCGCCGGCTGCCCGGTGGCGCTCCTCGTCCAGCGCGCCGCCGACATCCCCTGGGACCTGCTGCCGCCGCTCACCCGCCTCGGCATCACCGCCGGCGCCTCCGCGCCCGAGGTCCTGGTGGAGGAGATCATCGCCGCCTTTGCGCAGCGCTACGAGGTCACCGTCGACAGCGTGCGCACGGCCGAGGAGACGATTTCCTTCAACCTGCCGCGCGCCCTGCGCGAGGCCGCCGCCGAGTAGCCCCGCCCCATCCATCCCGCGCGTCCCGCGTCCTTCAAGCGAACACGAAACCGGCACCCCATGGCAGTCTATACGGACGTCTCGGACGAGGACCTTGAGGCCTTCGTCGCCCTCTACGACATCGGCGACACGCTCGCCCTCAAGGGCATCGCCGAAGGCGTCGAGAACTCGAACTTCCTGCTGCACACCACCGCCGGCTATTTCATCCTGACGCTCTACGAGAAGCGGGTGGACCCGGCCGACCTGCCGTTCTTCCTGGAGCTGATGCGCCATCTGGCGGCGCGCGGCATCTCCTGTCCGCAGCCGGTCGCCGCCCGCTCCGGCGCGATGCTGGGCGAACTCGCCGGCCGGCCGGCGGCGATCATCTCCTTCCTCGACGGCATGTGGGTGCGCCGGCCGAAGCGGACGCATTGCGCCGCGCTCGGCGAGGCGCTCGCCCGCTTTCATCTCGCCGGCGCGGATTTTTCCGGCCGGCGCCGCAACACCCTGTCGGTCGACAGTTGGCGGCCGCTGCTCGGCGCCTCGCTCGACCAGGCCGACACGGTGGTGGAAGGGCTCGGGGCCGAGCTCACCGCCGAGCTCGACCATCTGGAGAGCCGCTGGCCGAGCGGCCTTCCCTCCGGCGTCATCCATGCGGATCTCTTCCCCGACAATGTCTTCTTCATCGGCGAGCGCCTGTCCGGGCTGATCGACTTCTATTTCGCCTGCACCGATGCCTTCGCCTATGACGTCGCCATCTGCCTCAATGCCTGGTGCTTCGAGCCGGACCTCTCCTTCAACGTCACCAAGGCGCGGGCGCTGCTCAACGGCTATCGCCAGGTGCGCGACTTCACCGCCGCCGAGTTCGACGCCCTGCCGCTGCTGGCGCGCGGCTCGGCGCTGCGCTTCCTGCTGACGCGGCTGCACGACTGGCTGCGGGTGCCGCCGGGCGCGCTGGTGACGCCGAAGGACCCGCGCGAATACCTGCGCAAGCTGCGCTTCCACCAGGGCGTCGCCACCGCCTCCGACTACGGGCTCGCCCCGTGAGCGAGGCGGAGCGCATGCGCGTCACCATCCACACGGACGGGGCGTGCTCGGGCAATCCGGGGCCGGGCGGCTGGGGCGCGATCCTGCGCTTCGGCGCGCATGAGCGCGAATTGTGCGGCGGCGAGGCGCAGACCACCAACAACCGGATGGAGCTGACCGCCGCCATCGAGGCGCTGAACGCGCTGAAGCGGCCGTGCAAGGTCGAGCTGCACACCGACAGCACCTATGTGCGCGACGGCATCACCAAGTGGCTCTACAACTGGAAGCGCAATGCCTGGCGCACCGCCGACAAGAAGCCGGTGAAGAATGCCGAACTGTGGCAGGCGCTGGATGCGGCGCGCGCGCGCCACGACGTCACCTGGCACTGGGTCAAGGGCCATGCCGGGCACGACGACAACGAGCGTGCCGACGAACTCGCCCGCAAGGGCATGGCACCGTTCAAGAAAAGATAGGCCGGGAAAGCACCCCGCGCCGTCAATCCTCGACGAGCTTGCGCAGCCGGCCGATGGCGTCGTCCCATTGCCGCGAGGCCCGCTCCAGATAGCGGCCGGCCTCGGCCAGTGCGGCCGGCCGGATGGCGAAGCGGGTTTCGCGGCCGACGCGCGCGCTGGCGACGACGCCCGCCTCCTCCAGAACGGCCAGATGCTTGCTGATGCCTTGCCGGGTCAGGCCGGTGCCCTGGGTCAGTTCGACGACCGACTGCGCCCGTCCCTCGGCCAGCCGCGACAGCAGCGTCAGGCGGGTCCTGTCCCCCAGCGCCGCGAACACCGACGCGGCGGACGACGTCTCGACCTCACTCGGCAACATGATGGGCGATGTTCTCCGCCTGGATGTTCCAACCTTGCGTATTGCCGCGCAGGACCTCGAGGCGCCGATGCTCCGGCAGTGCCTCGAAGCCGCTTTCGGTGATCGTCAGCAGGGTTCCTCCCGCCACCGGCTCGAGCCGGAACTCGACCAGCGTTGTCGACTGGTCGGCGACGGCAAGCCCGGACGCCTCGTCGAAATCGTGCCAGCGGAACGAGAGCAGCCTCTCGGGCTCCATCTTCTCCACAGTGGCGAGCCAGGGATAGTGTTCGTAGCCGGGATAGGTCATCCGGCCGGTCGAGATGCCACCTGGCACGAACGGCCCGTCGAGCCTGACCCGGAACCACGCGCCGAACTCCTCATGGTCCGACAAAGCCCGCCAGACCCGCGACACCGGCGCTCTCAGCTCTACTGTCTTGACGATCCTGTCACTCATTGCGCAACCCTCCGGTTGCCTTTCACCTTACAGCAAGCGGATTGAAAGGCAACCATTCAGTTGCCTTTTTGGGATTGGGAAAAAGGGATCCGAAGTCCCCGCGCGGCCTACGCCCGCAGCGCGTCCATTTCCGCCTGCAGCATCCTGGTCGCCTGGGCCGCTTCCATCGGCTGGCCGAACAGGAAGCCTTGCGCGTATTCGCAGCCGAGCTGGTGCAGCTCCAGCGAATCCGACTCGCTCTCCGCCCCTTCCGCCACCACCTGCATGCCGAGATCGTGGCCGAGCGCGATGATCGAGCGCAGGATCACCGGCCGGGCGCTGCGGCCGTTCGGGCGCACGAAGGACTGGTCGACCTTGATCGTGTCGAAGCGGAAGCGCTGCAGGTAGCTGAGGCTGGAATAGCCGGTGCCGAAATCGTCCAGCGACAGGCCGGCGCCGAGCGCGCGCAGCCGCTCCAGCATCCGCGCCGAATATTCCGGATTGGCCATCACCACCGATTCGGTCAGCTCCAGCTTCAGCGTTCCCGGCGCCAGCGACGAGCGCGACAGCACCGACTTGACGTCGTTGATCAGGTCGTGGCGCAGCAGTTGCAGCGAGGAGATGTTGACGCTGGCGAACAGCGGCAGCGGCAGGCGGAAGCTCTCCTGCCACTCGGCCAGTTGCCGGGCGCCCTTGTCCAGCACGAACAGGCCCAGTTCGTTGATCAGGCCCGACTGTTCGGCGATGGGGATGAACTCGGTCGGCGAGATCGCACCGCGCGTCGGGTGGTTCCAGCGCGCCAGCACCTCGAAGCCGGCGATCGAGCGGTCGACCAGGCGGACGATCGGCTGGTAGAACACGGTGATGCCGTCGGTCTTCAGCGCCTTGCGCAGATCGCCCTCCAGCTCGGCGCGGCTGCGGGTGCCGGTCTGCAGCGTCGGGCGGAACACCTCGACCCGGTCGCCGCCGAGCCGCTTGGCGTGATGCATCGCCATGTCCGCCTCGCGCATCAGTTCGGCGGCGGAGGTGCCGTCCGCCTCGTAGATGGCGATGCCGACGGAGGCGGTCAGGAACACTTCCCGCTCGCCGAAGGTGATCGGCGAGCGCACCGCCCGGCGCACCGCATCGGCGAAGGCGGCGATGCGGTCGGCCGACTGTTCGGACAAGAGCAGCAGCGCATAGGTGTCGCCGGACAGGCGCGACAGCGAATCCTGCGGCTTGAGCTGGCGCGACACCCGCCGCGCGATGGTCAGCAGGATGCTGTCGCCGGCCGACAGGCCGATGGAATCGTTGACCTGCTTGAAGCGGTCGAGATCGATGATCAGCACGGAAGGACGGCCGAGCTTTTCCGCACGCGAGCGGGCGATCGCCGCCTGCAGCCGGTCCATGAACAATTCGCGGTTGGGCAGGCCGGTCAGGTTGTCGTGCACCGCGTCGTGCAGCAGCCGTTCCTCGGTCACCTTCTGGTCGGTGATGTCGAGCAGCGTGCCGACGCAGCGGATCACCTCGCCGTCGGAGCCGACGATGGGGCGCGCGCGCAGGCGGAACCAGCGGAAATGACCGTCGTCGGCGCGCAGGCGGAAGGCTTGCGAGATGCGCCCGCGGCGCTGGTCGATCACCGCGTCGAGCGTCGAGCGGAACGTGTCGCGGTCCTGCGGATGCAGCACGTCGAGCCAGTCGCGCGCCGGCCCCTCCAGGAGGCCGTGCTTGAGGCCGAGCAGGTCCTCCACCTCGTTGCCGGTGGAGATGCGGTCGCGGTCGACATCCCAGTCCCAGATGATGTCGCCGGAGCCGGTCAGCGCCAGCGCCCGCCGCTCCACGTCGGAAATCAGCCCCTGCGCGATGGCGCCGCCGGCGAAGGCGTGCTGCATCACCGTGAAGCCGATCAGCAGCACGATCAGCACCAACCCGCCGGCCAGCGCCGGCTGGACGATGTCGTTGGCGAGCGACCCGGTCACCGTCATCGCCGCGCCGACCAGCCAGGACAGCAGCAGCACCCAGGTCGGCACCAGCATGATCGCCCGGTCGTAGCCCTGCAGCGCCAGCGCCGCGATCACCGCAAAGCCGAGCACGCCGATGATGCCGAGCGAGATGCGGGCGATGCCGGCGGCGACCGAGGGGTCCCAGACGGCGATGCCGAGCAGGCTGAGCACCAGGATCAGGGTGCCGAGCGCCAGGTGGCTGTAGCGGATGTGCCAGCGGTTGAGGTTGAGATAGGCGTAGAGGAAGATGATCAGGCTCGCCGCCAGCGCCACCTCGGCGCAGGCGCGATAGAGCTGCTCGTCGCCCGGCGTGATCTGCAGGACCTTGTTCCAGAACCCGAAATCGATGGTCAGATAGGCCAGCACCGCCCAGGCCAGCACCGCCGTCGCCGGGAACATGATCGTGCCCTTGACCACGAACAGGATGGTCAGGAACAGCGCCAGCAGGCCGGAAATGCCGAGAATGATGCCGCGATACAGCGTATAGGCGTTGACCGTGTCCTTGTAGACGGTCGGCTCCCACAGGCGCAGTTGCGGCACCTCCGGCGTGCGCAGTTCCACCACATAGGTCACCACCGCGCCGGGATCGAGGGTGATCAGGAAGACGTCCGCCTCCTGGCTCGACTGCCGCTCGGGGGCGATGCCCTGGCTCGGGGTGATCGAGGCGATGCGCGAGGCGCCGAGATCCGGCCAGATCAGCCGCGATCCGACGAGCTGGAAGAACGGCGCGACGATCAGCCGGTCGATCTGCTCGTCGCCGGGATTGGACAGGGCGAACACCGCCCAACTCGTGTTGGTGCCGTCGCGGGAATTCACCTCGATACGCCGGACGATGCCGTCGGCGCCGGGCGAGGTCGAGACCTGCAGGCTGGGGCCCTCATAGGGATAAAGGTCGAGGGCGCGGGTCAGATCCAGCGCGTCGGTGGAAGCGCGGACCTCGACGGCCTCGATTGCCGCTGCCGGGGCGAAGGCATACAGCCACGCCGCCAGCGCGACCATTAGGAGCCTGAACAGGGGCAAGCGGTTATCCCGTTTCACTTCGCACATCTTACGGTGCCGGAGACTTATCGGCATCCATTCCATCTCACAAGATTTCTTTCTCTCCGGCGGCGCCGCTGGTCCCTGTTCCGGTCCCCGTTCCGGCCCCCGATCCGACCCCTGTTCCGGCCCGCACCTGCCAGGCGGCAACGCTCGCGGCGGAGATGGTGGCAAGCCCCTCGGACGCCGCGGTGTCGCCGGCAAGACGGGCGAACAGCAGGTGGTCCTGCCACTCGCCGGCGATGCGCAGGTAGCGGCGGGCATAGCCCTCGCGGCAAAAGCCGGCATTTTCAAGGAGCCGGCGCGAGGCGACATTATGCGGCAGGCAGGCCGCCTCGATGCGGTGCAGCGACAGGTCGGAAAAGGCGAAGCCGAGCAGCGCCCGCACCGCCCGGCCCATATGGCCGCGTCCGGCATGGGGGGCGCCCATCCAGTAGCCGAGCGAGGCGGTCTGGGCGACGCCGCGGCGGATGTTGGAGAGCGTCGCCCCGCCCACCAGCACCCCGTCGGCGAGGCGGAACAGGAAGAACGGATAGGCCCGGTCCTCGCGCATCTCGCGGGCATGGCGGCGCAGCCGGCGGCGATAGGCGGCGCGGGACAGTTCGTCCGCCGCCCATTGCGGTTCCCAGGGCTGCAGGAAGGCATGGCTCGCCTCGCGCAGCGCCGCCCACTCACCATAGTCCTGCGGCTGCGGCTGGCGCAGCAAGAGGGCGTTCTCCCCCTCCCCCGCCACCAGGGTCCGGACCGGCTCTGAGCCGGAGAAGACCCGGAACAGGGACATCGCCGCCTCCGCGCGGGTCTCAGGCGCCGACGGCGCGGGCCGGCCGGTGGCCCAGCCGCTCGGCCACCGCCGCCGCATCGAGGGCCAGCGGCAGGCCGCTGGTCTTCGGCCCGACCACCGACAGGCTCGGCGTTCCGGCGAAGGTCTTGGCGGCGGCGCTGCGCACCGTCTCCAGCGTCACCGCGCCGATGCGCGCCTGGATCTCCTCCAGCGACAGCACCTCGCCATGGATCATCAACTGGCGGGCGATCTGGCCGGCGCGGGCGGCCGGGCTTTCCAGCGACATCATCAGGCCGGCGCGGATCTGCGCCTTCGAGCGGTCGATATCCGCCTGCTCGATGTCCTGCGCGGCGCGGCCGAGTTCGTCGACCAGCACGGGGAACAGTTCGCCGATATCCTCCTCGCCGGTGGCCGCGTGGATGCCGAACAGGCCGGTGTCCTGGAACGCCCAGTGAAACGCATAGATCGCGTAGCACAGGCCGCGCTTCTCGCGGATCTCCTGGAACAGGCGCGAGGACATGCCCCCGCCCATCACCGAGGCCAGCACCTGGGTGGAATAATAGTCCGGCGCCCGGTAGGGCACGCCCTCGAAGCCGAGGACCAGTTGCACCTCCATCAGCTCGCGTTCCAGCAGCGTGCTGCCGCCGGTGTAGCGGGCCGGTGCCGGCGCCGCGCCCGGCGTGCCGGCGAGGGCGCCGAAATGCTGCTGTGCCAGCGCCACCACCGCGTCGTGATCGACCGCGCCGGCCGCCGCCAGCACCATGTTGTCGGCCCGGTAGTGCTCGGAAAGATAGGCGCGCAGGTCCTCGGGCGAAAACGACATCACCGTCTCGCGGGTGCCGAGGATCGGCCGGCCGATCGCCTGCCGCGCCCAGGCCGTCTCCTGGAACTGGTCGAACACCTTGTCGTCGGGCGTGTCGTGGGCGGCGCCGATCTCCTGCAGGATGACGTGCTTCTCGCGCGCCAGTTCCTCCGGGTCGAAGCTGGAATTCTGCAGGATGTCGGCGAGCAGTTCGACCGCCAGCGGCACGTCCTCCGCCAGCACGCGGGCATGGTAGTTGGTGTGCTCGACGCTGGTTGAAGCGTTGAGCTCGCCGCCGACCGCCTCGATCTCCTCGGCGATCTGGCGGGCCGAGCGCGTCGCCGTGCCCTTGAACGCCATGTGTTCCAGCAGATGGGTGATGCCGTTCTGCTCCGGCAGTTCGGAGCGCGAGCCCGCCCCCACCCAGACGCCGAGCGCGGCGGTGCGCAGATGCGCCATGGTGTCGGTCACGACCCTGAGGCCGTTGGCCAGCCTCGTTACCCGCACCTGCATCACGACACCTCCATCGTCGCCGCGCGCGCCGTGTCGAGGACATGCCGTTCCACCGCACCCCGCTCGGCCGCCACCTTCGTGAAGCGCTCGGGCGCGCTCATCATCGGCTCCAGCTCCGGCGGCAGCGCCGGGCGTACGCCGCAGGCCGCCTCCACCGCATCGGGGAACTTCGCCGGATGCGCCGTCGCCAGCACCACCATCGGCGCAGCGCCCTCCCCCTGTTGCTCGGCGACATGCAGGCCGATCGCCGTGTGCGGGTCGAGCAGATAGCCGGTCTCGCGCAGCGTCCGTTCGATGGTCGCGGCCGTCTCCGCCTCGCCGCAGCGCCCGGCGTCGAAGCCCTCGCGGATCGCCTTGAGCGGGCCGGCCGCCAGTTCGAAGCGGCCGGACTGGCCGAGCCGCGCCATCAGCGAGCGGATCTCGCCGCCGTCGCGTCCGTGCACCTCGAACAGCAGCCGCTCGAAGTTGGACGAGATCTGGATGTCCATCGACGGCGAGGTCGTCGGCACCACGCCGCGGGTCTCGTAAGCGCCGGTCTCCAGCGTGCGGGCGAGGATGTCGTTGGCATTGGTGGCGATCACCAGCCGCTCGACCGGCAGGCCCATCTTGGCGGCGACATAGCCGGCGAGGATATCGCCGAAATTGCCGGTCGGCACGGTGAAGGAGACCGGGCGGTGCGGCGCGCCGAGGGCGGCGCCGGCGACGAAATAATAGACCACCTGCGCGACGATGCGGGCCCAGTTGATCGAGTTGACGCCGGCAAGCTGCACCCGCTCGCGGAAGGCGGCATGGGTGAACATGCCCTTGAGGATCGTCTGGCAGTCGTCGAACGTGCCGGAAAGCGCCAGCGAATGGACATTGGCTTCCGTGGGCGTCGTCATCTGCCGGCGCTGCACGTCGGAGACGCGCCCGTCCGGGAACAGGATGAACACGTCGGTGCGCTCGCGGCCGCGAAACGCCTCGATCGCCGCCCCGCCGGTGTCGCCCGAGGTGGCGCCGACGATGGTGGCGCGCTTGCCGCGGGCGGCCAGCACATGGTCCATCATCCGGCCCAGCAACTGCATCGCCACGTCCTTGAAGGCGAGCGTCGGGCCGTGGAACAGTTCCAGCACGAAGCGGTTCGGCGCCACCTGCACCAGGGGCGTCACCGCCGGGTGGCGAAAGCCCGCATAGGCCTCGCGGATCATCGCGGAAAGATCCTCGCGGGCGATGTCGTCGCCGACAAAGGGCTCGATCACCGCCTGCGCCACCTCCGCATAGGGACGCCCGGCAAAGCCGGCGATGGTCTCGCGCGACAGTCGCGGCCAGGTTTCGGGAACATAGAGGCCGCCATCGGCGGCGAGCCCGGTCAGAAGCACATCGGCAAATCCGAGAACCGGCGCCTCGCCCCTCGTACTGACATATTTCACGGTGGCGATATCCTCCAGAAGTCCTGCCCCGGCAGCCAGCGCCGGCCGCGCAGGGCGCCTCGCCCGTCCGCGGGCTCGAGGCGCGGTCACATCCGCGCACCCTATCTCCCCGACCGGGGTGCGGGCAAGCCGGATGCTTTGCCGGCAGGAATGCGCGTTCCGGGCACCGGCGCGCGCCCCAGGCAAACCCGCTCCCGGCGCGCCGGATAGCGTGGCTTGCGAGAACCGGGGCGCAGCGTACCTACAGCTACGTGAGCACCGGAAGCGCAGAAAGCTGCGCTCAGGCGTGGCCGGCTTCGCTGGACAGCATGCCAGGCGCGATGCCGATCTTGGCGAGCGCCCGGTCCCACTTGCTGTCGAGCGCTGCGTCGAAGACGATGGCCTCGTCGGCCGGGCCGGTGATCCAGCCGTTTTCCTGGATTTCCGCCTCCAACTGGCCGGCGCCCCAGCCGGCATAGCCGAGCGCCAGCATCGCCTGCCTGGGTCCGCGCCCCTCGGCGATGGCGCGCAGGATGTCGAGCGTCGCCGTCAGGCAGATGCCGTCCTGCACGGCCATGGTCGAGTTGGCGATGACGAAGTCGCCCGAATGCAGCACGAAGCCGCGCCCGGTCTCCACCGGCCCGCCGCGATGCACCTGCATGCGGTTCGCCGGCGCCGGCAGGCGGATGTTCTGATCGTCGGGGATGATGTCGAGCTGGCGCAGCAGTTCGGGAAAGCTGAGGCTCGGCGCCCGCTGGTTGACGATGATGCCCATCGCCCCTTCCGCCGAATGGGCGCACAGATAGATCACGGAATGCGCGAACCGCTCGTCCGCCATCCGCGGCATCGCGATCAGCAACTGCCCCGCAAGGGAGGTGCGACCGAGGTCATCGCTTCTCATGCCGTCGTTCCTGCCTGTTGTTCCAGTGCGTCGTTCCAGTCTGTCGTTTCAGTCTGTCGGTCCAGTGCGTCGTTCCGGTCTCGCCCTCAGGTTCCGCCCTCAGGGTCCGTGTGGCAGCAAGGGCGGTCCCGCGCCCGCGCGCAAGGCCGGCCTGGGAGGGGCCGGCGCCGCGCTGCGGGCACCGCTCCATCTTACGCCCTGCTCCGCCCCATGTTAACTGCCGCCGTCCCCCCGATCACGCAGATGTGGTGCCGCGCCAGTGGACCCGCGAGGCGATTTGCGCCAAGACTGCCGCTCCGCGCAAGCCGGACGGGCGGCGCCGGACGGGTGCCGTATAAGGCCGGGCAGTTGGAGCAGGTCGCAGCGATGGTCGCGCAGCGCAGGACAGTTTTCGCCAATCCTTTCAAGAGCCTCAGCGCCAGCCTCAGCGCGCCCTGCCGCGCGCGCGCCCTCCGTCTGGCGCTGGCCTTGCTGCTTGCCCAGGGCGCCTTTGCCGTCCGCGCCGAGGCCGGCGAGAGCCCGTGGGTAAAGGCCGGGGCGGCCGAGGTCCGTCTCGTCTCCACCGGCCCCGTCGACGCGGCCTCGCCGTTCGGCGACGCGGCGCTGGAGATCCGCCTGGACGAGGGCTGGCACACCTATTGGCGGTTTCCCGGCGAGGCCGGCATTCCGACCTCGGCGGATTTCGGCGCCTCGTCCGGCCTTGCCCTCGCGCGGCTGCGCTTTCCTCCGCCGGCGCGCTATTCCGACCCTTACGCCACCTCGCTCGTCTATCACGACCGCATCGTCCTGCCGATCGACCTTGCGCCGGCGGCCGGCGAGGCCGCCCCGGTGCTGCGGGCGCATGTCAGCTTCGGCATCTGCCGGGAGATCTGCGTGCCCGGCGAGGCGAGCCTCGAACTGCCGCTGGCCGAAGGCGGGCCGGATTTTGCCGCCCGCCTTGCGATTTCCGCCGCAAGGGCCGCCCTGCCGCGGCCGCAGGACGAGGCGCCGCCGCGCATTGCCGGCATCGAGCACCGGCAGCTCGCCCCGGCCGAGGGCAAGACCCCCCAGGAGACCTTCGTCATCACCGCCGAGCTCGCCTCGCCCGACGCGCCGGTCGATCTGTTCGCCGAAGGGGCGGACGGCTCCTACAACGGCGTGCCGACCCTGCTGGAGCGCAACGGCCGGTTTGCGCGCTTCGCCCTGCCGGCGACCGGCCTTGCCGCCAATGGCGACGGCACCCGCCCGCTGGCGCTGACGCTGGTGGAGGGGGCAAGCGCGGTGGAGCACCGCATCGACCTGCCGCCGGCGGGCAACTGAAAACCCGGTTCCCCGCTCGACGGACGCGCGCGAACACCCTATGTCTCAGGCGGACACGGTGCGGCGTCCTGCCGCGCCGGGACGCTTCCTTGCACATTTTCCGGGAGATTTCAGACCATGACGATCCAGGTTGGCGACACGCTGCCCGAGACCAAGTTCAAGATCATGACCGCCGACGGCCCGGCGGAGCGCAGCAGCGCCGAGCTCTTCGGCGGCCGCACCGTGGTGCTCTTCGCCGTTCCCGGCGCCTTCACGCCGACCTGCCACAACAACCACCTGCCCGGCTTCGTCGAGCAGGCCGACACGATCCTGTCGAAGGGCGTCGACGAGATCGCCGTCGTCTCGGTCAACGACGTCTTCGTGATGAGCGCCTGGGCCAAGGCCACCGGCGCCGCGGACAAGATCACCTTCCTCGCCGACGGCAGCGCCGACTTCGCCAAGGCGATCGGCCTGGAGCTCGACGCCACGGGCGCCGGCCTCGGCATCCGCTCCAAGCGCTATGCGATGATCGTCAAGGACGGCAAGGTCACGGCCCTCAACATCGAGGACATGCCGGGCAAGGCCGAGATCTCGGGCGCCGCCGGCATCCTCGCCGCGCTCTGATCCTGCGTCCTCGGCCGGAGCCTTTCGCGCTCCGGCCGGGGCTGGCGAGTAAGGCCGGCGGAAACGATCCTCCGACATGAACTGCAAGCCCAGGATGTCATCCCGGTTTCGGCAAAGCCGAAGACCGGGAACCAGTAACCCGGAAGGGCTCAGCCCGAGCTTCGGCGCTGCGGCAAGCGGCCTTCGCGATGCCCGGCAGACGCCTTTGCGCCATCATTCGCCCCGGCGGATACTGGATACCTGCCTTCGCAGGTATGACAGCGGTGGAGTGGCAACGCGCTCGCGCCTCACACCTGCCGGGGTTGCCATTGGATCCCGGATCTTCGGCCTTGCGGCCTCGTCCGGTACGACAGCCGGCGGGACTGGCACGGCCTCGCATCCCCACAGCCGTCACACCGCCCCTACGCCTCCGGCGGGCGGCGCGTCTCGCTGCGGGCGAAGGCGATGAACACGCCGATCAGCACGAGGCCGAGCCCGTACCAGGTGACCGCGTATTGCAGGTGGTTGTTGCGGAAGGAGACGATCGTCTCGCCCGCCTGCGGCAAGCCGCCCTCGGGCGTCGCCTCGGCCCTGAGGTCGACGCTGAAGGGGGCGAGCGGCGCATCGTCGATGCCGAGCGAAGCGGCCATCTTCGGCGCCTCGCGTACGAACCAGACCCGCGTCTTCGGATCGGCGTCCAGGGTGAACATGTTGCCGCGCTCGTCGCGCCGCCACAGGCCGGTGATCTCCGCCTCTCCTCCCGGCGGCTCGCTGCCCGGCCGGCTCTCGGGCAGGCGGCGGGCCTCCGGCACGAAGCCGCGATTGACCATCACCACGGGGCCCGCATCGGTGCGGAACGGCGCATAGACCAGATAGCCCGGCCCGCCGAGGGGGCCGCGCGGTTCGGTGAGCGCCAGATAGTAATAGACCTCGCCGTCGAGGAAGCGGCCGGAAAGCCGCACGGGCCGGTAGTCCCAGGCGTCCTCGTCGAGCCCGGCCCACGCCTGCGGACCGGGCAGATCGACCGGAGCAAGGCCGAGGCGCTCCTCGACCCGCTCGATCAGGGCGAGCTTCCATTGCAGCCGCATCACCTGCCAGGTGCCGAGCGCCATCAGCGCGCAGAACACGATGAAGGCGACGAGGCCCGGCAGCAGCAGGCGGCGGCGTGCGGGCCGGCGGGCGGCGTTACTCGTCAACCTCGCCCTCCCGCGCGCTGTGCTTGTACTGCTGGGCGATCATCAGCCCCTTGAGCGGGCGCAGCATCCCGAGGCCGAGAATGAGGGTCAGCGGCAGCCACAGCATCATGTGCAGCCAGATCGGCGGGCGCATCGACACCTCGACCGCCAGCGCCAGGCCGACGACGATGAAGCCGACGATCATGATGATGAACACCGCCGGCCCGTCGCCGCTGTCGGCGAAGTCGAAGTCGAGCCCGCAATTGGAGCAGGCCGGCCGCGTCGCCAGGTAGCCCTTGAACAGGCGGCCCTGGCCGCAGCGCGGGCAGCGCCCGGCAAGGCCGGTGCGCAGCGGATCCTGCGGCGGATAATGCGCGCGGTCGACAGTCGGCTCACTCATCTGCATCGCGCTCCCGGCGCAGTTTTCCCGGCCCCGGAATGGGGTCAGGGACGGATCTCGATCGGCGTGCCGTTGGGGACGAGACGCCAGATCTCCTCGATTTCCTCGTTGGTGACGGCAATGCAGCCGTCGGTCCAGTCGGCATAGTGATGCAGCGCGCCGAGCCAGCCGAGCCCGTTGCGCAGGCCGTGGATCATGATCATCCCGCCCGGGTCCTCGCCGCGCTCGGCGGCCCGCCGGCGATCGGCCGCGTCCGGATAGGAGATGTGCAGCGACAGGTGATAGGCGCTGTTCGGGTTGCGCCAGTCGATGGTGTAGCGCCCTTCCGGCGTGCGCCCGTCGCCCTCGCGCTGCTTGGGACCGATCGGGTCGCGGCCGAGCGCGATCGTGTAGCTCTTCAGCACCGTACCGGCCGCATCGACCAGGTGCAGGCGGCGCTCGGCCTTTTCGACGAGGACCGTCTCGACCGAAACATTCTCGACCGGACCTGTCTCGGCCGAAACCCTCTCGGCCGAAACCCTCTCGACTGGTGCCGGCGCGGCCGGCGCGCCGGCGAAAGCGGCGTCCGCGGCGACGCCAGCCGCCGCGGACAGGATCAGGGCCGCCGCGATGATGCGGAGGCGCATGACGTCAGCCTTCCGTCAGTGGCCCGGACCGGCCGCCCAGACATAGATCGAGACGAACAGGAACAGCCAGACCACGTCGACGAAGTGCCAGTACCAGGCCGCCGCCTCGAAGCCGAAATGCTTCTGCGGGGTGAACTGGCCGATCGAGGCGCGGATCAGGCAGACCACCAGGAAGATGGTGCCGACGATGACATGGAAGCCGTGGAAGCCGGTCGCCATGTAGAAGGTCGCGCCATAGATCGAGCCGGAGAAGCCGAAGGCCGCATGGCTGTACTCATAGGCCTGGACGATCGAGAACAGCACGCCGAGCAGCACCGTCAGCGTCAGGCCCCACTTCAGCCCCTCGCGGTCGTTGTGCAGCAGGGCGTGGTGCGCCCAGGTCACCGTGGTGCCGGAGGTCAGCAGGATCAACGTGTTGAGCAGCGGCAGGTGCCAGGGATCGAAGGTCTCGATGCCCACGGGCGGCCAGACGCCGCCGGTCGCCTCGACACGGGCGTACTGCGCCGCTTCGCCGGTGAACAGCGAGGCGTCGAAGAAGGCCCAGAACCAGGCGACGAAGAACATCACCTCCGAGGCGATGAACAGCAGCATGCCGTAGCGCAGGTGAAGCTGCACCACCGGGGTGTGGTCGCCGGCCAGCGATTCGCGGATGGTGTCGCGCCACCAGCCGAACATCACATAGAGCACGATCAGCGTGCCGACGGCGAAGATGCCCCAGCCGGAAAGGTCCATGCCGAACAGCAGGAAATCGTTGCCCTGGGTGTAGCGGAACAGGCCGACCGCGCCGAGCGCCATGATGAAGGCGCCGACGCCGCCGAGGAACGGCCAGGGGCTCGGATCGACGATGTGGTAGTCGTGGTTCTTGGCATGCGCCATGGGTACACTCCCCCGATTATAGTCATGCCGCCGTCGGGCGGGCCTGCGCACTCACATGCGGTTGCTTGGATCCGGCGTCACGGCAGGGGCCGCTGCCACCGGCGTTTCAGGTCCCTTTGCAGGGTAGAAGGTGTAGGAGAGCGTGATCTCCCTGACATGCTTCAGGCTCTTGTCGTCGTCCATCGCCGGATCGACGAAGAACACCACCGGCATCTCGACGGACTCGCCGGCGGCGAGCGGCTGCTCGGTGAAGCAGAAGCATTCCAGCTTGTTGAAATAGATGCCGGCCTCGAACGGCGTCACGTTGAACACCGAGGTGCCGACGGTCGGCGCGGCGGAGCGGTTGGTCGCCACATAGGCGGTCTGCCGGCTCTCGCCCATGCGCAGGGTGATCGAGCGCTGCTGCGGGCCGAACGACCAGGGCAGGGCCGAATTGACGTTGCCGTCGAAGCGCACGGTGATCGTGCGGTCGATGATCGTGCCGGTCGGCGCGTCGGCGCGCTGGGTGGTGCCGCCATAGCCGGTGACCTGGCAGAACAGCTCATACAGGGGCACGGCGGCATAGGAGGCGCCGGTCATCATCGCCACGGCGCCGAGCACCGCCACCGCGATCCGCCGGTTCTTGCGGGCGAGATCCCCCGCCGCAAGATTGGCCGCGCGCGCCCGCGCGGCGTCGGACGTCTCGATACCGGCGGTATCGGTGCCGGAGATGTCGGTCTCTCGCGTCATGCGGGCGTCCTTTCCTCTCCTGGATCCGTCACAAGGGACGATTGAGCACGGCCGGTCCCATCTTGACCAGCGTGATCACGTAGAACAGCAGGATCAGCCCGGCGATGGTCAGGCCGATGGCGATCGAGCGCTTGCGCTGGCGCCGCTTCTGCTCTTCCGTCGGGCGGATGCCGTCCTCGCTCACAGCCAGCCTCCCGCGACGAGCCGCGCGGCCAGGCTGTCGGCGAGCAGCAGCGCGAAGATCAGGAACAGGTAGACCAGCGAGAAGGCGAACAGCCGCACCGCCGCCTTGCGCGCGGCATCGCCCTCGCGCCTGGCATGGACGCGGACCGCATACCAGACGAAGGCGATCCCGAGGGCGGCGGCGGCAACGCCATAGGCGAGCGAAGCAAAGCCCAGCAGCGCCGGGGCGACGCCGATCGGCGCCAGCAGCACGGAATAGATCAGGATCTGCGTACGCGTCGCATCCTCGCCGGCGACGACGGGCAGCATCGGCACGCGGGCGGCCTCGTAGTCGCCGCGCTTGAACAGCGACAGCGCCCAGAAATGCGGCGGCGTCCACATGAAGATGATCAGGAACAGGACGATGCTTTCCACCGACACGGTGCCGGTGACGGCGGCCCAGCCGATCATCGGGGGGAAGGCGCCGGCGGCGCCGCCGATGACGATGTTCTGCGGCGTCGAGCGCTTCAGCCACATCGTGTAGACGACGGCATAGAAGAAGATGGTGAAGGCCAAGAGGCCGGCGGCCAGCCAGTTGACGGCAAGGCCGAGCACCAGCACCGAGAAGGCGGCGAGCGTCAGGCCGAAGGCCAGCGCCTCCTCGCGGGTGACGCGGCCGGCCGGGATCGGGCGGCGGGCGGTGCGCGACATGATCGCGTCGATATCGGCGTCGTACCACATGTTCAGCGCGCCCGAGGCGCCGGCCCCGACGGCGATGCACAGGATCGCGACGGCGCCGAGCACCGGATGGATGCCGCCGGGGGCGATCAAGAGCCCGACCAGCGCGGTGAAGATGACGAGCGACATCACCCGCGGCTTCAGCAGCGCCAGGTAGTCGCCGACATCGCCCTGTCCGCCATGGGCGGCGGTCTCGAGCCTGCGGTCCTGGTAATCTGCGAGCGACATGTGTCTTCCCGGTTCTGTCTCGTGCGTCCCGCCCTCGCGGAGCGGTCTCTCAAGCGACTGTTTGGCGCGCCCGTTCGGCCTGTCTGCCTGGGCGTCTGTTCGGGCGGCCGCGCCGGACTGTCCGGCGCGGCCTGTCTTGCTCGAGCTGGCGCGATCAGCGGATGCGCGGCAGCGTCTCGAACTGGTGGTACGGCGGCGGCGAGGACAGGGTCCATTCCAGCGTCGTCGCGCCCTCGCCCCACGGGTTGTCGGCGGCCTGGCGCTTCTTGGCGAAGGCCTCGAAGATGCCGTAGAGGAACACCAGAACGGCGAAGGCCGAGATGTAGGAGCCGTAGGACGACACCGCGTTCCAGCCGGCCATCGCGTCCGGATAGTCGACATAGCGGCGCGGCATGCCGGCCATGCCCAGGAAGTGCTGCGGGAAGAACACGAGGTTCACGCCGATGAAGGTGATCCAGAAATGGGCCTTGCCGATGGTCTCGTTGTACATGTAGCCGAACATCTTGGGGAACCAGTAGTACCAGGCTCCGAAGATGCCGAACACGGCCCCCAGCGACAGCACGTAGTGGAAATGCGCGACCACGTAATAGGTGTCGTGCATCGCCCGGTCGAGACCGGCATTGGCGAGCTGCACGCCGGTCACGCCGCCGACGGTGAACAGGAAGATGAAGCCCACCGCCCACAGCATCGGCGTGCGGAAGGAGATCGAGCCCTGCCACATGGTGGCGATCCACGAGAAGATCTTCACGCCGGTCGGCACCGCGATGACCATGGTCGCCGCGACGAAATAGGCCTGCGTGTCGACGTCGAGGCCGACGGTGTACATGTGGTGCGCCCACACGATGAAGCCGACGACGCCGATCGCGACCATGGCATAGGCCATGCCGAGATAGCCGAAGATCGGCTTGCGGGCGAAGGTGGAGATGATGTGGCTGACGATGCCGAAGGCCGGCAGGATCAGGATGTACACCTCCGGATGGCCGAAGAACCAGAACAGGTGCTGGAACAGGATCGGGTCACCGCCGCCGGCCGGGTCGAAGAAGGTCGTGCCGAAGTTGCGGTCCGTCAGCAGCATGGTGATGGCGCCGGCCAGGACCGGCAGCGACAGCACCAGCAGGAAGGCGGTCACCAGCACCGACCAGGCGAACAGCGGCATCTTGTGCAGCGTCATGCCCGGGGCGCGCATGTTGAAGATGGTGGTGATGAAGTTGATCGCGCCGAGGATCGACGAGGCGCCGGCCACGTGCAGCGCCAGGATCGCCAGGTCCATCGCCGGTCCGGGCTGGCCGGAGGTCGACAGCGGCGGATAGATCGTCCAGCCGCCGCCCACGCCATAGGCGCCCGGAGGGCCTTCGACGAACAGCGACAGCAGCAGCAGCAGGAAAGCCGGCGGCAGCAGCCAGAACGAGATGTTGTTCATCCGCGGGAACGCCATGTCCGGCGCCCCGATCATGATCGGCACGAAATAGTTGGCAAAGCCGCCGATCAGCGCCGGCATCACCATGAAGAAGATCATGATCAGGCCATGCGCGGTGGTGAACACGTTGAACGTGTGCGGATCGGTGAAATACTGCATGCCCGGCTCTTGCAGCTCCAGGCGGATGCCGACGCTGAGCGCGCCGCCGATGATGCCCGCCATGATCGCGAAGATCAGATAGAGGACACCGATATCCTTGTGGTTGGTCGAATAGACCCAGCGCGTCCATCCCGTAGGACGGTCCTGATCGCCGTGGGCATGCGCCGCAGTGGCCATCTTCCAGCTCCCTCGTTAGAGAATTTTACCTCGGCCCGGGCGACCGGGGACAAGCCCGGCGCAATCCCGATCCGATCCGAATCCGGCGGCGTGCGGGGAGAAGCCCTCGCACGCCTTGCATGATCAGCGCGCGGCGACGGCCAGCGAACCGGAGACCGGAGCGGCGGCGGTGCCGGCCGGCTTTTCCAGCGTCGCCATCAACTGGCGGGTCGCCTCCTCGACGTTCTCCTTGGCGGCTTCCGCCCAGGCCTCGTACTGCGCCTCCTCGACCACCCGGATGGCGATCGGCATGAAGGCGTGGTCCTTGCCGCAAAGCTCGGAGCACTGGCCGTAGAAGATGCCGGTCTGCTTGGCGTTGAACCAGGTCTCGTTCAGGCGGCCGGGGATCGCGTCCATCTTCACGCCGAAGGCCGGCATGGCGAAGGAATGCATCACGTCGGCGGCGGTGATCTGCAGGCGGACGGTCTTGCCGACCGGCACGATCACCTCGTTGTCGACGGCGAGCAGGCGCGGATACTCCTCGATCGGCCGGCCGAACTCGGCGGCGCGCTCGGCGCGCTCGGCGTCCTCGCGCAGCATGATCGATTCGAAGACGACGTTCTCCATGCCCTCGTCGGTGTATTCGTAGCCCCAGTACCACTGGTAGCCGGTCACCTTGATGGTCATGTCGTATTCGGGAATCTCGATCTGCTTGTAGAGCAGGCGGAACGAGGGAATGGCGATCATCACCAGCACCAGGATCGGGACCAGCGTCCACACCACCTCGATCAGGGTGTTGTGGGAGGTCCGCGACGGCGTCGGGTTGGCCTTGGAGTTGAAGCGCAGGATGCACCACACCAGCAGGGCCAGCACGAAGAGGGTGATGATCGTGATGATCACCAGCGTGAAATCGCTGAACCAGGTGATGTCCTCCATCACCTCCGTGGCGGCGGGCTGGAAGCCCATCTGCCAGGGTGTCGGCTGGGCGGCCGACGCCGCACCGGCAAAGGCGAGCGGGGCGAGCGCCGCCGCCGCAATCTTCGTCAGACGCTTGACCAGTCCTGTCACGTCCGTGCTCCCTTCCTGATCCCGCCGGCCGACTTCGCCTTAGCGGAATCCATGTCCTGTCTCAAACGACGCCGCGCCGTGCCCCGGCGCCCCGTCCTGTCGGTCCCGTCACTCCGGTCCCGCCGATCCGGTCCCGGCAGGCCTGCCTCGCGGGCCGGCCTGCTGATCCGTTTCCGGGTCCATCCTCTTTCCGGGGCATCCTCTCCGGCGCCTGCCGCCGCTAGCCTATCGCATGTCGGCGTGGCCGGAAGGGGCGTCAAAACGCCGCAAGGGCGAATTGACCCCGGTTTGATCGATGTCAAAGTCGGCCTGAAAAACCATAAGCTGGCGCGTTGCGCAATCCAGTAGTTTCGTGAATGCCCAAATTCCGGCCAATTCCTCGCCACCCTTCCGGCGGTGCCGTTCGGGCCGCTTCGACTGACGACTTTCGCGAAAGCGGGGACTGCCGGGCGGTTTCGCCTTGAAATCGACCTTTCCAGGGCCGACAAAGCGGTTCGTGCGCTGTTTTGCGCGAATCAGGCGAGGATCGCCGAGCCCTGATCGTGGCCGCTGCCAGCGTCCCGCGGGACAGGCGCCGCCCGGATCACGCGAAGACCGGATCACGCGAAGACCGGGAACCGAAAGACCGGGAAACCGAACAACCGGGAAACCGGTCAGGGAATTGTACCGCTGCGAACCTACGGAGTCTCGCCCGTGCCTGTCTTGTCCAAGCCGATCACGTTCCGCCTCGCGGCCGTTCTCGCCCTTCTGGCCACCGTTCTGGCCAATGTCGTGGCCGCCCCGCTCGCCCATGCCCAGGGCGCGGTCCGCTCCGTGCATGGCGACTGGCAGATGCGCTGCGACACGCCGGCCGGCGCGCAGGAAGAGCAATGCGCGCTGATCCAGAACGTCACCGCCGACGACCGCGAGAATGTCGGCCTCTCCGTCATCGTGCTGAAGACCGCCGACAAGCAGTCGCGCCTTTTGCGGGTGCTGGCGCCGCTCGGCGTGCTGCTGCCGATGGGCCTCGGCCTGCGCGTCGACGATGCCGATGTCGGGCGCGCCGGCTTCGTGCGCTGCCTGCCGAACGGCTGCATCGTCGAGGTGGTGATGCAGGACGACCTGATCGAGAAGATGCAGACCGGCAGTGCCGCCACTTTCGTCATCTTCCAGACGCCGGAGGAAGGCATCGGCATCCCGATCTCGCTGACCGGCTTCTCGGAAGGCTTCGCCGCCCTGCCGTGAGCGGGCGCGCGCCCCGCCAGAGCTGACATCGGCCGTATACATATCGGCCAACAGACATCGAAAAGCGGCCGCCGGCGTCCCGGTCGGCCGCTCTTTCGGTCCGGCGCGCCCTCAGCGCGTCGTGATCGTCCGCGTCGGCGCCACCTGGCGCAGGGTCGCGCTGCGCATCGCCTGCAGGGTCGCGCCCGGAATCTGGCTCATCGAGGCGCGATGCTGCTTGTCGCAGGCATTCATGCCGGAATTGGCGCAGGCATGGGCGGCGTCGGTGTTCTTCTTCTTGTTGCAGGCCGAGATCACGTGATTGTAGCAATCGCCGAGCGACTTTCCGGCATTGCCGGCCATCGCCTGCGTCGAAACCATGGGCGCGGCAATACCCATCGCCAGCGCGAGCGTCATCGCCATGGTCATTTTCTTCATGTTATTTCCTTTCTATCTCTTTCCATTTTCCGGCAGAGGTTTTCATCTGCCTGCATGGAAACAGATAGGCCCTGTTCCGGCGCGCGCACGTGCTGAACATCACAGGAAGGGCGCTTGCGGCGACCGGCGTGACCGGCGGCCGGCGCGCTGCCACACGCCGCCGGGACTGTGCAAGCGCCGCCCGAACCCCTAGTTTCTCCTCACACACTCTCTTTCGCGGGATACGACCGATGAGCGATGCGACGACCGACCTGATTGCCGGTGCCGGCCTGAGCGAGGAGCAGGCGCGCAGCGTGCTCGCCCGCGCTCTCAAGGGCGCCGACGACGGCGAGCTCTTTCTCGAATACCGGCAGTCGGAGAGCCTCGTCTTCGACAATGGCCGGCTCAGGAGCGCCAATTACGACACCAGCCGCGGCTTCGGCCTGCGCGCCGTGGCCGGCGAGGCGGCCGGCTACGCTCATTCCGGCGAGATCTCGGTCGCCGCGCTGGAGCGCGCCGCCGATGCGGTCTCGGCCGTCGCCTCCGGCCATTCGGGCACCTATGCGGAGGCCCCGCCCCGCACCAACGCCAAGCTCTACGGCGACGGCAACCCGATCGCCTCGCCGGTCTTCGCCGACAAGGTCGCGCTGCTGCAGCGGATCGATGCCTTTGCCCGGGCGCGCGATCCCAGGGTGCGGCAGGTCAGCGTCTCGCTCGCCAGTTCCTGGCAGGTGGTGGAGATCCTGCGCGCCGACGGGCATAGGGTGCGCGACGTGCGCCCCCTGGTGCGCTTCGGCGTCTCGGTGGTCGCCGGCGACGGCAGCCGGCAGGAAAGCGGCTCGCACGGCTTCGGCGGGCGCGACATGGTCGAGGCCTTCCTGACCGAGGAGAGCTGGAAGCATGCCGTCGACGAGGCGCTGCGCCAGGCGCTGGTCAATCTCGAAGCCGTGCCCGCTCCGGCCGGCAGCTTCGACGTGGTGCTGGGCCCCGGCTGGCCCGGCATCCTGCTGCACGAGGCGGTCGGCCACGGGCTGGAGGGCGACTTCAACCGCAAGAAGACCTCCGCCTTTGCCGGCCTGATGGGCCAGCGCGTCGCCTCCAAGGGCGTCACCATCGTCGACGACGGCACCATCGGCGGGCGGCGCGGCTCGCTCACCGTCGATGACGAGGGCACGCCGAGCGGGCGCACCGTGCTGATTGAGGACGGCATTCTCACCGGCTACATGCAGGACCGGCAGAACGCCCGGCTGATGGGCGTCGCCCCGACCGGCAACGGCCGGCGCCAGTCCTTCGCCCATATTCCGATGCCGCGGATGACCAACACGGTGATGCTGGCCGGCGACCGCGACCCGGCCGAGATCCTGGAAGGCGTCAAGGACGGCATCTTTGCCGTCTCCTTCGGCGGCGGCCAGGTCGACATCACCAGCGGCAAGTTCGTCTTCTCCTGCACCGAGGCCTACCGCATCGAGAACGGGCGCATCGGCGCGCCGATCAAGGGCGCCATGCTGATCGGCAACGGGCCGGACGCGCTGACGCGGGTCGAGGCCATCGGCAACGACCTTGCGCTCGATCCCGGCATCGGCACCTGCGGCAAGCAGGGCCAGGGCGTGCCGGTCGGCGTCGGTCAGCCGACCCTGCGCATCAACAAGATGACCATCGGCGGCACCGCCGTCTGAGGCGGGGGCGCGGCGCTGCTCTGGCACCTGGCTCCACCCTCTCCGGCGTCTTCCCGGACGGCGCACGAGCGCCGAGCCGGGATCGGCGAGCCACGACGGTCGTGGCATTTTTTTAAGAGCGCACCTCATACGCCCCCGGCTCTCCGATCCCGCATCTCCGCTGCGCTGCGTGCGGGATGACGAAGGAGGGGCTTGCGTGCAGCATGACGACAGAGAGGATGCAAGGCGCTGCCTCCCTCTCAGACGTCATCCCGGTCCAGCGCAGCGCAGAACCGGGAACCATTGGCAACCCCGGCCGGCATGTGACGGAAGACCCTCTCGCAGCCACCCCAGCCCCGCTCCTCCCCCTCCGGCGTCTTCCCGGACGGCGCGCCAGCGCCGAGCCGGGATCGGCGAGCCGCGGCGGTCGTGGCATCTTTCGGGCGCCACCTCGTCAAAAGAACGCGATCACGCCTCTTCCAAAAGGAACGGCAGCAGCGCGGCAAGCGTGGCCGCCGGGGCCTCCTCAGGCAGGAAGTGGCCGGCATCGACGCCGTGCCCGCGCACGTCGTTCGCCCAGCGCGACCAGGTCTCGACCGGGGTCGCGGTCTTTTGCGCGAGGCCCCCATTGCCATAGAGCGTCAGCAGCGGGCAGGCGATCTTGCGGCCCGCCTCGCGGTCGGCACTGTCGAGCGCCATGTCGATGGTCGCGCCGGCCCGGTAGTCTTCGCAAGCCGCATGCTGGCGGGCCGGCTGGGCGAAGGAGGCCCGGTAGTCGGCGAGCGCCCTGGGATCGAAGGCCGACAGGTCCTTGCGCGCCGTCCAACTCGCCAGCGTGTGGTCGAGATAGAAGTCGGGGGCACCACTGATCAGCCGTTCGGGCAGCGGCTTCGGCTGGGCCAGGAACAGCCAGTGATAGATGGCCATGCCGTAGCGCCAGTCCATGTTCTGCCAGTAGTCGTAGGTCGGCAGGATGTCGAGCACGGCGAGCCGCCGCACCTTCTCCGGGTGATCGAGCGCCATCCGGTAGCCGACGCGCCCGCCGCGGTCGTGGCCGGCGACCATGAAGCTGTCGTGGCCGAGCCCGGCCATGACCGCGACCATGTCGGCCGCCATCGCGCGCTTGGAGTAAAGGTGATGGTCCGCATCGCCCTCCGGCGCGCTGGAGCGGCCATAGCCGCGCAGATCCGCGACGACGACGGTGAAATGGCGCGCAAGATCGCCGGCAACAGTGTGCCACATCGCGTGGGTCTGGGGATAACCGTGCAGCAGCAGCAGCGGGGGACCCTCGCCGCCACCGATGCGATAGAAGATGTCCACGCCCTCGCCGCGGGATATCCCCGTCGCGAAGCCTGGAAAGAGATCGTCGCCGCCCTGCATCGAAGCCTCCCGCGCCATCCGGTCGACAGGCCCTCCTCGCGGAACCTGCTCGGGCGCGATTGAAGCGCCTGCGGCCGTCCGGCGCAATCGGCGATTTCGAGACACGATTCTCAAAATTTGCGGATTTCGAGACGGAATTTCGCAAAATTCGTCTCGAAATTCTGCGACCGCCGAAAACCGCCCTCAGGCCGTGCCGTCCTCGCGCGCGACCGCCCGCCAGCCGATGTCGCGGCGGCAAAAACCTTCAGGCCAATCAATGCGTTCGATGGCGGCATAGGCGCGCTCGCGGGCTTCCGCGACGGTGCGGCCGAGCGCCGTGACGTTGAGCACGCGCCCGCCATTGGCGAGCAGCCGGCCGTCGTCGTCGCGCCGCGTTCCGGCATGGAAGACCTTGAGCGCAGGGTCGCCTTCGAGACCCTCCAGACCGTGGATAACCGTGCCCTTGTCGTAGATGCCGGGATAGCCGTTCGCGGCCAGCACCACGGTCAGCGCCACCTCGTCGCGCCAGCGCGCGCCGACCGTGTCGAGCGTCCCGTCGATGCAGGCGAGCATCAGGGTGACGATGTCGTCCTTGAGCCGCATCAGCAGCACCTGGCACTCCGGATCGCCGAAACGGACGTTGTATTCGATCAGCTTCGGGCCGTCCTTGGTGATCATCAACCCGGCATAGAGCACGCCGACAAACGGCGTTCCCTCGCTGGCAAGCGTCGCCACGGTCGGCTCGACGATCTCGCGCATGGCGCGCGCGGTGAGTTCCTGCGTCATCACCGGCGCGGGGGAATAGGCGCCCATGCCGCCGGTGTTCGGCCCGGTGTCGCCCTCGCCCACGCGCTTGTGGTCCTGGGCGCTGGCGAGCGGCAGCACGTTGCGGCCGTCGGACAGCACGAAGAGGCTCGCCTCCTCGCCTTCCAGGAATTCCTCGACCACGACCTCGGCGCCGGCAGCGCCGAATTCTCCGTCGAAACAGGCATCTATCGCGGCAAGCGCCTCGGCCTCGGTCATCGCCACGACAACGCCCTTGCCGGCGGCGAGCCCGTCCGCCTTGACGACGATGGGGGCGCCGACGCGGGCGACATAGGCCTTGGCAGCGGCCGCATCGGTGAAGCGGCCATAGGCGGCGGTGGGGATCGCGGCGCGGGTACAAAGGTCCTTGGTGAAGCCCTTCGAGCCTTCCAGGCTCGCCGGTGCCTTGCGCGGGCCGAAGGTCTTGATGCCGGCGTCCATCAGCTCGTCGACAAGGCCGGCGACCAGCGGTCCTTCCGGCCCGACGACGACGAGGCCGATCTCGTGGTCGCGGCAATAGGCGATGACGGCCGAGGGGTCCGACGTGTCGAGCGCGACACAGGTCGCCTCCTCAGCGATGCCGGCATTGCCGGGGGCGACATGGAGACGGCCGGTCAGCGGCGAGTTGGCGATGGCCCAGGCAAGGGCGTGTTCGCGGCCGCCGGATCCGATCAGGAGGATATTCATCTGTCGCTCACCCCGTCGCGATGTATGGAGGACTTGCCGCCTCCTAGCCTGCGCCGACACCCGAAACAAGCCCCGCTCTTTCAACGGCGCCGCAAAGGCGGTATCACGTCGCGCTGGATAGCCGACAGGTGAGGCGATGCAAAACGACACGATCGCGGGCCGGGTGGCGGATGCCGTACGGGGACATTGGGTCGACACGCGGGCGCCGGAATGGCTGCGGCCCTATGCGAGACTGGCGCGCTGGGAGCGGCCGATCGGCTGGTGGCTGCTGCTGTGGCCGTGCTGGTGGTCGGCCGCGCTTGCGGGGATAGCCGGCGGCCGGGCCTTTCCCGACCCCTGGCATCTGGCGCTGTTCCTGATCGGCGCCATCGCCATGCGCGGCGCCGGCTGCACCTATAACGACCTGGTCGACCAGGACATCGACGACAAGGTCGCGCGCACCCGCTCGCGGCCGCTTCCCTCCGGCCAGGTGACGCGGATGCAGGCCAAGACCTTCCTGCTGCTGCAGGCGCTGGTCGGGCTTGCGGTTCTGGTGCAGTTCAATGGCTTTGCCATCCTGCTCGGCATCGCCTCGCTGGCGGTGGTCGCCGTCTATCCGTTCATGAAACGGGTGACCAACTGGCCGCAGCTCTTTCTCGGCCTTGCCTTTTCCTGGGGCGCGCTGATGGGCTGGGCGGCCGCGTTCGGCCGTCTCGACTGGCCGGCGGTGGCGCTTTATTGCGGCGGCATCCTGTGGACGATCGGCTACGACACGATCTACGCGCATCAGGACAAGGAGGACGACGCGCTGGTCGGCGTGCGCTCCACCGCGCGCCTGTTCGGGGCGTGGACAAAACCGGCGCTCGCCGCCCTTTACGGCGGGGCGACGCTGCTGTTCGCGCTGGCGCTGGCCGGGGTGGATGCGGGGCCGGCCGCGTTCCTCGGCCTTGCCATCGGCCTTGCCCATCTGGTCTGGCAGATCGTCCGGCTCGACATCGACGACCCGGACCAGTGCCTGAAGCTGTTCCGCTCCAACACGACCTATGGCTGGATCCTGTTCGCCGGCCTGGTGCTGGACGCGATGGTCCAGGCACTGCTGTAAAAGCGGATTGTTTTCAGTCAGTTGCGGGCGATCATCTCGCGCTCGCCGCGATGGACGGCGGGGGCCTGCGAGCGGCTGCCCGGCTTGCGGCGCAGCAGGAAGCGCGGCCGGCGCGCGGTCAGCGCGGCGACGCGGCGGCGGGCCGGCGCCATCGGCGAGCGCCCCGAATGGCCGGGGCCGTCGATGCGGCTGACGCTGCCGTCCGGCTCGACCAGGAGCAGCGGCAGGCCGAGGGCCTCGCCCCAGGCGCACCAGTCTTCGGCGAGCCCTTCGAGACGGTCGTCGCTGGCCAGTTCGATGGACATGGCCGGATCGCGGTGCATCAGGCCGATGCGGGCCTTCAGCGAGCCCGGCGCCTCGCCGGGCGTGACCTCGGCGAAGACGCCGAGGAAGACGGCGACCGGCTGGGCAAGGGTCAGCGGCAGGCCGGCGAGCCGGCGTTTGACGATGACCTGCTGGCGGTCGATATAGACGTCGAGTTGCGTCGGCTCGCAGGCCGTGCCGCGCGCCGCGAAGCGATGCGGCATCTGCGAGGGATCGAGCCGCGCGGTGCGGCCCGATCCCGTTGCAGTGGCGTCCTGATGTGCTGTTTGACGGCTCAATTCGCTCTCCATCGGGCCACTGTTTTTGTCTGGCCTCTGATGGGTTCACACTAGCAGGCAGGCGTCCCAAACCGCTTAACAAGCACGGTTAACGATTTTCCATTGCAACCAGGGTTAGGGATTGGTCACCGAATACGGCAAACAAAACCTGAACCGCCGCCGCGACCGGCTTGCCGAAGCGCGGCCCCGGCACTACGGTCGCCACCGACCGTTCAGCGGACCGCCTCCCCCGCAAGGATCACGAGATGCAGCACCCGATTGACCAGACCCGGCTGATGGACGAGGCCCGCGCGCTTGTCGAGGCCGCCCTCAAGGCAGGCGCCGACGCGGCCGATGTCGTCGCCGCCACCGGCGTCTCGCTTTCCGTCGAGATGCGCGAGGGCAAGCTGGAGGAAAGCGAACGCTCGGAGGCCGACGACGTCACCTTGCGCGTGTTCTGCGGCCACCGGGTCGCCAGCGTCTCCTCCAACGATTTCCGCGAGGGCGCGACCCTTGCCGAACGCGCCGTCGCCATGGCCCGCGCCGCGCCGGAAGACCCGTTCGCAGGGCTCGTGCCGGCGGGCGAACTCGCCAGCGCGTTTCCCGATCTCGAACTGCTCGACGGGGTAGAGGTGGGCGCCGAGGCGCTTGCCGAGCGCGCCCGCGAGGCGGAGGCCGCGGCCCTTGCCGTCAAGGGCGTCAGCCGTTCGGGCGGGGCCAGCGCCTCCTTCCGCCTCAGCGGCATCGTGCTGGCGACCAGCGAAGGCTTCTGCGGGGGATATCTGGTCTCGCGCCACGGCGTCTCGGCGACGGCGGTCGCCGGCGAGGGCACGGGAATGGAGCGGGACTACGACTTCGACAGCCGAGGATTTCTGTCCGATCTTGCCGACCCGCGCGAGATTGGCCGGCGCGCCGGCGAGCGGGCGGTGGCACGGCTCAACCCGCGCAAGCTCTCGACCCGCACCGCCGACATCGTCTATGAGCCGCGCGCGGCGCGCTCGCTGCTCGGGCATTTCGCCGGCGCCATCAACGGCGCGGCGATCGCCCGGGGCACCAGCTTCCTGAAGGAGAAGATGGGCGAGAGGATCTTCGCTGCGGGGATTGACATCACCGACGACCCGACCCGGCCGCGCGGCCCGGCGAGCCGCCCGTTCGACGGCGAGGGCCGGCCCGTCGCCCCGCTGGTGCTGGTGGAGGACGGCATCCTCAAGACCTGGCTGCTCGACACGCCGGCAGCGCGTGAGCTCGGCCTTGCCCCCAACGGCCGGGCGGTACGCGGCGGGGCCGGCACCAGCCCGTCGACCACCAATGTCACCCTGTCGCCCGGCGCCCGCTCGCAAGCCGAGATGCTGGCCGAGATCGGCACCGGCCTCCTGGTCACCGACCTCATCGGCCACGGCGTCAATGGCGTCACCGGGGATTACTCGCGCGGCGCCTCGGGCTTCTGGATCGAGGACGGCGCCATTGCCTATCCGGTCTCGGAGATCACCATCGCCGGCAACCTGATCCCGATGTTCGCCTCGCTGGAGGCGGGCAGCGACCTCGACACGCGCTCGGTCTATCAGGTGCCGAGCCTGCTGCTGAGGGGCCTCACCATTGCCGGCGCGTGACACGACCGCCAATCTCGACGACATGGATCTGATCGCCCGCGCGGCCCGCGAGGGAGGCGAGATCGCCCTGTCCTATTTCCGCAAGGACCCGCGTCGCTGGACCAAGGAGAACGACTCTCCCGTCTCCGAGGCCGACCTTGCCGTCGACCGGCACCTTGCCCAGGCGTTGAAGGCGGCGCGTCCCGACTATGGCTGGCTGTCGGAAGAGACCGCGGACGACCGCTCGCGGCTGGCGGCCCGGCGCAGCTTCGTCGTCGACCCGATCGACGGGACGCGCGGTTTTCTCGCCGGTTCCGGCGAGTGGACCGTGGCGATCGCGGTGGTCGAGGACGGCAGGCCCGTCGCGGCGGCGCTCTACCGGCCGGTCGGCAACGACCTCTACACCGCGACCCTCGGCCAGGGCGCAAGGCTCAACGGGCGCGAGGTTGCCGTTTCCGGCCAGCCGGTGCTGTCGGGCGCCAGCGTTGCCGGTCCCAAGTCGATCACCGGCCAGGGGCCGATGATGCGCACCGGCATTTCCCATGCCGGCTACATTCCCTCGCTGGCCCTGCGCCTGGCGCTGGTCGCGCAAGGCCTGATCGACGCCGCCGTGGTCCGGGAAAATGCCTGCGACTGGGACCTTGCGGCGGCCGACCTTTTGGTGCAGGAAGCGGGCGGCCGGCTTGAGGATCTCGAGGGGCGGCCGCTTGCCTACAACCGGGCGAGCGTCCGGCACCCGGCGCTGGTCGCAGGGCCGCCGGCCCTCGCCGTGCCGCTCCGGCCGATCCTCGCGCAGCTCTTGACGAACCCGTGATGCCGGCCGGACAGTCCGGCCAGATCCTTGCGAACCCCGTTCCCGGAGTGACGTTCATGACGACCACCGAACCCGGCAAGCAGCTTCTCCATCTCGTCTTCGGCGGCGAGCTCGAACGTGTCGACGGCCTGACCTTCCGCGATCTCGAGAAGCTCGACATCGTCGGCATCTACCCCAACTATGCCGCGGCCTATGTGGTGTGGAAGCAGAAGGCGCAGCAGTCGGTCGACAACGCCCACATGCGCTACTTCATCGTCCATATGCACCGCCTGCTCGACCCCGAGACCGAGGGCCAGTAAACCCTTGGTACGACGTCTTTCCCGGAGGCCGGCCGCACGGCCGGGCGGATCATGCTGAAGCGCGCCGGACGCAGCCCCCTGCTGCAGCGGCTGGTCGGCAACGCGCTGGCCGGCTACCTGCTCGCCGTGCGCAAGACCAGCTCGTTCAGGATCGACCCGCCCGACCTCTACGAGCGGATCGAAGACGACCTGCCGGCCATCGTCGCCATGTGGCACGGCCAGCATTTCGCCGTGCCCTTCGCGCGCCCGCCGAGTTATGACGTCCGGGTGATGATCTCGCGCTCCGCCGACGGCGAGATCAACGCGATTGCCGCGCGCAAGCTCGGCCTTGGGCTGATCCGCGCGTCCGGTGCCCATCACGCCCACCAGGTGAGCAAGCGCGGGGGCCTGCGCGGTTTTATCGAGGCGATGCGCTGCCTGAAGGAAGGCGCCAGCGTGGCGATGACGGCGGATGTGCCGAAGGTGTCGCGCGTCGCCGGGCTCGGCATCGTCCAACTCGCCCGCCATTCCGGCCGGCCGATCCTCCCGATAGCGGTCGCCACCAGCCGCCATGTCGACCTGTCGAGCTGGGACCGGGCAACGATCAACCTGCCGTTCAGCCGGATGGTGGTGGCAGCCGGCGACATGATCCGCATCGCCCCGGATGCCGACGACGCCGCGCTGGAGGAGGCGCGCCAGGCGGTGGAGGCCTCGATGAACGAGACCACCGCCCGCGCCTACGCCCTGGCAAAGTCCAGATGACGACCGACGGCCCGGACAGGACCGCTGTGCCGGCCGGCCTCGCCCGCGCCGGAGTGCCGTCGCGACTGATCGGGGAGATCCTGCTCCTGCTCTATCGCGGCTTCGGCCATGCGGTGGCGCCGCTGCTGCCGCTGCTCTTCGCCCGCCGGGCGCGGCGCGGCAAGGAGGATGCCGGCCGGCGCGGCGAACGCTTCGGCCGCGCCTCGCGGCCGCGCCCCGACGGACCGCTGGTCTGGCTGCATGCGGCCAGCGTCGGCGAGATGAACGCCTCACGCCCCCTGGTGCGCGCCCTGCGCCAGCGCGGGCTCGTCGTGCTGCTGACCACCGGCACCGTCACCTCCGCCCGGATCGCCGCCGCCGAGGTGGATCCCGGCGTCATCCACCAGTTCGTGCCCTATGACACGCCGCCGGGCATCGGCCGCTTTCTCAACCATTGGCGGCCCGATCTTGCCATCACGGCGGAATCGGAAATCTGGCCGACGACCATCTCGTCGCTGGCCCGGCGCGGCATTCCGCTCGCCATTGCCAGCGCCACCATGTCGCCGCGCTCGGCCAAGGGCTGGCGGCGGATGCGGCCCTTCGCCCGCGCCATCTTCTCGCGCATTCCGCTCTGCCTCGCCCAGACGCCGGAGGACGGGGAGCGGCTCAGCGAGTTCGGCGCCCCCCGGGTGGAGGTCTGCGGCAACCTGAAGTTCGACGGCGGCGACCTGCCGGTCGACGCGCAGGCGCTGGACGCGCTGACGCAGGCGCTCGCCGGACGGCCCGTGTGGCTCGCAGCCAGCACCCATGAGGGCGAGGAAACGCTGGTCGCCGAGGTTCACGAGGCGCTGCGCGGCGAACTGCCGGGCCTGCTCACGGTCATCGTGCCGCGCCATCCGGAGCGGGGAGCCGCCATCGCAGACACCCTCGCGGCGCAGGGGCTGCGGCTCGCCCGGCGCTCGCAAGGTCTGCTGCCGGACCCGGACTGCGACATCTATCTCGGCGACACCATCGGCGAGATGGGCCTCTACTATCGCATCGCGCCGGTCGCCTTCATCGGCAAGTCGCTGGTGCCGGAGGGCGGGCAGAACCCGCTGGAGGCCGCCCGCCTCGGCGCGGCTATCGTCACCGGCCCGCATGTGTTCAACCTGCTCGACATCTACACACCGCTGTTTACGGCGAAGGGGGCGGAGATCGTCCGGGATGCGCGCGAACTGGCCGACGCCGTGCGCGCCCTGCTGGGCGACAGGCGGCTTGCCAGCCAACGGGCGGCCATCGCCGCCAATGTCGGCCGGGCTGGAAGCGGCGCGCTCGACGCAAGCCTTGCCGCGCTTCGCCCCCTGCTGCCACCGGCACGGGATCCGGCGCCGTGAGCGGCGGACTTGAAGCCCCGTCCTTCTGGTGGCGGCCGCCCGGCCCTGCCGCCGTCGCGCTCGCCCCGTTCGGCTGGATCTATGGCGCGATCACAGCAATCCGCATGGGGCGCAAGCCTGCCTACACCGCCGCCGTGCCGGTGATCTGCGTCGGCAACTTCACCGTCGGCGGCACCGGCAAGACGCCCTTTGCCCTGGCCCTTGCCGAACTGCTCAAGGCGCGCGGCGAGCGTCCGGTCTTCCTCACCCGCGGCTATGGCGGACAGCTTTCCGGCGGCCCGCCGGTGCAGCTCGACCCAGTGCGCCACGGCCCCGCGGAAGCCGGCGACGAGCCCTTGCTGCTTGCTGCCAGCGGCCCGGTGGTGATCTCTGCCGACCGGCCGGCCGGTGCAAGGCTGGCCGAGCAGCTCGGCAGCGTGATCCTGATGGACGACGGATTGCAGAACCCGGCACTGGCCAAGACCGTGTCGCTGGCGCTGGTCGATGCCGCATCCGGCATAGGCAACGGCTTCTGCCTGCCGGCCGGCCCCTTGCGCGCGCCGGTGGAGCGGCAGCTTGCCCATGTCGATGCGCTGGTGGTGATCGGCGACGGCGAGGCGGCAAAACCGGTCGAGGCCGCCGCCCGGCGTCGCGGCCTGCCGGTCTTTCGCGCAAGTCTGGCTGCTCGCGAGGCGGATTGGCTGACGGGGACCCGGGTGCTCGCCTTTGCCGGGATCGGCCGGCCGGAGCGGTTCGTGGACAGCCTGCGCAGTGCCGGGGCCGAGATTGTCGAGGCGCGGTTCTTCGGCGATCATCACGCCTTCACCGACAGCGAGGCGCAGGACCTGCTCGACCGCGCCGCGCGGTCAGGACTGACCCTCGCCACCACGGCAAAGGACCGGATGCGGTTCGGCACGGGCGAAGGCGACACCGCGCTTGCCCGGCTGGCAAGGCAAGCGCAGGTGCTCAAGGTCGAGATGCGGCCCGAAGATCCCGAAGCCCTTGTCGCGTTTCTTGGCGCCCGCCTTGATCAGGGCGTGTTGCCGCATTCCTGATAGCGGGACAGGGCAGCCTGCGCATCGGCATAGGCCTCCTGGCGCGACACGCTCCAGTATTTCAGCTCATCGAGCGGGAGCGTCTGGCCGGTGACGGCGCAGCGCACGAAGGTGCCCGGCGACAGGATCTGGAAATCGGCGTCCAGATAGCGGATGCGCGCCTCGCCCGGCACGCGCGGGGTCTCGTATCGGTTCATGCGTGTGGTGCCTTTCGCGGCCCGTCGCGGCCGCCTTTGGGTCCTGAATACAGGCCTGCCGGCTCCTTGGCCACCCCTTGCCGTGCCGCCGCGTCTCATGCCGCCCTACCTCTTGGAAGACCCCTTGCCGCCGCCCTCGCGGATCGGCGACAGGTGTCATCCGCAAGTTGCCCGATTCCTCCGTTAAGCGAAACCGAACGGATGCGGGCGGCAGCCTGTGCGCCTTCGCCGGCTTGACCCGCGCCGGCGGGCGCGAAACCATCGGGACGGGGAATGCCCCACACAGGAGACGTCATGACCACGGTACGGATCGGACTGGCACTCGGCGGCGGCGGGGCGCGCGGCATGGCTCATGTCCCGGTGATGGAGGCCTTCGACGACCTCGGCATTCGCCCCGCGGCGATCGCCGGCACCTCCATCGGCGCGATCTTCGGAGCGGCCTTCGCCGCCGGCTTCGACGGCGCGGCGCTGCGCGAGATCTCGCAGGCGACCTTCGCCGACCGCAATGCCGTACTCGCCCGGTTGTGGAAGCTGCGCCCGCGCCGGCTCGGCGACCTGTTCGGCAATCCCGGCATCATGCAGTTCAACGCGCTCAAGGTGCTGGAACAGTTCGTCGGCCAGCACATTCCGGCAAGCTTCGAAGAGTTGCAGACGCCGCTCACCCTGATCGCCACCGACTTCTACCTGTGCCGGGAGGTGCGGCTGCAGCAGGGCTCGCTGCACCATGCCGTTGCCGCCTCCATTGCCATCCCGGCGCTGTTCAAGCCGGTCACGGTCGAAGGGCGCATCATGGTCGACGGCGGTCTCGTCAACCCCCTGCCCTTCGATGCGCTGCCGCCCGACATGGACATCGTCGTCGCCAGCGACGTGGTCGGCTCGCCGATCCCGCGCAAGGGCCGCAACCTGCCGGGGGCGGGCGATGCGGTGTTCGGCGCGACGCAGATCCTGATGCAGTCGATCGTTCAGGAAAAGCTGAAGAACCGCCAGCCGGACGTGCTGGTGAAGCCGGACATTTCCGGCTTCCGCGTGCTCGACTTCATGAAGACCGGCACCATCCTGGAGGCGGCCGAGCCGATGCGGGAAACGGTCAAGCGGCAGGTGGCCGCCGCCATCGAGGCCTTCGAGGCCGGGCGCGCGATACCTTGAAGCGAGCGGCCAGGGCGCTATCCTAACCTTGCGGCACGCCAGCAGGGAGCCTTGCGATGGACCTGACGACCTTCTCCGCCCCCCTCCGCCCGCTGCGGACGATGGCGCGATCTGCGCTTGCCGGGCTTGCCGGGCTTGTCGGCACCTTCGCCCTTGCCGGCGGACAGGCCGCCGCCTCCTGCCAGTTGCTCGCCGACGGCTGGATCACCGCTCCCCCACCTCTGGTGCGGCAGGCAGCACTGGCGATGGACCAGGTCGGCATCACCTTTGTCGGACACGCCACGTTCGAGATCGAGACGCCGAAGGGCGTGCGCATCGCCACCGACTACAACAACGTGCACCGGCCCGCGCGGCTGCCGCGCGTCGTCACCATGAACGGTGCCCATTCCACCCATTTCACCCTCAATCCGGATCCGGCGATCGAGCATGTGCTGCTCGGCTGGAACCCGGACGGCGGGCCGATGGACCACGACCTCACCGTCGAGGACGTGCGCATCCGCAACCTGCAGACCAATATCCGCGGCTGGGACGGCCAGACGCGCCTGCTCGGCAACTCGATCTTCGTCTTCGAGGTGGCGGACCTGTGCATCGCCCATCTCGGCCATCTGCACCACCGGCTGACACCCGAGGACCTTGCCCGGCTCGGCACGATCGACATCGTCTTCGCCCCGGTCGACAACGCCTCGACGCTCAGGCTCGACAGCCTGGTGGAGGTGATCGGCGCCGTTTCGCCGCGCATCGTTATCCCGATGCATGCCTATACCTACGGCTCGCAGGAAACCTTCGTCGCCCGCATGGCGAGCGAAGGCTTCCGCGTCGAGATGTCTGAGAGCCCGCTCTATGTGGCCAGCCGCGCGGCGCTCCCAGCGGAGCAGACCGTTCTGGTATTGCCGGAGCGCTGAGGGGGGCGCCGCCTCACCCGTGCAGGGCGATGCTGTCTTCCGGCGCCTCGTCACGCGCGCTCATGCCGTAGTCGCGGATGACGGCGGCCACGCGCAGGCGATAATCGGCGAAATGGATCTTGCGGCCGGCCGCCTGCGCCATGCGGTGGCGCGCCTCGTGCCGCCATTTCGACAGGGCCTCCTCATCGCGCCAGAACGAGAGGGAGAGCAGCTTGCCGGGCTCGGTCAGGCTCTCGAACCGCTCCACCGAAATGAACCCGTCCTCTTCGGCGAGCAGCGGCTTCAACCCCGCCGCGATGTCGAGATAGGCGCCCGTGTGGCCCTCCTTCGGCCAAAGCTCGAAGATCACCGCAATCATGTTCTCTCCCTCCGTGTTTGGTGACGCTGTCCGGCGACGCGGCCCCTCGTGCCTGCCGCCCGCCGGTGTCTTTCAGTCGCGCCGTGCCTTGAAAAAGCTGCGCAAAAGCTCCGCCGCGTCGCGCTCGGCAAGCCCGGAATAGACCTCCGGCGCATGGTGGCAGGTGGCCTGGGAATAGAAGCGCACGCCGTTCTCCACCGCGCCGCCCTTGGGGTCCTGTGCGCCGAAATAGAGCCGGCGGATGCGGGCGAAGGAAATCGCCGCCGCGCACATCGGGCAGGGTTCGAGCGTGACGTAGAGATCGCAGTCGGGCAGCCGCTGGCTGCCGAGCGCGGCGGCGGCACGCCGCATCACCAGGATTTCCGCATGGGCGGTGGGGTCGCTCAGCTCCAGCGTGCGGTTGCCGTCGGCGGCCAGAACCTCGCCGCCGCGCACCAGCACGGCGCCGACCGGCACCTCGCCCCGCGCCGCCGCCGCCCGTGCCTCGGCCAGCGCCAGATCCATGAAGCTGCCACCCGCGGCAGGCCTGTCGTTCCCTGTCATGGCCGCGACCCTACAGCCCCGGAGCACCGTTTGGAATCGCCAACTCGGCCCTCCTCCTGCCCCTTGCGCAAAACGCAGGGAGCGGCGCTGAAAAAGCGCGCTTCCCGCAGCCCTGCCGCTCTGGTATGACGCGGCACCATGACCGAAGACAATCGACCCTCGCGGCCCCCGCGCCGCGCCCCCGCGCCGGGGAAATCCGGCAGCGGACGCCCCGGCAACGGCAAGCCCCGCGCAGCGCGCGGCACTGACGGCGCACATCGTTCAACGGACGGTGCCGAGGCACGCGCTCCGCGCAAGAGCTTCGGCGCAAAGCCCGCCGGCGACCGGCCGGGTGCGGACAAGCGGAGCAGTGGCAAGCCCTTCTCAGACAAGAAGAGCTCTGGCGGCAAGAAGAGCTTCGGTAGCAAGAAGAGCTTCGCTGATCGCAAGGGCGCGCCGAAGCGCGACAAGACCCCGCCGCCGGGCGCCGCTCCGCTGGCCGCGCGCACCGAGGATGCCGAGCGCGTCGCCAAGGTGATCGCCCGTGCCGGCCTGTGCTCGCGCCGCACGGCCGAGAGCTGGGTGGTCGCCGGGCGCGTTGCCGTCAACGGCACGGTGCTGACCTCGCCGGCCGTCACCGTGACCGACGCCGATCGCATCACCGTGGACGGCGAGCCGCTGCCGGAGCGCGAGCGCACCCGCCTCTGGCTCTACCACAAGCCGCGCGGCCTAGTGACGACCAATTCCGATCCGGAAGGCCGGCCGACCGTGTTCGAGCGATTGCCCAAGACCCTGCCGCGGGTGCTGACCGTCGGGCGTCTCGACATCAACACCGAAGGCCTGCTGTTGCTGACCAATGACGGCGGCCTGTCGCGGGTGCTGGAACTGCCGGCCACCGGCTGGCTGCGCCGCTACCGCGTGCGCGCCTATGGCCAGATCACCCAGGACCGGCTCGACAAGCTGGCCGACGGTATCGAGATCGACGGCGTGCTCTATGGCGCCATCGAGGCGCAAATCGACAAGGAGCAGGGCGATAACGTCTGGATGACGATCGCCCTGCGCGAGGGCAAGAACCGCGAAATCAAGAAGGTGCTGGAGCATCTCGGCCTTGCCGTGAACCGGCTGATCCGCATCTCCTTCGGCCCGTTCCAGCTTGCCGAACTGCCCGAGGGCGAGGTGCGCGAAATCCGTGGGCGGGTGCTGCGCGACCAGCTCGGCGAACGGCTGGCCGCCGAGGCCAATACCGACTTCGAGGCCCCGCTGCTGACGCCGGGCGGCGAGGCCGACGGCGACGATGCCAAGCCGGCCCGCAAGTCCGCTCCCGGTGCCGGCCCGCAGCGCGGCAAGCCCGCGGCCGGCAAGCCCATCTCTGGCAAGCCCGGAGCCGCTAGAACCGAGGACCGTTACCTCAGTGCCCGCGAGGGCCGCGAGGCGCGCGAGAAGCCGTCGCGCAGCCGGCGCAAGGACGAGAGCCGGGCAAAGCCGTCGCGGGACGAGGCAGAATCTTCGGCCTATATCTCGCCGCGCTCGCGCTTCCGCTTCACGCCGGAGACGATGCCCCGCGCGCCCAAGGGCGACAGCCAGGCGAGCGGCGCCCGCCGGCGGATCTGGGACGAGGACGGCTCGCTGGTGGTCGACACCGCCCCCGTGTCCGACGACGCGCCGCGCGGCGCGGGCCGCGGCAAGCCGGGCGGCGGAAAGGCATTTGGCGGCAAGGCTGGCGGCGGCAAGTCCTTCGGAGACAGGAAACCCTTCGGGGACAGGGCCGAGCGCAAGCCCTTCGCGGCCCGTTCAGGCGACGACCGCCCGCGCCGTTCCGGCCCGCGCGAGGACAGGTCGCGCGAGGACAGGCCGAGGGACGATCGGCCCCGCGAGGATCGCCCAAGGGGCGAGCGACCCTTCGGCGACAGGCCTAGAACTGACAGGCCCAGAACTGACAGACCCGGAACTGACAGGCCGCGCGACGATCGCCCGAGAGGCGACCGTCCCTTCGGCGGCAAGCCCGGCGGAGACCGGTCGCGCGAAGACCGGTCGCGCGAAGACCGGCCACGGGGAGACCGTCCCGGCGGAGGCCGCCCGGGCAGCAGCCGTCCGGCGGGCAAAGGCCCCGGCGGCAAGGGTCCTGGAGGCAGGGGGCCTGGAGGCAGGGGTCCCGGCGGTAAGGGTCCTGGTGGGGGCAAGCGCCCGTGAGGATTGTCGCCGGACGCTTCCGGGGCTCGCCGATCGAGGCACCGCGCGGTGACGCGACGCGCCCGACCAGCGACCGGCTGCGCGAGACCCTGTTCAACGTGCTGGCCCATGGCCATGGCGAGGCGCTGCAGGAGACGCGCGTGCTGGACCTGTTCGCCGGCAGCGGTGCGCTGGGGCTGGAGGCGCTGAGCCGCGGCGCCCGCCACTGCCTCTTCGTCGAGGAGGCGAGCGCCGCGCGTGCGGCGATCCGCGCCAATGTCGAGGCGCTCGGCCTGACCGGGGCAACCAAGATCTTTCGCCGCGACGCAACGCGCATCGGCCCGGTCGGCACCATCGCGCCCTTCGACCTCGTCTTCGCCGACCCGCCCTATCGCAAGGGGCTGGGCGAGCAGGCGCTCGCCGCCTGCCTTGCCGGCGGCTGGCTGGCGCCGGGCGCGCTGGTGGTGCTGGAAGAAGACGCCAAGACCGAGATCACCCCCATCGACGGGCTGGAAGAGCTGGACCGCCGCACCGTCGGCGACAGCCAGTTCGTCCTCTTCCGCCGGGTGTAGCGCCGTCAAGACCCGGGTTGGGACGGCTCCTTGCGGCGCGGGCGGGTGCGGCGCAGTGCCGCCGTCAGGCCCTTCGGCGCCTTTTCCTCCAGCCGGATGAAGGCCTCATCGAGCCGCAGCAGCCGGCGACGGCGGGTGCGCAGCCAGCGCGTCGCCTGGCGGCTGCTGCCAAGGATCAGGATCAGCCCGCCGGCGATGAGCGGCACGCCGGTGGGGATCGGTGTCCAGACGGTCGCAAGACCGAGCAGGATCATCACCACGGCCGCCGCCCAGACGAACAGTTTCATGCGCGATCGGCTCCAGGACGGATGGAGCCCGCACGGGCGCTCCCTTGCACGCAAATGGCACGGGCGCATGACGGGCGTATGACGGGCGCATTACAGGCGCGCGAGCGGCTGAGAAAACGCCGCGCCGCGCCCTCTTCCCTGCGCTATTTGCGGCCGAACAGCCGCTCGATGTCGGAGAGCTTCAGCGAGATCCAGGTCGGGCGACCATGGTTGCACTGGCCGGAATTGGGCGTTGCCTCCATCTCGCGCAAGAGGGCGTCCATTTCCTCCGGCCGCAGGCGCCGCCCGGCGCGCACCGACCCGTGGCAGGCCATGGTCGCAGCGACATGGTCGAGCCGTTCGCGCAGGCGGGTGGAGCTGTCCCATTCGGCGAGATCGTCGGCAAGGTCCGTGACCAGGCCGCGAATATCGATCTGGCCGAGCATGGCCGGCGTCTCGCGCACCGCAATCGCGCCGGGTCCGAACGGCTCCAGCACCAGGCCGACGGCTTCCAGCTCCTCGGCCCGCTCCGCCAGCCGCGCCACATCCTCCTGCGGCAATTCGACGATCTCCGGGATCAGCAACCCCTGCCGGGCGACGCCGCGCTCGGCAAGCGCTGCCTTCAGCCGCTCGTAGACCAGCCGCTCATGCGCGGCGTGCTGGTCGACGATGACGAGACCGTCCTCGGTCTGGGAGATGATGTAGGTGGCATGGACTTGCGCCCGCGCCGCACCGAGCGGGCGGGACTGGCGCTCCTCCGTCGCTTCGCTGGCATGGGCATGGGCGCGGGCATCGGCGGACGGCATGTCCAGCGTCTCGAAGCCCGCCTGCGTCGCCTCGCCGAAGCCGGATATGACCGGCGCCCCGCCATCGTCTGCCTCCCCATCGTCGAGCGGGCGAAAGGGCGAGGCGCGCCAGTCGGTTGAGGCTGGCGCCGGCGACGTTGCTGAGCGCTGGTAGCCATACGTGCCGCCCGAGGCGGGGCGTAGGCCGGCGGACGGGCCGGCCGCAAAGCCTGTCGAGAAGGACGCCATCGCTGACCTTGCGGTGTGCGAGGAGGCGAGATGGCCGGCCTCCGCAAAGACCTGGCGCAGGGCGCCGACGATCAGTCCGCGCACCAGTTGCGCGTCGCGGAAGCGCACGTCGGCCTTGGCGGGGTGAACGTTGACGTCGACCTGGCGCGGGTCGAGTTCGAGGAACAGCACGGTGACCGGATGCCGGTCGCGGGCGAGCACATCGGCATAAGCGCCGCGCAGCGCCGCCATCAGCAGCTTGTCGCGCACCGGCCGGCCGTTGACGAAAAAGAACTGGGACAGCGAATTGGCCTTGTGGAAGGTCGGCAGGCCGGCAAGCCCGTGCAGCCGCACGCCCTCGCGCACCGCATCCACCGGCCGGGCATTCTCCACGAAATCGGTGCCCATCACCTGGGCGATGCGGGCTTCCAGCGCCCGCTCGCCGCTGGCCGCGGCAAAGGTCGTCGCCTGCCGGTCGCTTCCCGACAGTTCGAAGCGCACCGACGGGTTGGCGAGCGCCAGCCGGCGGACCACGTCGGTGACCGCCGCGCCTTCCGCCCGGTCCGACTTCAGGAACTTGAGTCGCGCGGGGGTGGCGAAGAACAGGTCGCGTACCTCCACCTGGGTCCCCCCCGCATGGCTGGCCGGGGACGGACCGTCCTTACGCCCGCCCTCGACCCGGATGGCCCAGGCATGGGCGTCCGACGCATGACGCGAGGTCATGGCAAGGCGCGCGATCGCGCCGATGGAGGGCAGCGCCTCGCCGCGAAAGCCCAGGCTGCGGATGTCGAACAGGTCGTCCTCGGAGAGCTTGGAGGTGCAATGCCGCTCGACCGCCAGCGCCAACTGGTCCGCGGGAATGCCGCAGCCGTCGTCATCGACGCGGATCAAGGTCTTGCCGCCGGTCGCCGTCGCCACGCAGATGCGCGCGGCGCCCGCATCCAGCGCGTTCTCGACCAGTTCCTTGACCACGCTGGCCGGCCGCTCGATCACTTCGCCCGCCGCGATCTGGTTGATCGCGTGGTCGCTCAATTGCCGGATCGTCATTCCCGGACCTTCACCTGCGAATCGCCCCGTCTCCCGGCGCCAGCATCGCCCGTTTAGCCTCGCGGGACCAGCCACCCCGGCAACCCTGCCGCGAAACGGGAAAGGAGCGCCCCGGGGCGCTCCTCTCGATGTCAGCCGTAAGGTGAGGCAGCGCAGCGTTCAGGCGGCGGCAACGCTCTTGAGGAACCGCTCGATCTCCTCGCGGAAGCGCGCCGTATGACGCGCCGCCTCGCCGGTCGCCCCCAGCACCTGCTGCGCCGAGCGGTTGGTCTCCTCCACCGCCGTGTCGAGTTCGCCGATGCTGTCGACCACGGAGCGGGTGCGGGTGGCAGCCAACTGGATGTTGGAACTGATCTCGCTCGTCGCCGCCCCCTGCTCAACCACCGCCGCGGCGATGGCGCTGGTGTGATCGTTGACGTCGTCCATGGTGTTGGCGATCTCGGCGATGGCCTTCGCCGTTTCGGAGGTCGCCGCCTGGATGGCCGCGATCTGGGCCGAGATCTCGCCGGTGGCACGCGAGGTCTGGTCGGCGAGTTGCTTCACCTCCCCCGCGACGACGGCAAAGCCCTTGCCCGCCTCGCCGGCGCGCGCGGCCTCGATCGTGGCGTTGAGCGCCAGCAGGTTGGTCTGCTCGGCGATCGCCTGGATCAAGGTCACTACCTCGCCGATCTTGGCGGCGGAGGCTGCAAGGCCGGAGACCTTCTCGTTGGTTGCCCGCGTTCTGTCGGTCGCGCGGGTGACCACCGTCGTGGTCCGCTCCACCTGTTCCGAGATCTCGTGGATCGAGGAGGAAAGTTCCTCGGCCGCGCCCGCAACGGACTGCACATTGCCGGAGGCCTCGCTCGAGGCCGAGGCTGCGCCTTCCGCCTGCTCGGCGCTGGAGGCGGCCACCGCCTCCAGCGTGCGCGCGGTCGCCTCCAGGCTCGCATTGGCGTGATCGACGGCCGCCAGCACGTCCCGGGCGGTGGCCTGGAACCCGCTGATCAGCGCGTCGACCTGCCGCTGACGCGCATCGCGCGCCTCCCGGTCGCCATGCTGGGCGCGCTCCAGCCGATCCTGCTCGATGCGGTTGTCCCGGCACACCTCAATGGCGCGGGCGATGTCGCCGATCTCGTCCGAGCGCTCGCGCCCAACGGCCTCGAAGCCGGTCTTACCGGCGGCCAGTTCCATGATCTGGTCGGCGACCGTGCGCAGCGGATTGCAGATCGAACGCACGGCGTAAACGACTGCACCGGCGGCAATTGCCAGCAGCAGCAGACCGACGCCGATGCCGGCCGCCCGCGCCCGTCCGGCAATCGTCGCATAGGCGGTGCGGTCCACCGCGATCACCGCGACGGCAACGGGATACCCCGAAAAGTCGGCGACATCGATCTTGTCGACATAGAAATCGCCGGAAGCCGAGACGAGGCCGCCGCCCGCGGCCTGCGCGGCAAGAGCCAGCGGATCCATGTCGGCCGGCAGACGATTGCCGATCACTTCCAGCGTGTCGCCGCCCCTGGCGCCGAGCCGCAGGACCGCCAGCGGATAGCCGGTCTTCGCCGTGAAATCGGCGACGAACATCTCATGCAATTCGAGACCGAATTCGACCGAGCCCTTGTGCTGGCCATCGACGCGGATGGGCACGACGCCGCGGTTGCCGATGCCGGCAACGCCCTGCTCCAGGCCGGAAATGTCCCTGACTTGGGCATTGGTCTCCACCACCGTGGCACGGAAGGACGCGAGATCGTCGCCGAACTCCTCCGGCTTGTGAACCCGCAGGAAGGAGGTCGCGGGCGGCAGGTGGAACTGGAACTGGCGAATGCCGAACTGCGCCTTCAACTCCTCGAAGGCCGGGACAAACTCGTTCGCCAGCCCCTCGCGGTCGCCGGCGGCGAAGCGCTGCTGTACCGAGGCCTGCCCCGCAACCACCTTGGCCAGCAGCAGGGCCTGGCGGCTTTCCGCCTCGATCTGCGCCAGTAGCTGCCGCTTGGCGCCCGCCACCTCCCGCTGCAAGGCCGTGTCCGTCAAGCTCCCGGCCACCCATTGCGAGATGGCGACAGCGGACACCGCGCCAAGCAATGCCAGCGCAATCGTCACCAGCATCATGCGTGCTCTTATCGTCTTCATCCTTGACCTCTCGACGAGACCGGTCGACGCGAAGCGGGAGCGGGAGACAGATACTTTCTCTAATTTCAATATTCAGATGTGACCAAGTCTCTACTCGAGAGTGACCAGAACATGTTGAACAATGTCTTAAGCGCACGCGCCGGAGACTGCGGCAATCCGTCCTCCGGCGCCGCGGCGCGGCGCCGTCAGCGCCCGCCCGTGCTGCTGGCGTCTTGTCCTTGTCGTCGGGGATCATCTATGGTCCGCCCGCGCGCCCTCGCGCTCCCAGTCCGCCCGCCGAAAGAGGCCTCGATGACCCAGCCCGCGCCGCTTCTCGTTTCCGGGCTTTCCGCCCTCGCACCGTCCTACCGCGCCGTCCTGTGCGACGTGTGGGGCGTTCTCCACAACGGCGTTGCGGCGTTTCCGGCCGCCTGCGAAGCGCTGGCCCGTTTCCGCAGCGAGACCGGCGGGATCGTCGTGCTGATCACCAATGCGCCGCGACCGACCGGTTCCGTGCTGACGCAGTTGGAAGCGCTCGGCGTGCCGCTCGACGTGTTCGACGACGTGGTGACCTCCGGCGATGTCACCCGTCACCTGCTGGCGGCGACGCGCGACCGGCCCGTCTTCCATATCGGTCCGGCGCGCGACCTGACCCTGTTCGAGGGCCTCGACATCCGTCTGGTCGACGAGGACGAGGCCGGGCAGGTGGTCTGCACCGGGTTTCACGACGACGAGAACGAGACGCCGGAAGACTACCGCGACCAGATGGAGCGGCTGGCGGCGCGCGGCCTGCCGTTCCTGTGCGCCAATCCGGACATCGTGGTGGAGCGGGGCACCCGCCTGGTGTGGTGCGCCGGCGCGCTCGCCCGGCTCTATGAGGACATCGGCGGCACCGTCACCATCCTCGGCAAGCCGCATGCGCCGATCTACGAGGAGGCGGTGGCGCGGGTCGCCAGGATCGCCGGCGAGAAGGTGGCGCGCGAGCAGATCCTTGCCGTCGGCGACGGGCTGCCGACGGACATCCGCGGTGCGGTCGCCAACGAGATCGACGTGCTGTTCATCACCGGCGGCATCCATGGCGCCGATTTCGGCCCTGTCGAGGCCCCGGACGAGGCGCTGGTGCGCCGCCGCCTCGCCGAGGAGGGGCTGAGCGCGCAGGCCGCCGTGCCGCATCTTTGCTGGTAGCAGCACGCAAGCGGGACCCGCACGCAACGTCCCTGCACCATCGCACACGAACATCTTGGGCACACGAACATCTTGGCAGACGAAAAAAGGCCGGATCCCATCGGACCCGGCCTTTTTTCAGTTTCCGGCCGCTCGCGGGGGGCGCCGGCCAGGCAACTCGCGTCTCTTGGTGGACGCGCAGCAGACGGTAGGCCCCTGCGGGCCGATCTCGGTTGGCCGGCCCTGGATCAGCCGAACAGGCGGTCGATTTCGTCCTGGGCATCCGACAGCATGCTGTCGACATCGGCCTGGGACACGCCTTCGCCCGCATGCTGGGGGCCGTGCAGGATCAGGTCGCGGCGGCGCCGTTCCTCGTCGGTCTCCTCGCGCGGCGCGTCGTCGCCCTCGGCGATGCGCAGCCGCTCGACAAAGGCCGAGACGCGGGCGTCAATGGCGTTCAGCGCGCTGACCACCTTGGAGATGCGCTGGCCGGTGATGTCCTGAAAGGCGCAGGCCTCGAAAATCTCGATCATCTTGTCGTTGACCAGCGCCTGGTAGGCTTCGTGGTCCGCAGCATCGGCGGCCATGATCGTTTCGGCCGCCTCCATGATCGTGTGCGTGGCGGACTCGGTCGACTCGACGATGGCATCCAGTTCCCGGCCCGCTTCCGGGATCTGGTTGTTCTTCATGTCGTTGGGGCGCAGGTTGATGATCTCGACCTTCAGCCGCGAAATCTCGTCGGCGATGGCCGTCAGTTCCGCGGTGATCGTCGGCTGGACGGCAGCGAGAAACTCGCGCATCGAGCCGGTCATCACCTCGGCGAGATCGATCACATCGTTCAGCGTCACATCGCCCTGGCGCTCCCGGTTGTGCTCCAGGAAAGAAATCAGTTGCGAGAGATCCTGCTTCTTCAAAGAGCCCATGGATCCTGTCCTTCTTGCCACGGCATCCGACGGCCGCGCATCATCCGCCTGCGCCCGGCGACCGGACGCAGCTTGCCTGCTCCCCGGCGGCGCTGCCGCCGGCTCCCTGCAGAGCCTCAATCCCCGGCCGATATCCGGCTCAGTCGGAGAACACGGCCTCGATCTTGCCCTTCAGCGTCTGTGCGTTGAACGGCTTGACGATGTAGTTGTTCACGCCGGCCTTCTTGGCGGCGATGACGTTCTCGGTCTTGGACTCGGCCGTCACCATGATGAACGGCGTCTTGCAGAGGCCGGCATCGGCGCGGACCTGCTTCAGCAGTTCGTAGCCGGTCATCGGCTCCATGTTCCAGTCGGAGATCACCAGTCCGTAGCGGCGCTGCTTCATCTTCTCGAGCGCTTCGGTGCCGTCGGCAGCGTCGTCGATGTCTTCGAAGCCGAGCTGCTTGAGCAGGTTTCGGATGATGCGGATCATGGTCTTGTAGTCGTCCACCACGAGGACCGGCATCTGAACATCCAGGGCCATTGTCTACTCCATACTGTAAATCTGCCCGACCCGCTTGAGCGGGCGTCTGATGCTTCTTCAACTCTTCAGGAGGACGACACGATCCCGTGTCTCCGCCTCCCCACGCCTTGCCACACTAGCCTGCTCCCCTGAAAACTCCGTTAATGCGGCCCCGCGATCTGACACCAAAGCTTAATTGCTTCCGCGGTCGTGAGCGACTAGCGTCCCTTGCCGACGACGGAGGAAGGACTGAGGCGACCATGCTGGCATTGCAGACACTGTATTTCGAAGATCTCTCGCCCGGACTGAGCGAAACCCTGACGAAGACCGTCAGTTCTTCGGATGTGATTGGCTTCGCGGAGGTTTCCGGCGACCGCAACCCGATCCACCTGTCGGAACACTTCGCTGCCCGGACCCCCTTCCGCACCCGCATCGCCCATGGGCTCTACACCGCCAGCCTGATCTCGGCGGTGCTCGGCACGCGGCTGCCGGGCCCTGGTGCGATCTATCTGTCGCAGACGCTGAATTTCCGCGCGCCGGTGCGAATCGGCGACGAGGTGACAGTCACGGTGACGGTCAGCGAGTTGATGGAGAAGGGAAACCGGGCGCGGCTCGACTGCCGCTGCGCCGTCGGCGATACGGTGGTGCTGGAGGGCGAGGCCATCGTCAAGGTGCCGACCCGGGCCGAACTGGAGGCGGGCGATCCGCGCGGCTGACGCGGTAACGCAGCCGCATTTGCGGCGCTTGACCTTTTGAGGGCGAATGGGCAGGGTCCGCCGGCAGTTTCGCGCCGCCTCGGGCGGCGTGCCCATTCAGCCTCCGGCCGCCCGCTGTCCCGCGCGTGTCCGGCAAGCCCTCGACGCCGATGACCGATCTCGTCTCCACCGCCTTTCCCCTCGTCACCGATCTTGCGGCGTTTCCCGCCGCCCTTGCCGACGGGGTCGTGGCGATCGGCAATTTCGACGGTGTGCATCGCGGCCACCAGGCGGTGCTCGGCGCCGCGCTGGAGATTGCCAGGGCCCAGTCGGTGCCGGCCTTCGCGCTGACCTTCGAGCCGCATCCGCGCACGGTGTTCAATCCGGACAAGCCGGTCTTCCGCCTGACGCCGGAGCCGATGAAGGCCCGCGTCATGGCCGCCACCGGGCTCGACGGCATGGTCAGCCTGCCCTTCACCCGCGCCTTCGCCGGCATCGAGGCGGAAGCCTTCGTCCACGAGATCCTGCGCGACAAGCTGCATATACGCCACGCGGTGACCGGCTACGACTTTCATTTCGGCCGCGCCCGCCGCGGCACGCCGGACTTCCTGCGGGCCGCCGGGCAGTCCGACGGCTTCGGCGTCACCATCGTCACGGCGGAGACCGACGAGGCCGGCGAGGCGGTCTCCTCCAGCCGCATCCGCGCGGCGCTGGCCGAGGGCGATGTGGTGGTCGCCAACGCGCTGCTCGGCTATCGCTGGTCGGTGGAGGCAGACGTGCGCCATGGCGAGAAGCGTGGCCGCGACCTCGGCTATCCGACCGCCAATCTGGCGCTGCCGGCCGAAACGGAACTCGCCCACGGCATCTATGCGGTGCGCGCCCGCATCGATGGCGGCGCCTGGCGCGACGGCGTCGCAAGCTTCGGCCGCCGCCCCACCTTCGACAATGGCGCGCCGCTGCTGGAGGTCCATCTCTTCGACTTTTCCGGCGACCTTTACGGCAAGCGGATGCAGGTCCTTTTCGCCGCCAGACTGCGGGACGAGGAACGGTTCGAGAGCATCGAGGCGCTTATCGTGCAGATGGACCGCGACAGCGCCGAGGCGCGGGCGGCGCTGGCCAGCCTTGCCCCGCTCGGTGCCGTCGACCTTGCCCTGAACGGTCCCGCAAGATGAGCGGCGGCGCTCCGGCAACCGGGGTCATGCGCGGCATCGCCCTGATGAGCGTTGCCATGCTGCTGGTGCCGATGATGGATGTGACGGCCAAGTACCTGACCGCCACCCAGCCACCGCTGCAGATCGCGCTCGGCCGCTTCGCCTTCCAGATGGTCTTCGCGGTGCTGACGGCGGCCATCGGCCCGGGCCTTGCCGTGCTGAAGGCGCCGCGCCTGTGGCCGCACCTGTTGCGCGGCTTCTTCCTGTCCGGTGCGACGGTTTGCTTCTTCACCGCGGTCGCGACCATGCCCGTGGCCGATGCCATCGCCATCTTCTTCGTCGAGCCGATGATCCTGACGGTGCTTTCGGCCTTGGTCCTCAAGGAGCAGGTCGGCCCCCGCCGCTGGGCCGCGGTGATCGTCGGGCTCGCCGGCGCGGCGATCATCATTCGTCCGGGTTTCGCGACCTTCGGCGCCACGGCGCTGCTGCCGCTCGCCGCCGCCCTGCTGTTCGCCCTCTACCTGGTCATCACCCGCAAGCTCTCGGGCGAAGGCGGCATGCTCTGCGTCCAGTTCACCGCCGGCCTCGGCGGCGTGATGCTGCTCGGAACCCTGTTCCTGGCCGCCAATGTGGCCGGCTACCAGCCAGCCGCCGCCGTGATGCCGGATCTGCCGGGCTGGGGACTGCTCGCGCTGGTCGGCGCCATCTCCTTCTTCGCCCACGGACTGATCGTCCAGGCCTTCGCAGCCGCTCCCGCCTCGGTGCTGGCGCCGTTCAACTACCTGGAAATCGTCAGCGCCACCCTGTTCGGCTATCTGATCTTCGGCGACTTCCCCGACGGTCCCACCTGGGTCGGCATTGCCCTGATCGTCGGCAGTGGCATCTATATCGCCCATCGCGAGAACCGCCGCAGCCAGGAGGAGCTGGCCGCGCGCATCAACCGCACCGGCCCGCCGGACTGAGCGAGACGACAACGGATGACCAAGCTCCGCCTCTGGGGCCCCTCCAGCGCCCTGATCCTGACCCTTGCCGTCCTCGGCATGGTGGTCGACCAGGCCTTCAAGCTGTGGATGCTCTACGGCTTCGACATCGCCGCGCGCGGCCGCGTTGCCGTCACGCCGTTTCTCGATCTCGTGATGGTCTGGAACTACGGCATCTCCTACGGGCTGCTGCAGCAGGAGGAGGACCTTGGCCGCTGGCTGCTGGTCGCCGCCACCGCGGTGATCACCCTTCTGTTCTGGATCTGGGGTGCCCAGGCGCCGCGCCGCCTGCAGGCCGCCGGCTTCGCGCTGGTCATCGCCGGCGCGCTTGGCAACGGCATCGACAGGGTGGTGCACGGCGCAGTCGCCGACTTCTTCCACCTCCATGCCGGAGACTTCTCCTGGTACGTCTTCAACCTTGCCGATGTCTGGATCGTTGCCGGGGTGGCGGCTCTGCTGTATGACAGTTTCGCTGGTGGCCCTAATGATGCCGCAAAAAACCCGTCTGAGTAGTCGCAGTGCCCTGTATGCGGCTTGTGCGGACCAGCCGGAGCCGACCTTCCTGGTGGCCGTAGCGTCGCCGGGACGCGGGTTTCCCCCGCAAGAGCCTTGAAGGATAGCTGACGTGTCGCGTCGAAACTGGACCGGAACCCCCCTTCGCAAGTCCGCCCGGAGCCTGCTCCTTGCCACGGCCGCGGCGCTCGTGCTCGCCGGCTGCCAGCACGGAGCCGACGGTTTCAACGACGGCCGGACCAGCGACGAAGCGCCCGATGTCGCGATGATGCGCCAGTTGATGGAAGGCCTCGGAGCGGTCGATGCCCGCACCGAACAGAAGATCGACTATTCGCCGCGCGCGCCGCTCGCCATGCCGACAAAGATGGGCGACCTGCCGCAGCCGGAAGAGAAGAAGGAGATCGCCAACTGGCCCGAGCAGGGCGAGACCGATCTCCAGCGCATCCAGCAGGCGTATCGCGACACCAGCGACCTCGACCGGCAGGGCCGCAGCACGGCCCAGCAGTCGCGCGGCATCAAGGAGCTTGCCACCGGCGGCGCCAACCGCGACATCCAGCAGGAAATCCGGACGGAGAACCGGCTGGAGAGCGCCCGCATGAAACCGAACGAGCTGAACCAGCGGGTCGGGGTGGTGCGCCGGGACACGGCCGTGCTCGACGAGAACGGCGCGCCGGTGCGGCGCTACCTGATAGACCCGCCGGTTGCCTATTCGACACCTGCCGGCAACGCGCCGATGCCCAAGGTCGGCCGGGTGGCCGAACAGCCCAGGGTGTCCGACATCGAGCGGGTGATGGACGGCCAGTCGGCCCGCACCCTGCGCTGACGCGCGGGCACCGCCAGAGCCAGGAGCCTGTCCGGCCGGGGCCTTGCCCCGGCCTTTTTGTTGCCGTGGACGCGCGCGCAAGCCGCGCCGCTGCGGACCTTACGAAAAGTTCACGGGTCCTTTGCCGCCCGCCCGCCTATATCTCGTCGGCAGGGACCCCTTTCCGGAGATCGTACCTTGTCGCCTCTCTCAGGACCTTTTTTCCAGCCGCCGCGCCGCGTTCCGACGGCTCGCAGCCTGCTCACCCGCCTCGCCCTTGCCGCGCTGCTGGCCATCGCACCTGCCATCGCCGCGCGCGCCGAAGCGCCCCAGGCCGCCGATGCCGCCGCTTTCGCCGACATCCGGATCGGCGGCGACATGAGTGCCTTCACCCTCGACAACGGGCTTGATGTCGTCGTCATTCCCGATCGGCGTGCGCCGGTCGTCACCCATATGATCTGGTACAAGGTGGGAGCCGCCGACGAGCCCGAGGGCATGTCCGGCATCGCCCATTTCCTCGAACATCTGATGTTCAAGGGCACGAAGGACAATCCGGGCAACACCTTCTCCCGTCGCATCGCCGAGATCGGCGGCCAGGAGAACGCCTTCACCGCGCAGGATTACACCGCCTATTTCCAGCGCGTTGCCCGCGAGCATCTGCGCGAGATGATGGAGATGGAGGCCGATCGCATGCACAATCTCGTGCTCAGCGATGAGGTGGTGCTGCCGGAGCGCGACGTGGTGCTGGAAGAGCGCCGCCAGCGTGTCGACAGCGATCCCGGCTCGATCCTCAGCGAGACGCTCGACAGCATGCTCTTCGTCAACCATCCCTACGGCACACCGGTGATCGGTTGGGAGGATGAGATCCTCGTCCTCAACCGCCAGAACGCGATCGACTTCTACAACCGCTTCTACACGCCCAACAATGCGGTTGTGATCATTGCCGGCGACGTGACCGTCGACGAGGTGCGCGACCTCGCCGAGGCGACCTATGGCAAGGTGGCGCGCCGGGCCGAGCCCGGCGAGCGGCAGCGCGCCAAGGTCCAGGTCCTGCCGGGGGCGCGCGAGGTCACCTATTCCGATGCCCGCGTCAACCAGCCGAACATGCGCAAGGCCTGGGTCGTGCCGAGCTACAACACCGCCGAGGACAACCAGGCCCCTGCGCTGGAGATCCTGTCGGAGATCCTGGGCGGCGGCAGTACCAGCCGCCTCTACCGTCAGTTGGTCGTCGAGCGCGGTATCGCCGCCTCCGCCGGCAGTTGGTATCGCTCGGGCGCCCTCGACGACAGCGTCTTCATGATCTACGCGGTGCCGGCCGATGGAACGGAGCTGAAGGACCTCGGCGAGGCGGCCCATGACGTGCTGAGGCAGATCGCCGCCGAGGGGGTCACCACCGAGGAACTGGAGCGCGCCAAGAAGAGCCTGCTGTCCTCCGCGCTCTACGCCCAGGATAGCCAGTCGGCGCTTGCCCGCATCTTCGGTGCGGCGCTGACCACCGGCGGCACCATCGAGCAGATCCGCAACTGGCCCGCCATCGTCACCGCCATCACCTCCGACGATGTGAAGGCGGCTGCCGCAACGCAGTTTTCGGCGTCCCCCGTCACCGCCTATCTGCGCGGAAGCGAAGAGGCGGCAGCCGCGCTGCCGCAGACGGCACCGCAGGATCCGGCCGCCGCGCAGGAGGTCCAGCAATGAGCCGCTCCGCCATCCGCCTCGCCACCCCGCACAGGACATCGCCCATGAGCCTCGTCTCCGCGCTCGGCCGCGGGCTCGTTGCCTTCGCCGTTCTCCTCGCCACCCTTGCCGCCCTCCCGCGCCCGCTCTCGGCCATGGAGATCCAGGAGATCACCACGCCGGGTGGGCTCAGCGCCTGGCTGGTCGAGGACGACACGGTTCCGATCGTTGCCATCAAGTTCGCCTTCGCGGGCGGCGCGTCGCAGGATCCGGAAGGGGGCGAGGGATTGACCAATCTCCTGTCGGCAATGCTCGACGAGGGGGCCGGGGATCTGGACTCCCAGGCCTTCCAGACGCGGCTGGAGGACCTGTCGGTGCGGATCGGCTTCGATGCCGGGCGCGACAATTTCTACGGCGCGATGCGCACGCTGACGCCGAATATCGACGACGCCTTCGAGATGCTGCGCCTTGCGGTCACCGCTCCGCGCTTCGATGCAGAGCCGGCCGAGCGGATGAAACGCCAGATCATCGCCGGGTTGCGCCGCGAGGCGAAGGATCCGGACGCCATCGCCGGACGCCGCTGGGCTGAACTCGCCTATCCGGGCCACGCCTACAGCCGGCCGTCGCGCGGCACCGAGGAGAGCGTCGCCGCGCTGTCGCCGCAGGACCTGAAGGACCTGCATGGCCGCCTCTTCACCCGCCAGGGGCTGAAGATCACGGTTGTCGGGGCCATCACTGCCGAACGGCTGGCGCCGCTGCTCGACAGCGTCTTCGGCGCGCTGCCGGAGACTGGCGAGTTGACCGAGGTCGCCGACATCGCCATGGCCAGGGGCACGATGGAACATATGGCGTTCGACGTGCCGCAGACCTCGATCCGCATCGGTCTGCCCGGCCTCAAGCGCGATGATCCGGACTTCATCCCGGCCTTCGTCATGAACCACATCCTGGGCGGGGGCACATTCTCGTCTTGGCTGTTCGAAGAGGTGCGCGAGAAGCGGGGCCTGGCTTATTCCGTCGGCTCCTACCTGCTGCCCTATCAGCACACCGGGGCCTGGCTGGCGGTGACCGGAACCCGCGCCGACCGCGCCGACGAGTCGGTGGAGGTGATCCGGGCGCAGATGGCGCGGATGGCCGACAAGGGACCGAGCGAGGAGGAGCTGGCCAAGGCCAAGGCCTATCTCACCGGCTCCTATGCGCTGCGCTTCGACACCTCCGACAAAATCGCCGACCAGTTGCTCGGCATCCAGGTGGAAGGGCTCGGCCGCGACTATATCGACATCCGCAACGACCTCATCGACGCGGTGACGCTGGATGAGGTCCGCGCCGTGGCCACCCGCCTGTTAAAGGGCGTCGATCCGCTGGTGGTGACCGTCGGTCCGGAAAAGGGATGACGCCGACGACCTGAGGCCCCTCTCCCGCCGGAGCACGCCCCGCCAGCCCCCCCTTTGCGACAATAACACAGCCCCGCCGGAGGACCCTCCGGCGGGGCTTTTCATTCGTTCGGTAAGGCCTTTCGGTGGGCTACTCGGCGGCGCGGCGCATGTTGCGTTGCGGCGGACGCGCCTGCAGGACCTCCGGGCGCACCGGCCGCGGCGGCGAGAACAGATAGCCCTGGCCGATGCGGGCGTCGTAGTCGAGCACCTCCAGCACCTGCGCCTCGGTCTCGACATGGTCGACGATCAGTTCCATTGCGTAACGGCGCAGCAGGTCACCGAGGTCGGCCGGATGGATATGGCTCGCCGGCATGTGCTCCGTGCCGATCAGGCGGCCGGCATGCAACTTGATGTATCGGAAGCCTCGGTCCGACAGCGCCTTGAAGTCCATCTTCAGGTCGCGGACCCGATCGATCGAGAAGCGGTAGCCAAGTTCGTGCAGCGCCGCGAGGCTCTCCAGTTCCAGCGCGCCCATCTCGTTGACGTCGTCCTGGGTGAACTCGAAGGTCAACTGACCGGCGAAGCCCTCGTTGGCGCGCAGGAAATCGAGGAAACCAGGAAAGAAGCGCTCATCCACCAGTGTCTGGGTCGACAGGTTGACGAAGAGGCCGGACCGGCGGTTGCGGCTCGACAGCCGCCGCAGCACCTGGATGGCGCGGAACAGCATGAGGTTGTCGATCGCCGGCATCATCCGCGCCCGCGTTGCCTCCGCGATGAAGTCGACCGGTTCCAGATAATTGTTCTGCGCATCGCGGATGCGGGTCAGCGCCTCGTAGTCGCGGACCTGGCGCTGCGGCAGGGTGACGATCGGCTGCAGGAACAGGTCGACGCGGTTGTTGTCGAGCGCCTCCTGGATCACCCGGCGCAGTTCCGGGTCGGGTCTCGCCTCCTCGCGAGCCCGCGCCATGGCGTGCGCGCCTGTCGGACCGGCCGGGTCCTCGGCGCGCTCCCCGGCACGGGCGGAGAGCGGCCTGTCGCCGGGAGCGGGTCCCCGCACCGCGGGAGCCTCGCCCGGATACCCCCGCAAGGGCGGCTGACCGCCAAACCCCGCCGCAGGGGCATGGTGCTGGCCCGCCGGCGGCTGGCTGTAGCCCAGGGCGCGCGGCTCCTCATAGGCGGCGAAGCGCTCGGGCGGCGGCGGCGCGATCTGGCGCGTCTCCTGCTCGTCGATCCGCTCCTCCATGCCGGCCATCGCCTCGGCCATCTGCTTGATCAGGCTGCCCAGCACCTCGACTTCGGCGAAGAGCGGGTCGATCTCTTCGCGGGTACGGCGCGGCAGGTTGGTCTCCATGCCGCTGAGCCGGCCCTCGATGTTGCTGACATCCTCGTCGACCTCGAGCACCCGCTCCTCGAGCGCGGCGACCTTCTCGGCGATATCGCCGCGGTCGCGCTGACGGGCGAAGACGAGATGCACGACGATCATGGTGCACAGAAGGGTCAGGCCAAGCGTCAGCGCCTCGCCCGCGGGGCGGGCGAACTGGAACATCATGATCGCAGCGACAGAGGCCGCGATCACCCCCATGCAGAGGAAAATGAAGATGCTTGTCGCGCGTGCCATGCTCGTCCGGCCAAGTCCGTGCTTCCGCCGAAGCCGAATCAAACCTACCTCGAATACTGACTGAATACGACGATTCTTCCGAGTCTCCAGCCCTCATAAGGCCACGGAAGGCGGGAAAGCCTTCCGGCGCGCCCTTGTGGGGATCATCAGCGGCGTCATCGGGCCGCAGCCGCGCCTCTTGACCTTCCCCTTGCTGGAAGCCCCATTGTTGCGGCGGATGACAGGTATCGCCGCCGGGCGCGGCGCAAAGGAGAGCGGAACCACCATGATCGAACTGAAGATCGACGGCATCACCTGCAACGGCTGCATCGCCTCGGTGAAGCGGGCGCTCGTCGCCGCCGACCCGGCCGCCACGGCCGAGATCGATCTCGCCAGCGGCGCGGCGCGCATCGAGACGCAGCTTCCTCGCGACCGGGTCGTGGAGACGATCGAGGCGGCCGGCTACGACGTCGTCGCCGGCTGAGCCTTTTTCCCTTCCCCTTCGCGCTCACGGGTCGGCCAGCATCCCGTCGACCAGATGCAGGCGACGGTCCATGCGCGCGGCCATGTCGAGATCGTGGGTGACCGCGATCACGGTCTTGCCGTGATCGTCGACGAGGGCGCGCAGGATCTCGAAGACCTGGTCCGACGACTTGCTGTCGAGGCTGCCGGTCGGCTCGTCGGCCAGGATCGCCGGAGGTTCGTTGGCCAGCGCCCGCGCCACCGCCACCCGCTGGCGCTGGCCGCCGGACAACTGGTCCGGGCGCTTTTGCAGGTGATCGCCGAGCCCGAGATCGGCAAGTATCCCTTGCGCCCGCTCACGCATCTCGCGCGCCGGCAGCCGGCCGAGCTTGCGCATGGGGATCATCACATTGTCGGTGATGGAGAATTCGGGCAGCAGGAAGTGGAACTGGAACACGAAGCCGAGCGTCGACAGGCGGATCGCCGCGCGCCGGCGTTCGGACAGCAGATGCGTCGCTTCCCCTTCGATCAGCACCTCTCCCTGGCTCGGCAGGTCAAGCAGCCCCAGCAGATAGAGCAGCGATGACTTGCCCGAGCCGGAAGGACCGGTGATCGCCACGAATTCGCCGGCCCGGATCGTCAGGTCGATGTCGCGCACCAAGGTCACCGGCACCGTGCCGGGCAGCACCCGGGTCAGCCGGCGCGCCTCGATCAGCGGCACCGCGACCGGCTGCGGGGCAACGGCGGTGCCGCCGTCCTTCGGGGCCGGGCTCATGACGCCCCCCGAATGATCTCGACCGGATTGAGCTTGGCCGCGCGCCGGGCCGGCAGGTAGCCGGCAATGCCGGCGGCGAGCAAGGCGAAACCGCTGGCGATCAGGTAGTGGAGCGGGCTGTAGGTCAGCGGTAGCGAGGTCATCTCCACATTGGTTCGCACCTCGAAGGTGACCGAATCGAGCCCCACCGTGATCAGGTAGCCGAGGATCGAGCCGAGCACCGCGCCGACGGCGCCGATCACCAGCCCCTCGACCAGGAAGATGCGGCGGATGTCGCCCTGGCCGAAGCCGAGCGACTTGAGAATTGCGATGTCGCGGGCCTTCTCGTGGACGATGGTCGAGACGATGGTGAAGATGCCGAAGCCGGCAACCAGCAGGATCGCCCCGACCACGGTGTACATGATGACATTGCGCACCACGAGCACCTCCATCAGAGCCTCATTCGCCTCCTGCCAAGAGGTGGCGCGATAGCCGGTCATGCGCTCGATCCGCGCGGCGACAGAGCGCGCCGCGTTGATGTCGTCCAGCTTCACCGCGATCCGGTTGACCACGTCTGGGCGGGCGAAGAGCACCTGCGCCGTCTTCAGCATCGCATAGGCGGTGGCATCGTCCGCCTGGGTGACGCCGGTGTGGTAGATGCCGACGATCTTCAGCCGCCGCACCGCACCGGACGAGGTGGACGCCGCTATCGTATCGCCGAGACGGGCGCCCAGCTTCTCGGCAACGCCGCTGCCGACCACGATACCGTTGAGATTGGCGGCGAGTTCGATGAAGGAGCCGGTGCGCATGTCGCCGCCGATCGTCGAGACCTTGAGATAGCTCGCCGGATCAACTCCCGTCAGCGACACCGCGACGTCCCGTCCGCCATAGCGCAGCACCGCCTGGCCGGCCAGGGTCATGGTCATGCGGCCGGGCAGCCAGCTCTCCAGCATCGCCCGCAGCCTTGTCGGATTGCGCAGGCCGCGGGTGTCATCGTCGGGCCGCGCGCCGATCACATTGACCGCGCCATAGAAGCTGGCGGCGGGCGGCGGCGCCGGATCGCGGGTCTCGTCGCTCACCTCCACATGCGGCATCGCGTCGACCAGCATCGCGATGAAATCCTCCTGCGATCCCTGCATCAGGGCCGCCATGGCGATGGAGAAGCCGACACCGAGCATCACGCCGAGCACGGAAACGACGCTCTGGCGCAGGCGCCCGCGCACATGGGTCATCGCGATGGAGAGGATCAACGGCACCGGCCTACCCCTCCGATGCGGCCGCAACCGCCGCCATGCCGGGTGCCAACCCTTCCGCCCAGGGCGAGACGACGCGGGCATCCGCCTCCAGCCCGTCCAGCACCTCCACCTGCTCGATGCCACGGATGCCGACCGAGACCCGCCGCTCGGCAAGGCGTCCGTCGCCGCCCAGCACCAGCACCCGATCGCCGTCCAGCGCGGCAAGCGGGATCAGCATGGCCTTCTCCACCTCGCGGACGACGATGTTGACGTCGCTGGTCATGCCGATCATCAGCGGCGTCTCCTGCGGGAAGGCGAGATAGACCCGATAGGTCTTGAGAACCGGGTCGCCCTTGGGGGTGATCCGGTCGACCCTGGCCTCGAAGCTGCTGCCGGGAAAGGCGTCGGCGCGCACCACCGCCTTTTGGCCGGCCCGGACCAGGGGAATGTCCTCCTCGTTGACATCGGCGATGATCTGCAGCGGTCGCTCCTGGCCCACCCAGAACAGCACCGCGCCGGGTTCAGCCACCTCGCCGACCTCCCCGTCGCGCCGCAGGACCTTGCCATCCATCGGCGCGCGCAACTCGTAGTCGCCGAGCCGTGCCGCCTGCGCCGCGACCAGCGCCACGTTGCGCGAATGGTCGTGCTCGGCCCGCTCGAAGGCCTGCTGCGACGCCACCCGCCGCTCCAGCAGGCCGGCGGCCCGCTCCAGTTCCTGTTCCGACAGCCGGGCGCGCGCCTCCAGTTCGGCGAGGGTGGCGCGCGCGGCGGTGGAGTCCAGGCGGCCGAGCACCTGCCCCCCTTCAACGCTCTCGCCCTCGCAACTGCACAACTCGACGATGCGCTCGCGCAGCACGCTGGTCACCTTGGCCCAGCGCACCGGCTCAACCACGCCCGTCGCATAGACCACCTCGGCGGCCCGCCCCATCTGGGGGACGGCCACGGTAACCGGCACCGGCCGGTCGAGCCACCAGCGAACGGCGGCAAAGGCGGCGGCGGCCGCTGCCAGGATCACGAGCAGGGTCAGGATACGTCTCATTCGGGCGTCCCTTTGGGCGTGTAGCGGACGGAGTGTCGCCACCGCATCGCACTGCAACCTAGCATTCGCGAAGAGCCCCACCTATCCGCAGAAATTCGTGGACCAGCAAAGCCCGCGGCGGCCCGCCGGCTGTGGATTGCGGGCCGTGATCGCAGCGACCTGTTTCACGAAACCCGAACAGAAACATTTTGTTTACCATGTCGGCTCAGAATCCATCTGCAAATCAAATCGATGCCGCGTGTTCGGCGGAAGCAAAAGGGGGTCGCCACAGCATGGAATCCATGCATGGCGCTGCGGGTAAAATCCGATTGGCCGTTCTCGATGGCGGCGGTACGACCCGCGAGTTGGCGGGTTCGATCGCGCAAGCGATGGATCATCCCTGCGGGACGCCCGTCGCCTATCACAGTTTCGAGCCGTTCTACGCCGCCAGCACCCAGGTGCGCCCCGACGTGATGATCGTCGATCTCGAAACGCTCGGCCAGGACGGACACCTGTCCCGTCTTGCCGCCGCGCAGCCGCAGGCGATGTTGATGGCGGTCAGCCCCCGGGAATCCCTCAGCCGCAGCCTTGCGGCGATGGAGGCCGGCGCGCACGATGTCATCACCCTGCCGATCGATCCGGTCGCGGTGGCCGAGCGCATCGACCGCTTCCTGATCCAGAACACCCGCCCGCCGCGCGGCGAGGGCCAGCGCCGCCAGGCCGCGCAAGCGGCGAGCGAGGCGCGCGACCTCACCGCCGGACGCGAGCCGTTCCGGTTCGAGAGCTTCGTCGGCGGTTCGGCGCGCATGCGCGAGGTCTACGACCAGATCCGCCGCATTGCCCCTTCCTCCGCCCCGGTCTTCATCACCGGCGAATCCGGCAGCGGCAAGGAACTGGCCGCCGCCGCGATCCATGCCCGCTCGCCGCGCGGTCCGGCCCCGCTCATCGCCATCAACTGCGCCGCGATCCCCGGCGAGCTGATGGAGAGCGAGATCTTCGGCCATGTGCGCGGCGCCTTTACCGGCGCCTCGGAGAGCCGTCCCGGCGCGGCGGAGGCCGCCGACGGAGGAACGCTGTTCCTCGACGAGATCGGCGAGATGGATCTTGCCCTGCAGTCCAAGCTGCTGCGTTTCGTGCAGACCGGCACGGTGCAGCGCATCGGCGATGCCCGGCCGAGGCCCGTCGACGTGCGCATCCTGTGCGCCACCAATCGCGACCCGCATGTGGAAATCGCCGCCGGACGGTTCCGCGAGGATCTGTTCTATCGGCTGCATGTCCTGCCGATCCGCCTGCCGGCGCTGCGCGACCGGCGCGAGGACATCCTGCCGCTCGCACACGCCTTCCTTGCCCGCTACGCCCAGGAAGAGAGCCGCGCCTTCTCCGGCATCGCCCCTTGCGCCGGCGAGAAGCTGCTCACCTATGACTGGCCGGGCAATGTCCGCCAGTTGGAAAACGCCATCCGCCAGGCCGTGGTGCTGCACGAGGGCGAGGCGCTGACCGCGCAGATGCTGCCGGCCTTCCTGCTCGGCGACGGCGGCCTGTCGCCCCGTCACGATCCGGCCCGCGCGCCGGCCTTCGGCGCCCGGCGCCGGGGCGGCGAGATCGAACCGCTCTGGGCGCAGGAAAAGCGGATCATCGAGGACGCCCTCGACGCCTTCGACGGCAACATCGCCAAGGCGGCGGCGGCGCTGGAGATCAGCCCCTCGACCATCTATCGCAAGCGCCAGTCCTGGACCGACCGCATCGACGGCGGCGATGGCGCCCTGTTCACCGGTTTTGCCGGATAATCTTGTTGTTTTCCCCGCGCCATTCTATACGTTGCGCCGCAAAATACGCCTTGCGGGGCTTCAACAGGGTGGGGCTTGGATGATCAGGGGCAAGTCGGTTCGTTTCGGCACTTCGGTCGGGGATGCGGTGGCTGTCGGCGGTGGGCCGCGCAAGGCGGGCTCTGCGTCCGTTGCCAGGGCTTTGGTGCTTGCCACCAGCCTCGTCGTCCTGCTTCCTGCCACGGCGACTGCGCAGCAGACCATGCTTCCCCAGGACCTCGCCAGCGCCTATCAGGTGCTCGACGCGGCCTGGGACGAGGCGCCGCTCTCCTTCGCCGCCCTCGCCTTCGCGGAAGCTCCCGCCACCGGCTACGGGCAGTACACGCCCCGCGGCGACGCGGTCTTTGGTGCGGGCGACACGCTCACCGTCTATGCCGAGCCGGTCGGCTTCGGCCACGAAAAGACCGAGACGGGCTACGGCGTGCGGCTCAGCGCCGGCTTCGAACTGCTCAACATGTCGGGGCAGGTGCTGGCCGAACAGACCGGCTTTGCCGACCTGCGGGCCGACAGCCGCAACCGGCTGCGCGAATTCCATGCGACGCTCAGCTTCGCTTTTGAAGGTCTGCGGCCGGGCGACTACCGACTGGTGACGACGCTCACCGACACGGTGAGCGGCAAGACCGCCTCGGCCGAGATGCCTTTCACCGTTACCGCGCCTGCGGCGCAGTAAGACTGCTCATTTCTGCAGCCGGAGTTTGGTGATCTCCTCGGCAATGCGCTCAAACGCTTCGACCAAGGCGCTGTTCGACTTCGCGTCGAAGGCCATGGAGGGGGTCGTGGCGCACTCGTTCATCATCTTGATGGTGGTCGCATCGGTGATCTGGAAGGCCACCGTGTAGATCTGCACACCGGCCTTCTTGGCGTTGGAGCAGGTCAGCTTCAGCCGCTCATCCATCCGCTGGGCAATGGTCGAGGAATTGTCCGCCCCGTTGCCCAGCCGCTCTTCCGTGCCGTAGCCATAGGCTGCGTAGTCGGTCCGGTTGAACGAGTTCTGCCCGAAATAGGTATGCTCGCCATCGGTCATGACGATGAGCACGCGGACATGCTCCTCCTCCGAATCCTTCTTCACCTCCCGTCCCTCGGTGAAGGGCTCCGAGGGGGAAAGCACCCGCCAACCCCAGATCGCACCCTGATGGATGTTGGTGCCACCCGTCGCTTCCATCGACTGAATGTCGCGGAGCACCTTCGCCTTGTCGCTGGTCAAGTCGGTGATCGGCTGGGTCTTGCACCAGTAGTTGGGGCCGGAATTCGTATTCGTCCCAAGAGACAATGTCTGGTTTCGGTACTTGCACAAGCGCTTCTGGGCATATTCCCACTGAGTCATACCGGATGAACGATAGGCCTGACTCGCCGATTGCTGGCACGCTCCCCGGTCATCATCGAGATAGTTGTTGTAGTAGCTGTCGCCCCGGCGCCTGTTGGCAGTGGAGGGTTCATCGGGGGCGAATTGCGGGACGATCAGCGTCGCCGGGTTGGATTTGGACGGTGGCGTGTCGTCAACGTCATACGGCATCGGCCGCGCCTCGACACAGCCCAACCAGTCGGTTCTGCCAAATTGTTTGAACAACGTGAACCGGCTCGGCTTGCCGTTGACGAAATACCTGCTGTCGAACAGGGCCGGATCCGGTGTGCCATCAGCACGGGTTTCGAAATTCTTCCAGTGGACCGGCGACAGTCCCTCCCGGTCCATCCAGGACTCGGTGGCCTTGTCGGCGCCAATATTGACGTACTCGGAAAACGGCACGAGGCCGATCTTCACCCGGTCCTTCTTGTCACCGTCCTCGTTGATCTTGAACAGCGTCTCGGCGAGATCCTTGGCGGCCTTCTTCAGCGTCGTCATGCGGCTTCCGGCCATGGATCCGGAGTTGTCCAGCACCATCACCACATCGAAGGTCGCCTTGCCGACAACCGCCTCGGAGACCACCCGCACATCGATGTGACTCTTGCTCATGATGCTGCCGAGCATGGTCTGCACCGGCTTCTGCGCCCTCACCGTCACCGTGCCCTTCACCACCGACACGTCGAGCGCGACCCCGTCGGAACTCCCCTTGTAGATCGCGGCGAAATAGGCCTCGGCATTGGCCTTGACCTTCGCCTCGGACAGTCCCTGGCTGCTGTAGTTGGCAGCGAGCGCCGTCGCGTCTGCCGCCGCCTGCAGATTGACCTTCACATTGTAGGCCCGGGTGTAATCGATACCCGCGCCGATCACGAGCAGACAGACGCCGGTGCATACGGCAAGCGGCACCACGATGCTGCCGCGGCTGTCTGAGGCGAAACGTCTGGCGAGGCGCAGGAACTTCATCATGGCCCGGAGCCTACACCGCCGGCCTTGCCAAAACCTTTTCAAGACCCGTCAGGGCCCCGGAAACCGTGTTTTCAGAAGGTGCGTGTCCGGGTGCCCGTCCCGGTGGATCTCCGGGTGCCTGGTGCCGCAGCAAAAAGCGGCGCGGGAGACCATTGACAGGTGCAGGAGAGGCGCCTACATCAAGCGCGCTGTTAGCACTCTCATTCACAGAGTGCCAACGTGGTCGGCGATCCGGGCGACCCCGACGGAGGGGCGCCGGCGCGACAAGTACCACGCTGGCCCCAAAAGGAAAGAGCACGACATGAAGTTCCGTCCTCTGCATGATCGCGTTGTTGTGCGCCGCGTCGACTCCGAGGAGAAGACCGCCGGCGGCATCATCATTCCGGACACCGCCAAGGAGAAGCCGCAGGAAGGCGAAGTCGTCGCCGTCGGCCCGGGCGCCCGCAAGGAGAACGGCGACCTGATCGCGCTGGACGTCAAGGCCGGCGACCGCGTGCTGTTCGGCAAGTGGTCCGGCACCGAGGTCAAGATCGACGGTCAGGACCTGCTGATCATGAAGGAAAGCGACATCATGGGCGTGGTCGGCTAAGCCGCACCGCGCTTTTTTCGTCCTTTTCGCGGTCGCTCGCCGCAAGCCTTCTTCAGGCCGCAGGCGCGACACCGCGATGATCCAAACCACATGGAGACATGAAAATGGCTGCCAAAGACGTCAAGTTCTCTTCCGACGCCCGCGACCGCATGCTGCGCGGCGTCGACATCCTCGCCAACGCCGTCAAGGTGACGCTTGGCCCGAAGGGCCGCAACGTCGTCATCGACAAGGCTTTCGGCGCCCCGCGCATCACCAAGGACGGCGTCTCCGTCGCCAAGGAAATCGAGCTTGAGGACAAGTTCGAGAACATGGGCGCGCAGATGGTGCGCGAGGTCGCGTCGAAGACCAACGACATCGCCGGCGACGGCACGACCACCGCGACCGTCCTGGCCCAGGCCATCGTCCGTGAGGGCGTCAAGGCCGTTGCCGCCGGCATGAACCCGATGGACCTGAAGCGCGGCGTCGACCTCGCTGCCCAGACCGCCGTCAAGGACCTCGAGGCCCGCTCCAAGAAGATCTCCACCTCCGCCGAAGTGGCGCAGGTCGGCACGATCTCGGCCAACGGCGACACCCAGATCGGCGAGGACATCGCCAGCGCGATGCAGCGCGTCGGCAACGAGGGCGTGATCACCGTCGAGGAGGCCAAGTCGCTCGAGACCGAGCTCGAGGTTGTCGAGGGCATGCAGTTCGACCGCGGCTACCTGTCGCCCTACTTCGTGACCAACGCCGAGAAGATGGTCGCCGAGCTGGAGAAGCCGTATATCCTGCTGCACGAGAAGAAGCTCTCGAACCTGCAGGCCATGCTGCCGATCCTCGAGGCCGTCGTCCAGTCCAGCCGTCCGCTGCTGATCATTGCCGAGGACGTCGAGGGCGAGGCGCTTGCCACGCTCGTGGTCAACAAGCTGCGTGGCGGCCTGAAGATCGCCGCCGTCAAGGCTCCGGGCTTCGGCGACCGCCGCAAGGCCATGCTCGAGGACATCGCCGTCCTGACCGGCGGCACGGTGATCTCCGAGGATCTCGGCATCAAGCTCGAGAACGTCACGCTCGACATGCTCGGCACCGCCGAGAAGGTCTCCATCACCAAGGAGAACACCACCATCGTCGACGGGTCGGGCAACAAGGCCGACATCGAGGGCCGCGTGGCGCAGATCAAGGCGCAGATCGAGGAGACCACCTCGGACTACGACCGCGAGAAGCTGCAGGAGCGTCTGGCCAAGCTCGCTGGCGGCGTCGCGGTGATCCGCGTCGGCGGTGCGACCGAGGTCGAGGTGAAGGAAAAGAAGGACCGCGTCGACGACGCTCTCAACGCGACCCGCGCGGCCGTCGAGGAAGGCATCGTCCCGGGCGGCGGTGTTGCCCTGCTGCGTGCCAAGAAGGCTGTCGAGGCGCTGACCTCCGACAATCCGGACATCATGGCCGGCATCAAGATCGTCCTGCGCGCTCTTGAGGCTCCGATCCGCCAGATCGCCCAGAACGCGGGCGTCGAGGGTTCGATCGTGGTCGGCAAGATCCTGGAGAACAGCGACGAGACGTTCGGCTTCAACGCCCAGACCGAAAAGTACGTCAACATGGTGGAAACCGGCATCATCGACCCGACCAAGGTCGTGCGCACGGCCCTCCAGGACGCGGCTTCGATCGCCGGTCTGCTGATCACCACCGAGGCGATGGTCGCCGAGCTGCCGAAGAAGGACTCGCCGGCTCCGGCGATGCCGGGCGGCGGCATGGGCGGCATGGACTTCTAAGAAGTCCATCAAGCCGCCCATCACCGGGCATCCTGAAACCGCCAACAGGCGGTTTCAGAGGCGGCATGGACTTCTAAGAAGTCCATCAAGCCGCCCATCATCGGGCATCCTGAAACCGCCAACAGGCGGTTTCAGTGGCGGCATGGACTTCTAAGCATTTTCCAGCGGAGCGAAGCTTCGCGTCGCGCAAATGCGAAAAAAAAGAAGTCCAAAGCCAGAAACAACGAATGGGCGGCCCTCGGGCCGCCCATTTGCGTTTGAAGCCCGCCCTGCCCACATGGACAGCGGCGGGCGCAAGAGGTATGGCGAGGGCCGCAAGGCTGCCTGGAAAGGCCGGCCCGAAAGACCCGACGAGAAGAGCCGAGGAAGAGTGCCATGGACCGCGATACGCTGGCCCGCATCGAGCGGCTGGAAGAGCAGCTCGCCTTCCAGACGCGCACCGTCGAGGAGCTCAACGAGGTGGTCACCCGACAGGCCGACCAGATCGACATGCTGAGCCGCCGCCTGGCGGCCCTGGGCGAGCATGTCGAGGAGTTGGAAGACGCCGCCGCCGGCAATGTGCCGGTGGCCAAGCCGCCGCACTACTGAGCCGGCGGGCAGGCGTTCCTAGCGCGTCAGCCGCTCACCTGGGCGGCGAGCCGCTCGAACAGCGGGTTGGCGGCGGTGAAGACGTAGTCGAGCGTCGTCACGCTGACATGCGGGGCGCCGTGGTCGCGCAGCAGCGTGGCGCAGTCGGCGGCGCGATCCGCCGGGCAGTGCAGCAGCAAGGGCTGGCCGACCTGGGTGCCGAAGGGCGCGACCGCGCCGAACTGCTCGGCCGCCGTGCGGGCGGTCAGCTCCGGCGCCTGCACCAGCGCGCGGATCTCGCGATGCGAGCGGGCCCGCTCCTCCGCCGCGATCCGGTCGAGGATGACCCTTGCGGCGGCAAGCTGCGCCGGCGTCCACTCGGCCTTCAGCGAGGCGACGAGATGCGCCTGGCTCTTCAGGATGACGCCGTCGTCCAGCACCTTGAGATTGTTGGCGGCAAGCGTCGAGCCGGTGGTGGTGATGTCGACGATGAGCTCCGCCGTACCGGCGGCCGGGGCGCCCTCGGTCGCGCCGGCGCTTTCGACGATGCGGTAGTCGGACAGGCCGTGCTGGGCGAAGAAGGCCCGCGTCAACGCCACATATTTGGTGGCGACGCGCAGCCGCCCGCCGTTGCGGGCGCGGAAATGCGAGGCGACGTCGACGAGATCGGCCATGGTCGACACGTCGATCCAGGCATCGGGCGCGGCGACAACCACATCGGCGAAGCCGAAGCCGAGCGGGGTGACCACATGCACCAGCTCCTCGGGCCGCGAGATCGTCTCATGCACGAGATCGAGGCCGGTGACGCCCAGATGCGCCTGTCCGGTGCTGAGCTCGCGGGCGATCTCGGAGGCCGACAGGAAGGCGATCTCCACCTCGGAGGCGGCAAAGCGGCCGAGCCGGCCGCGATAGTTGCGCGCCCCGCCCGGACGGCCGACCGGCAGGCCGGCACGGGCGAAGAAGTCGTGGGTGTTGTCCTGCAGCCGTCCCTTGGAGGGCACCGCGATGATCAGCGGCTGGGCGGCGGTTTCCGGCGAATGGGTCATGACACTGCGCCTCAGATCCGGTCGAGCCAGATGGAAAAGCCGGTCGCCGGGATATGGGTCTCGGCGCCGAGCAGGGCGAGCAGGCGGTCGTAGCGGCCGCCGCCGACGATCTGGCCTGCCGCTTTGCGCGAGGCCGAGTGAATTTCGAAGACGAAGCCGGTGTAGTAATCGAGCCGGCGGCCGAAATCGGCGGAAAACTCGAGGTTCCCCACATCGACGCCAGCCGCCTCCAGCGCGTCCAGCCGGGCGGTGAAGCCGGCAAGCGCGGCAGCCAGATCGAGCCCCGAGCGGGTCGCGAAGGCCTCCAGCGCCGTCACCGCCTCGCGAGGACGGCCACGGATCGCCAGGAAGGCGGAGAGCAGCTCCGCCGCCCGGTCGGTGCCGCTGTCATGGGTGGCGAGCGCCGCCTGCTCCAGCAGCCGGCCGGCGATGTCGGCAGCGCTGCGGCCGGCGATCGGGCGCAGGCCGGAAAGCCGCAGCAGCTCGGCAACGGCCTGCTGCGCGGTTGCGGGATCGACGCCGTCGAGCGCCCGCATCAAGGCGGGGGCCGGCATCGCGCCCTCCGGCACGCCGCCGGTCATGGCGGCGATGGCCGCGTCCAGCCGGTCGCGTTCGCCGAACAGCTCGCCGAGCCGGCGGCGCCACACGGGCGCAAGATCCAGCCCGTCGAGCACGGCGCGGAACAGCGCCTCGTCGCCGATCTGGATCGTCGCATCGTCGACGCCGAGCGTTGCAAGGCTCTCCAGCGCCAGCGCCAGCACATGCGCGTCGGCCTCGGCCTCGTCCGGCCGGCCGAAGCACTCGACGCCGGCCTGCATGAACTCGCCGGCACCCTCGCGGCGCTGGCGGAACACCGGGCCGCAATAGGAATAGCGCGCCGGGGTCGTCGCGCCGGGCCCGTCGAGATGGGCGCGGCAGACCGGGATCGTGTAGTCCGGGCGCAGGCACAGCTCTTCGCCGGCCGCGTCCGAGGTCAGGTACATGCGGCCACGGATGTCTTCGCCGATCAGATCGAGAAACAGGCTGCTCGGCTGCAGGATCGCCGGCTCGACAGCGGGAAAGCCGGCGGTCTCGAACAGCGCGGTCAGGGCCGCGTAGCGCGCGGCCTGCGGCCCGGCGGGGTTCGTGGCGGGGCTCACTTGGTCACTCCCGCATCGCCGTCCTGGCGGGCGCGGTCCTCGGCCTGCTCGGCCAGCATCCGCCGCACGGTGGCGACGATGTCGGCCTCGGGGATGCTGACCTGCGCCGGGCGGCTCTCGCGCCAGGTGACGTTGTCGGCGATCTCGCCGGAAAGCCGCTTGCCCTCGATCAGGTCCTTGATCTGGACAGTGCCCTCGGCCCGTTCGTCGCCGCCCTGGATGATGGCGAGCGGGCAGCCGCGGCGGTCGGCATATTTGAGCTGGTTGCCGAACTTCTTCCAGTTGCCCTGATACATCTCGGCGCGGATGCCGGCAGCGCGCAGCTCCTGCGTCATCTTCTGGTAGCGGGCAAGGCTTTCCGTGTCGCCGTCCATCACCGTGACCAGCACGGGGGCGACGACCTCGTCGGCCTGAAGCTTCTTGAGGTTCTTCAGCGCGCTCATCAGGCGCGAGACGCCGATGGAAAAGCCGGTCGCCGGCACGTCGCGCCCGGTGAAGCGCTTGACCAGGCCGTCATAGCGCCCGCCGCCGCCGACAGAGCCGAACTGCACGACCTCGCCCTTCTCGTTGGTAACGTCGAACAGCAACTCGGCCTCGTAGACCGGGCCGGTGTAATATTCGAGCCCGCGTACACAAGTCACATCAGCTTGAATACGCTCGTTAGAATATTCAGACCTCTCGCATAGCTCAACGAGCGACACGAGCTCCTCGATCGCACTCCCAAATTTTTCTCCGAATTTCTCAAGATATTTATGAGAAACCTCCCTCAAATACTCGGCTGGACTGACCATAGTTTCGACTTTCGGTCTATCCTTAATTACCCAGTCAACGAAATTTCCTTTCGTCCAGCTACCTTTCTGATCGCTCTCAAGGGCAAAATCATAGAATTCCTCAAGCGGGAGAGTTGAGTTACCGCTTCTCCATTGCGAAAACCTCGCAGCCGCTAGGAGAGAACTAACATTCTCGACTTGATCTTCGCTCAACCCCGCGCCCTTGGTGAAGTCGCCGCTCTCGTCCTTGCGGCCCTCGCCCAGCAGCAGGCGAACGCCCTCGATGCCGAACTTGTCGAGCTTGTCGATGGCACGCAGCACGGTCAGCCGGCGCTCGGCATTCTCCTCGCCGCCCAGGCCGATGGCCTCCATCACGCCGTCGAGCACCTTGCGGTTGTTGACGCGGATGACATAGGACCCGCGCGGAATGCCGAGAGCCTCCATCGTGTCAGCCATCATCATGCACATCTCGGCATCCGCCTGGACGCCCGGCGCGCCGACGCTGTCGGCATCGAACTGCATGAACTGGCGGAACCGGCCCGGCCCCGGCTTCTCGTTGCGGAACACCCAGCCGGCGCGGTAGCTGCGGAACGGAAGCTGGATCTCGTTGATGTTTTCCGCGACATGGCGAGCGAGCGGCGCGGTGAGATCGTAGCGCAGGCTCATCCACTGCTCGTCGTCGTCCTGCACCGAGAAGACGCCAGCATTCGGCCGGTCGGTGTCGGGCAGGAACTTGCCGAGGCAGTCGGTATATTCGAAGGCCGGCGTCTCGACCGGATCGAAGCCATAGCGCTCGTAGACCTCGCGGATCTTCGCCAGCATCGCCTCGGTGGCACGGATATCGGCGGCCGAGCGGTCGACGAAGCCGCGCGGCAGGCGGGCCTTCAGCTTGGACGGTGTGTTCTTGGCCATCGGCGTATCGGAATCCATCGCGGGCGCGCGCCTTTTTCAAACATGGTCAAAAAGGAGTGCGCGATCTTGCAGTTGCCGGTTTCCTAGACGAAACGGCCCGCGCGGGCAAGGATGGCGGGGAGAGTGCCGCCGGCGCGCGCGGGGCGCCGCGGCGGATCGGCGCTTGCATTCGGGGGCGTTCCGACTATGGTCCCGCGCGGTTCCGCCGCAGTGGCTCTCGGGTCGCGGGCGGTCAAACAGACTGGATCCCCTTGATGTTCGGAGTTCCCATGCCGGGTGACGGCATTCTGCAGACGGGCGAGGCCAGCGAAACGGCGCCGCTTGGCGCAGCGCGGCTTTCCGTCGTGCTGCCGACCTATAACGAGCGCGACAACCTGCCCGTCCTGATCGACCGGCTCGACGCCGCGCTGGCCGGCATCGCCTGGGAGGCGATCGTCGTCGACGACAACTCGCCCGACGGCACCGCGGATGTCGCTCGCGCCATCGCCGCGCGTGATCCGCGCGTGCGCGTCATCCGCCGGGTCGGGCGGCGCGGCCTGTCGGGCGCCTGCGTCGAGGGCATGCTGGCGTCCTCCGCCGACTATGTGGCGGTGATGGATGCCGACCTGCAGCATGACGAGACCCTGCTGCCGAAGATGCTGGCGGCGCTGTCCAACGGCGCGGCCGACCTTGCGGTGGCCAGCCGCCATGTGGAAGGCGGCGACGTCGGCACCGGGCTTTCCGGCGTGCGTGCCTCCGGCTCCGGCCTTGCCAACCGGCTGGCGCGGGTGTTGCTGAAGGTGACCCTGTCCGACCCGATGAGCGGCTTCTTCATGATCCGCCGCACCGAAGTGGAGCGGCTGGCGCCCGGCCTCTCGTCGCAGGGCTTCAAGATCCTGCTCGACATCGTCGCCACCGCGCGCGGCTCCTTGCGCATCGTCGAGCTTCCCTTCGTCTTCCGAGAGCGCCTGCATGGCGAGAGCAAGCTCGACACGCTGGTGGCGCTCGACTTTCTGGGGCTCGTCTTGTCCAAGCTCGTCGGCGACCTGGTCTCGATCCGCTTCCTGATGTTCATGCTGGTCGGCGCGTCCGGCGTCGTCGTGCATATGGCGGCGCTGTTCGCGCTGCTGGAGATCGGCGGCCTCTCCTTCCCGGTGGCGCAGACGGCGGCGACCTTCGTCGCCATGACCACCAATTTCTGGCTCAACAACCGCCTGACCTATCGCGACCGGCGGCTGCGCGGCTTCGCGGCCCTGCGCGGCCTCTTGACCTTCTATGTGGTGTGCAGCGTCGGCGTCGTCGCCAATGTCGGCGTCGCCTCGCTGGTCTATCAGGAGGATGCCGGGCGCATCCTGGTCGGGCTCGCCGGCCTTGCCGGCGCGGTGATGGGCGCGGTGTGGAACTATGCGGCAAGCTCGGTGCTGACCTGGCGCAAGGCCTGAGGCGTAGGCCTTCGCGCGCGACAAGGACGACGAGATGGCGGGACACGGCTCCAACAACGAGGCAATCCAGCCGGGCGGCACGGCAGCGGGGGCCCTGCCGCTGTGGCTGCGCCCGCTGCCCCTCGCGCTGCTCGTCGCCGCCCTCGCCGTGCTGCGGCTGCTGGTCGCCGCCAAGGCCGGCCTTGCTGAGGACGAGGCCTATTACCGGCTCTGGGGGCTGCATCCCGCCGCCGGCTATTACGATCACCCGCCGATGGTCGCCTGGTTCGCCTTCCTCGGCCAGTCGCTGTTCGGCGACACCGCGCTCGGCCTGCGGTTCCTCTCCGTGCTGTCGGCCGCCATCGGCTCGGCGGCGATCTGGCGCACCGGCCTGCTGCTCTATGGCGCGCGCGAGGCCGGCTATGCGGTGCTGTTCCTCAATGCCAGCCTGCTGATCGGTGCCGGCAGCCTGCTGGCGACGCCGGACGCGGCGTCCGTGCTGTTCTGGGGTCTTGCCCTCTGGGCGCTGGCCGAGCTGACCGCGAGCGAAAACCCGTGGTGGTGGCTCGCCGTCGGCCTGTTCGCCGGGCTCGGGCTCAATGCCAAGTATTCGGTGCTGTTTCTCGGCGCCGGCATCGTGCTCCATCTCGTCTTCGTGCCGCAGGCGCGGCGCTGGTGGGGCGCCTGGCAGCTCTGGGCCGGCGGGCTGCTGGCGATCGCCCTGGTGCTGCCGGTGATCGGCTGGAACGCGGCGCATGACTGGGCCTCCTTCGGCAAGCAGTTCGGCCGCGCCGTGCCAGAGGGCTGGAGCACGCGCTACCTGCCGGAATTCGTCGGTGCGGTTGTCGGCCTTGCCAATCCGCTGGTCGCGGTGCTGGCCGGCATCGGCCTGGTGCGGATCGCCCGCGCGGCCCTGCGGGGCGAGCCGGCGGGCGGTCTGCTGCTGTGGACCAGCCTGCCTTTCGTCGTCTACCTCTTGGCGCATTCGCTGCATTCGCGCGTGCAGGGCAACTGGCCGGCGCCGCTGTTTCCGGTGATCGCCCTTGCCGCCGCGCTGATTGCCGCCCGGCCGCCGGCATGGCCCGGCGCGCGGGTCTGGCAGCGGTTTTCGGCCGTCGCGATCGCCCTTGGGCTTGCGGTGTCGCTGATCGTCTATGTCCATGCGGTCGTGCCGCTGACCGGCGCCCTCGCCCGCAAGGATCCGACGCATCAGATCCGCGGCTGGGCGGAGATCGGCGCGGAATTGCAACGGCTTGCGGCCGAGCAGGAGGCGGCCTGGATCGCCACCGACGCCTATGGCCTCAACGCGCAGCTTGCCTGGCAGCTCGACCGGGCGATGCCGGTGGAACAGGTCGACCAGCGCATCCGCTACGCGATGCGGCCCGATCCGGATCCCGAGCGTGTCGCCCGCCCTGCCCTCTTCGTCGCCCAGGAGCGGCGCGATCCGGGCACGGAGCGCCTGTCGGCGCGCTTTGCCGAGGTCGAGCAGATCGCCGTGCTGACCCGCCGGTCGGACGGCACGCCGGTCGAACGCCTTGTCGTCTACCGGGTGGCCGAGCCGCATGCCGGCACGCCGTTCGATCCGGTCTACCCGCTTCCCTGAGCCGCCCGGCAAGCCGAGCCGGCAAAATTGACACTGGTGCCGGCCGGCCCGCCGCTGCATAGAATTCCGCCATGAAACGGATCCTTCTCACCTCACCGGACTACGGCCTGGCCTTCGGCGTCGACAGGGCCCTGCGCGAGCTGATCTCGGCCGGCGCGCTGTCCGCCGTGGGGTGTCTCGTCGTCTCCGACCTGTGGTCGCGCGAATACCTGCCGCTGCGCGATACGGTCGACAGCGTGCGCCACCGGACCCTGGTCGGCCTGACGCTGACGCTCACCCATCCTTTCGCGCCGCTGTCGATGCGCGCGCGCAGCCAGTTCGGCAACCGGTTTCCAAAGGCGCGCTGGTGGCGCTGGTGGGGGGCGCTGCGGCTGCTGCCCGACGAGATGCTGGCGGAGGAGGTCGAGGCGCAGATCACCTGTTTCGAGGAGTTCTACCAGCGTCCGGCAGACTTCCTGCATGTGGCGGAGGACCTGCTGGCCGTTCCCGCCCTCGCCCGGGTGGTGCTGAAGCAGGCGGCCCTGCGCCGCTGGCCGCCGCGCATCGTGATGCCGCAACTCAGCCCGCGCGCCGCCGCGCGCTTCACCCGCGATGCGCGCGATGCCGGTCTCAAGGTGCTGGAGCGCGGCCCCGACTTTCCCGAGGCCATCGACCAGGGGGCCCATGTCCAGCATCTGCGCCGCGGGCTCGACGGGCTCGCCGACCGCACCGTCGTGTTCTGCCAGCCGGGCGAGATCGACGATCGGCTGCGGCGGGCGGAGCCGCGCGCCCGGCTCGATACGCGCAGCGCCCAGTTCGCCTTCTTCCGCGGGGATACGTTCCCGCTGCTGCTGATGGAAAAGGACATTTTCCTGTATTGACGCGCGGCCCGAAGGCCAGAAACGCGAAAACCGGCCCCCCGCGGGGATGGGGGGCCGGTTTTTCGGGAGGGGCGCTGCCAGGTCAGGAGAGCAGCGCCTGTTGTTCTTGATATAGGGGCGCGGCGGCCCGGTTACAGTGACGACGGTCACATAATCGCTTTGCTGCGGGCGAAACCGCCGTACAATGGCGCAACGGGGCCATTCCGGTCCGGCGCGACGGGGCAGTCGCACCGGCGCATCCTCCAGTTCATGCGGCATTCATGCGCCAGCCCCGACACTGCGCGTCCATCGTGGCGACGAATCGAGGCAGGACACATGGTCGAACTGAGGAACTTCCTCGAGAACAGCTTCTCCATGGAGGGGCTCGACTGCAATCTCGCCGCCGGTCTCGCCGCGCTGGCGCGGCCGATGTCGGTGAAGCCGGGCGCCATCCTGTTCGAGTCCGGCGATCCCGGCAACGGCTGCTACGCGATCCTGGAAGGCTCGCTCAAGGTCTCGATCGTCAGCGTCGAGGGCGACGAGCAGTTGCTGGCCGTGCTCGGCCCCGGCGCCATCGTCGGCGAGCTCGCCCTGCTCGACGGACGGGCGCGCTCGGCCACCGTCACCGCGCTGAAGCCGACCCGCCTCGCCTTCATCGAGAAGCACGCCTTCGAGCGCTTCGCCGACGAGAACCCGGCGCTCTACCGCCACATGCTCTACATCGTCGGCCAGCGGCTGCGCCAGGCCAACGACGTGCTGGCGGCCCGCTCCTTCCTGCCGCTGCCCGGCCGCGTCGCCCAGACGCTGCTGCAGCTCGCCGACACGTTCGGCAAGCCGGTCGACAAGGACCGCATCCTGATCCACTACAAGCTGTCGCAGGCCGACATCGCCAACATGGCGGGGGCGGCGCGCGAAAACGTCAGCCGCGTCCTCAACGACTGGAAGCGCGCCGGTACGATCAGCCGCATTTCCGGCTATTACTGCCTGGAAAAGCCGGACTGGCTGCGCCGCGCCTCGGCGCTGTAGGAGCCTGCCTATCTCCAGGCGCCCGCCCTTGGCATTCGCGCCGAAACATGTGACATTTCAAGTAACTGGCGCGAGGGGGGCTTCAGTCTCCCGCGCACAGTCCCGCCCCGTTTGCCGCCGGCCGGCCCTGCGCCCGCACAGCCGGCGGCCCCAGCCCCAAGGGTTCCGCCGATGTCGTTACAAGAGCTGCTCGAACTGTCCGCCGTCGAGCTTTCGCGCAAGATCCATGGCCGCGACGTGTCGGCCCGCGAGGTGATGGAGGCGACGCTGGCGCGGATCGAGGCGGTCAATCCGGCGATCAACGCCATCGTCTCGCTGCGCGACGGCGATGCGCTGCTGGCCGAGGCGGAGGCGGCCGACGTCGAGCTCAGTGAGGGGCGCTCGCGCGGGCCGCTGCACGGAATCCCGCAGGCGATCAAGGACCTGGCGATGACCGCCGGCATTCCGACGACGATGGGCTCGCCGGTCTTCGCCCGCCAAGTGCCGGAGGAGGACGGCATCCAGGTGGCGCGGATCCGGGCGGCCGGCGGCCTTCTCATCGGCAAGACCAACGTGCCGGAATTCGGCCTCGGCTCGCATACCTACAACCCGCTGTTCGGGCCGACGCGCAACCCCTACGACAGGACGCGCAGCGCCGGCGGCTCCAGCGGCGGGGCGGCGGCAGCGCTGGCCGCGCGCCTGCTGGTGGTGGCAGACGGCAGCGACATGATGGGATCGCTGCGCAATCCGGCCGGTTTCTGCAACGTGCTGGGCATGCGGCCGAGCTACGGCCGGGTGCCGTCGGGGCCGGGCCCGGAGAGTTTCTTCGACACGATGGCGACGGAAGGGCCGATGGCGCGCAGCGTCGACGATCTGGCGCTGCTGCTGTCGGTGCAGGCCGGGTACGACCCGCGCGCGCCGCAATCGCTGCCGGGCGACGGGTCCGAATTCGTGCCGCCGATCCGGTCCGACATTGCCGGTCTCAGGGTCGGCTGGCTCGGCGATCTTGGCGGACATCTGCCGTTCGAGCCGGGACTGCTGGAGCTGTGCCGGGCGGCGGTCGACGTCTTCGCCGGGCTCGGCTGCCGGGTCGAGGAGCCGGCGCCGGGCTTCGATCCGGAGCGGATTTTTCAGGCCTGGGCGGATCTGCGGAGCTGGCGGGTCGCCGGAAAACTCGGCGGCCTCTATGAGGCGGCGGCCACCCGCGACAAGCTGAAACCGGCGGCAATCTGGGAAATCGAGCGCGGCCGCGCGCTGGCGCTGGCCCGGCTGGAGGAGGCGAGCGTGGTGCGCAGCGCCTTCCACCGGGCGGTGCTGCGGCTGTTCGAAACGGTCGACATCCTGATCCTGCCGACGGCGCAGGTGTTTCCGTTCGACGTCGATCTGGACTGGCCCAAGGAGGTCGGCGGCCGGGCGATGGACACCTACCACCGCTGGATGGAAGTCGTTGTTCCGGCAAGCCTTCTGGGCCTGCCCGTGGTGGCGGTCCCGGCCGGTTTCTCGGCGTCCGGAGTGCCGGCCGGCATCCAGATCATCGGCCGACCGCGCGACGATCTCGGCGTCTTGCGGGCGGCGAAAGCCTATGAGCAGGCGACCGACTGGCTGGCGCGCAAGCCGGCGCTTTGACGCAAAAAAGAGGCCGCTCCGGGGGAGAGCGGCCTCCGGGCCGGTCGGCCGATCGGGCAGGCGTTCCGGCTGAGAGCGGAAGCGTTTGGTCGAGCGGCAGATCGGGATTGCCGTCGCGCTTTCGGTCTCGTAGCGGTTTACGCCGGCAGAGCGGCGATGGATCATCTCCTTGCGGAAACTTGCCGAAATCGACGCCAACCACTTGTTCGATAACGACAATCCGAATTGAGAATTTTCGAGACGGATTTTGCAAAATTTTGAGAAATTTTGCGTTTTCCGGTCCTAACCCGTCTCAATTTTCTCGAAATCGGCGCGCGGCGGGCATTCCGGCCCGCAATAGCGACTTATCCCCGCCGCGCGGGGCGAGCGGCAAACACCTTATCCCCGCCTGCCGCCGGTGTGAGATAGTGTCGTGAGATAGTGTCGTGAGATGGTGTCACTCACGACGGTCGGCGTAGTTCGCCTCTTCTTCGTAATAGGCGTCGAAGCCGACCGCCTTGCGCAGGGAGGCGAAGTCGAGCAGCGCCTCGTCGGGATGGCGGCCTGCCTTGATCACCTGCAGCGCCTCCTGCATGGCGCGGGTCACGGCGGAGAGCAGGGTCAGCGGATAGGCGGCGAGCCGGTAGCCGATGCGCTCAAGCTCGGCATGGGGCAGAAGCGGCGTGGCGCCGCCCTCGACGAGATTGGCCATGTGGATGCCGGGCACCTCGCGGCAGATCCGCTCCATCTCCTCGACGGACTGCGGCGCCTCGACGAAGAGCAGGTCGGCGCCGGCCTCGCGGAAGGCGGCGGCGCGCTCCAGCGCCTCGTCGAGACCATGGCCGTGGCGGGCGTCGGTGCGGGCGAGGATGAGAATGTCGGCGCCCTCCTCGCGGGCATCGACCGCCGCCTTGATGCGGTTGACGGCCTCGGTGCGGTCGACGACCAGCTTGCCGCGGGTGTGGCCGCAGCGCTTGGGCGCGACCTGGTCCTCGATCATGATCGCGGCAAAGCCGGCCTGGGCGTAGCCGCGCACGGTGCGCTTGACGTTGAGGGCATTGCCATAGCCGGTGTCGCCGTCGCCGATGACCAGCGCGCCGGTCGCCGCGCAGACATTGCGGCCGGTGTCGACCATCTCGCCATAGGAGATGAGGCCGGTGTCGGGCGCGCCGATGCGGGCGGCGGAGACGGCAAAGCCCGACATGAAGGTGACGGGAAAGCCGGCATCGCCGATCAGCTTGGCCGACAGGCCGTCGAAGCAGCAGGGCATCACCGTGAGCGGGGTCGCGGCAAGATGGGCGCGCAGGCGCGCGGCGGGAGAGGACATGGACATGCCTTTCAGTCAGGAACCGGGCGGCGGAAACCGGGCAGCAGAAACCGGGCGGGGCGCCTACAGCCGGAAGGGAATGTAGAGCGCGATGCCGGGCCACCAGAAGATGGCGGCGGCGCAGACCAGCATGATGACGAGGAACGGCAGCACGCCGGAGGCGACCTCGCCCATGCTGGCCTTGCCGACCGCCTGTATCACATAGAGATTGAGCCCGACGGGCGGGGTGATCAGCGCGCATTCGATCATGATGACGAAGAAGACGCCGAACCAGACCGGATCGATGCCGAGCGCCATCAGCGCGCCGGAGAGCACCGGCACCATGATCAGGATCATCGACAGGGATTCCAGGAACAGGCCCATGATCAGCAGGACCAGGGCGACCACCAGCACGAACATGCCGGCGGTCGAGATGTGGTCGGACAGGAACAGCGAGATGTCCTGGGGAATGCGATAGAGGGTGATCGCCTTGCCGAAGACCTTGGCGCCGGCGACGATCAGCAGGATCGCCACCGTCGTCGTCATCGCCTCGGCGACCGCGTCGCGGAATTTCGGCCAGTCGAGGGTGCGCAGGATCGGCCCGACCACGACCAGCGAACCGAGGAAGCCGACGGCCGCCGCCTCGGTGGGCGTGAAGATGCCGAGATAGATGCCGGAGATCACCAGGCCGGCGAGCAGCACGGTCGGCAGGGCGCGGATCGCCGTGCGGCGGCGCTCGTCCCAGCTTGCCTTGGGGCTCGGCTGGTAGTCGGCGGCAAAGCTCGCATAGAGCACCGACCAGACGATGAACAGCGCCATCAGCAGCAGGCCCGGCCCGACGCCGGCCAGGAACAGGGCGATGATCGATTCCTCGGTGATGACGCCATAGACGATCATCGGGATCGACGGCGGAATGAGAATGCCGAGCGTGCCGCCGGCGGCCAGCAGGCCGAGCACGAAGCGGCGCGGATAGCCGCGCGAGGTCATTTCCGGGATGGCCACGGTGCCGATGGTGGCGGCGGTGGCGACCGAGGAGCCGGAGATCGCCGCGAAGACGCCGCAGGACAGGATGGTGGCGATGGCGAGCCCGCCCGGCCAGTGGCCGACCCAGGCCTGCACGGCGGCGAAGAGATCGCGCCCGACGCCGCCCTTCAGCAGCACGTTGGACATCAACAGGAACAGCGGCACGGCGATCAGCACGAAACTGTCGGCCGCCGACAGCAGCCCCTGCGGCACCATCAGCGGCGAGAAGCCGCCGAAATAGAGCAGGCCGAAACCGAGGCCGGCCAGGGTGAAGGCGACCGGCACACCGACCAGCAGCAGCGCGAACAGCGCCAGGAGGATGAGAATGGTGGTCATCGTCTAGTGCTCTACCGAACCGCGGGGAAGATTTTCGGCCCCGCCGGTGGCGACGCGCAGCGCCTCGACCAGCGCCTGCAGGCCGAGCAGGGCGAAGCATAGCGGCAGCGAGACCTGCGCCCACCAGGCCGGCAGGTTGAGCATGGAGCCGGTGGTGCGGCCGCGCTGGAACGAGTCCCAGGCGATGCCGCCGCCGTCGCGGACGATGACCGCCGCCAGCGCGGCGATGAACAGCAGCACGAAGACTTCCTGCACCTGGCGCAGGCGCGGCGACAGCATATCGGTCAACAGGGTGATGGTGATGTGCTGGCGGCGATGCAGCAGGATGGCGGCGCCGCCGAAGGTCGCCCAGACCAGCAGCATGCGCGACAGTTCCTCGGCCCAGATGGTCGGCGCGATGAAGACATAGCGCATCACCACCTCGTAGCCGAGCATCAGGGCGGTGGCGAAATAGGCCCATCCGGCGACCGTCCCGAACAGGCGGGAGACGGCGTCGATCACACGCAGCATCGGCGGCAACCCCAGTTTTTGCGGAAGATCCGGGAGCGCCGGGGCGGAACGGGCCGCCCCGGCGCAGATGTCGGACAGGCGATCAGTCGTTGAGGGCGCGGGCGGCGGCCAGCACCCTGGCCCCGAGCTCGCCCGAATCGGCGAGGAACTGGTCGTAGACCGGCTGCGCCGACGCCTTCCAGGCCTCGATCTCCTCGGCGGTCGGCTCATAGACGGTCATGCCGTTCTCGAGCGCGGCCTTGTAGGAGGTGGCCTCGATATCGGCCATCCGGTCGCGCACGTCGGTCTCGGCGAACAGCGCCGCCTCGTTGATCCAGGCGCGGTGCTGCTCCGGCAGGCCCTGCCAGAACCGCTCGTTGACGACGACGATGAACTCGATGTCGGCATTGTTGGTGACGGTGATCGTGTCCATCACCTCCCACAGGCGCCGGGCATCGACGCCGGACACGCCGGTCATGCCGACATCGACGGTGCCGCGCTGATAGGCGATGTACTGCTCCGAGCCGGAGACCATGGTCGGCGCGCCGCCGGCGGCCTTGATCCATTCGCCGAGGGTCTTGCCGAAGACGCGGACCTTCTTGCCCTTGAGATCGGCCGGGGTGCGGATCGGCCCGCCCTTCGACAGCAGCACGGAGCCGCCATAGGCCTGCCACCACAGGACGCGGGCGCCGGTGTCCAGGATCGCCTCGTCGAGCGGCCCGCGCACCGGGCTGCCCGGCGCCACCGCCTTGCGCACCAGCTCGTCGCTGTTGAGCAGGAACGGCATGTAGAAGACGTCGACCGCCGGCACGTCGCCGACATAGCGGGTGAGCGAGGCGACGCCCATCTCGATGGAGCCGGAGCCGACCGCCTGCGGCACCTCGTCGTCCTTGTAGAGCTGGGCGGAATCGTAGATCTCGACCTTGATGTCGCCGCCGGAGATCTCTTCCACCTTCTGCTTGAAGACGGTGAGATTCTCGCCGAGATGGCTCTTCATCGGCAGTTGCAGCGTGATGCGCAAGGTGGTGGTGTCGGCAAGGGCCGCGGACGCGGTCAGCGCCAGGCCGGCGGCAAGGCCGATGGCATAACGGGCAAGTTTCATCTCAGTCCTCCCCAGGGGCGGCTCCCGGCGCGCCCGCAAGCGGCACCGTTCGAACGGCACCTGTCGTTGCGGCCGGAGCGCCTTGCGTCGTGCGACGCGGCCCGGCCAGTTGGATCCACGCATCGCGGGCCGGCAACCGCTGCCGGTTTCCGGGACGATGCTGTCGGGGCACGGCTGCGAGGCGGACAGGGCGAGAGGGGCAAACCCGCAAGCCCCGTGGCCGCCGCCTCCTGGCAAGCCCTTGTGGCAAATGCGATGTCAGCTAAGCCGATGCGACGGGCCGGTGCAACCTCGTTGTGACCGCGGCCGCAACTCGGCATGGGATAGCCGGCGGGGGCGGGTGTGGCGATGGCGGCGGGGGGGCGGCGGCGCTGGCGGTGCGCAGGCGAGAGAGGGAGCGGGAGCGCAGGCGAGAGAGGCGGGCGGCGGAAGGCCTCAGGCTGCCGCTTTCGCACAACCATGAGACCCAGCGGATACTGGATACCCGCCTTCGCGGGTATGACAGCCGTGGAATGGAGCGAACGCCGTCCCGCCTCACGCCCGCCTGACGGCGCTTGCCGTATCCATCCCCACGACCGTCGTGGCTCGCCGGTCCCGGCTCGGCGCTGGCGCGCCGTCCGGGAAGACGCCAAGGAGAGGGTGGAGCCGGCAAAACGGCAGCAGCGAGTGGAGCGACACGCCTTCCGCCTCACGCCGGCCGAGGGTGCCAATGGATCCCGGCTCGGCGCTGCGCGCGGCCGGGATGACGGCCTGAGAATGAGGCGCGACCTCACCCCATCTCGGCCGTCACCCCCGGTCGCACGCAAGCACGCGCCGGTCACCCCACCCACGGATGTCACCCCGGCCGCAGGCGAAGCCGGAGAGCCGGGGTCTATTGGCTGCCAGAGCGGCGGCGGGGACGCGGCGAACCGTCGTCTGGCCGGCTCTGCGCTACGCGCGGCCGGGATGACCTCCGAGAGAGAGGAACAGCCGCGCCTTACGTCGGGCGGACCAGCGCCTGTCGTTGCCGCTCGACCTCCTCGCGCACGCAGCAGCCCTCGAGATGGTCGTTGACCAGCCCCATGGCCTGCATGAAGGCATAGACCGTGGTGGGGCCGACGAAGCTCCAGCCGCGCTTCTTCAGGTCCTTCGACAGGGCGCGGGAGGCCGCCGTCTGGGCGAGCACCGAGAGCGAGGCATGGTCGCAGCGCTCGGGCCGGTCCTGCGGTTCGGGCTCGAAGCTCCAGACATAGGCGGCGAGCGAGCCGCGCTCGGCGGCAAGATCGCAGGCGCGGCGGGCATTGTTGATGGTCGAGACGATCTTGCCGCGATGGCGGACGATGCCGGCGTCCTGCAGCAGCCGCTCGACATCGGCCTCGCCGAAGCGCGCCACCGCCTCGAAATCGAAACCGGCGAAGGCGGCGCGGAAGCTCTCGCGCTTGCGCAGGATGGTCAACCAGGACAGGCCCGACTGGAACCCCTCGAGGCAGAGCTTTTCGAACAGGCGCCGGTCGTCGGTGACCGGGCGGCCCCATTCCGTATCGTGATAGGCGAGATAATCCGGCTTGTTGCCATGCCACCAGCAGCGGCAGCGGCCGTCCTCGCCGCGCAGCAGGCCGGGCGGCAGATCGTCCTGCGCTGCTGCCCCGCCGGTGTCGAAAGCCTCGCTCATCATCCCTCCCCGGCCTGCGGCCGCGCCAATCGTTCGCTCTTTGTTCTTGATAGCAGGGCCACGCCAGCCTGTGAAGCCCGCCTTTTTTCGCTCGCGCCGGGCTCGCTGCGCTCGCCGGCTCCGCGGGGCGGGCGTCACCCAGCGACGGGAGCACGGGATGGCGGGGTCCGCGATCAGGCGAACAGGGCGTCGATGTCGTCCTGGCTGGCGACGCCGTCGTCGGTGTCCAGCGAGGGGCCGTTGAGCAGGGCGGCGTCGCCCTCGCGCACGGCGCGCTCGTCCGGCTCGATCGTCTTGAAGGTCTCGATGCCGCCCCAGATGTCCATCATCCGGATGATGCGGTCCTCGATGAAGCGCAGCGTGGTGATGACCTTGTTGATGCGCTGGCCGGTGAGATCCTGGAAGTTGCAGGACTCGAAGATCTGGACGACCTTCTCCTGGATGTCGTTGGCAAGATCCGCGTCCTGACCGCGCAGGCGCGCGGCCAGCGTGTTGGCCGTTTCGTCGATGAACTCGGCCGCCGAGAGAATGCTCTCCGTCGCCCCTTCGGTGCCGTGGACCACCGCGTCGAGCTCGTTGGTGACCCGGTTCATCTCCTGGCCTTCATGGCCGGTGGTGTGATGCAGCGTGGCGATCTCGCGCTTGGTCCGGGCGATCGCCTCGTAGATCGAATCGAGCTCGGCCTTCAGCTTCACCGCCTCGCCCAGTTCATGCTTGAACTGCTCGAGCATCTGGTTGCCGACCTCCTCGGGCGGGCGAATCATCGCCTTGATCGAGGCGATTTCCGCCATCAGCGCCCGATACTGGATGTCCGACCCTTGCGCGGAGCCGCTGTCGGCGCTCGACTGCTGCAGGAGGCTCTCGGCTCTAAAGGCTCGTCTGGTGGCCATCATGGTCGGGGTCGTCTCCAGATCTTCTAGGTCAGGCGATGTCGGGACAGGCAATGGGGGCGCCGGACTCCTGCTATAGCCGGCGAGGATTTAAGGAATGGTTCCGGGCATGGCTGCCGCAACGGCATTTTCGACAGGGGGCGAGCTTTTGCGTTCCGCTCCCCTGCCCGGTTCTGTATGCTGCCCGGCGGCGGTCGACGCCTGACTGAGATGCCGTTACCGGGACACCGAACCCTTGCGCCGACCGCTGTCGCGACTGATCCTGCTGCTATGCCTTGCCCTGCCGGCCGTTGCCGGCGGCCCAGTGTCCCTGCGCGCGGCGCCGCCGACCTTCTCCACCGAGGAACTGATCGACGGCTTCATGAAGACCGTCTTCGGGCTGGAATACCGCTCGTGGAGCTGGCAGCCCTATCTCGTCAAGAAATACACCGGGCCGGTGCGCTTCTACGTCCACAACATGGCGGCAAGGGACCGGCGGCCGACCGTCTATCGCTTCATCGAGCAGATCGGCGCCGGGATCCGCGGCCTGTCGACGATCATCGTGCCGACGCCGGAGGAGGCGAACTTCCACGTCTATGTGGTCGACCGCGGCCAGTATCGCGACGTGGTGCGGCGCCACATCTACAAGGACCCGACCGCCGACGTGCCCGGCCGCTGCCTGGTGCGGGTGGTCTCCGACCGGCGCGGCATCTCGCAGTCGGCGGCGGTGATCGTCTCCGACGAGGGCGACTTCCTGTTCCGCCGCTGCCTGGTGGAGGAGCTGCTGCAGGGGCTGGGGCCGATGAACGACGACGATTCGCTGGTGCATTCGGTGTTCAACGACCGCTCCCGGCACAGCCGCTTCACCACCTTCGACCGGCTGCTGCTGAACATGCTCTACCATCCGCGCATCCAGCCGGGCATGAGCCCGGCCCAGGTCGAGCCCCTGCTGCCGGCGATCGTGCGCGAGATCCGCCCGCTGGTGAACTGACGCGCCGCCGATTCACGCGGCGTTCACCATGTCCTTCAACCCGGCGCTAACCAAACGGAGAGAATCCCGCCCAGCTTGCGCCAGGGTTTACGATTGGCTGCCGCGCAACCGCTACCTTGAAGCAATCCGCCGCCAGACCGGCCGGCGGCCTATCGTGGTGCGACGAAGAGGTTGCGAGTACGTCGATGAGCCGAACAGGTTTTCTCCTTGCCGCGGCGATGCTGGCCGGCGCGATGGCGCTGTCCCCCGCCAGGGCGGATTATCGCAGCGGCGCCGGCGCGCCGCCGCTTCTGCTGAGCCCCGACCTGACCGAACCCTGGGTGATGCAATTGCAGCCCCACCGGCGCCAGATGCGGTCGCAGGTGACCACCCGCCCGGTGATGCGCCAACCGCAGACCCTGCAACAGGTGCGCCACATGGGCGTCGCCCCGGCGGTGGCGGCCCGGCCGCAGCCGCCGCAGCGCCAGGTCGACCCGCGCTTCCTGCCGACCACCGTCGCCTATGACGGCAAGCACAAGCCCGGCGACATCGTCATCGATACCGAGGCGCGCTATCTCTACCTGGTGGAAAAGGGCGGCTTTGCCCGCCGCTACGGCGTCGGCGTCGGCCGTCCCGGCTTCGAATGGGCCGGCACGCACACGGTGACGCGCAAGGCCGAGTGGCCGGACTGGCGCCCGCCGGCGGAAATGCGCAAGCGCCAGCCGCACCTGCCGGTGCACATGGCCGGCGGCCCGAAGAACCCGCTCGGCGCCCGCGCGCTCTATCTCGGCTCGACGCTCTACCGCATCCACGGCTCGAACGAGCCCTGGACCATCGGCCGGGCGGTGTCCTCGGGCTGCATCCGCATGCGCAACGAGGACGTGATCGACCTCTACGACCGGGTGCCGGTCGGCGCCAAGGTCCACGTCCGCTAACCGTTTTTCTGCAAGGTCCCCGCAAGCGACAGCCCCCGGACGGTTCCGCCGCCCGGGGGTTTTCGTTTGGCGGTTTTCGTTGTCGAGCCGGCAGCTTGCCGCCTCAGGCCGTGGCGGCAAGACCCGTCTCGGCCAGGAGCGCCGGCTCCGGCCCGCCATAGGCCCAGTCGAGCAGCAGCACCGTGTGCAGCACCGGCAGGTCGGTGCCGCTGCCGATCTGGGTGATGCAGCCGACATTGCCGGTGGCGACGAGATCGGGCGCGGTCTTCTCGATATTGGCGACCTTGCGGTCGCGCAGGCGGCGGGCAAGGTCCGGCTGCAGGATGTTGTAGGTGCCGGCCGAGCCGCAGCACAGATGCCCCTCCGGCACGTCGCGCACGGCAAAGCCGGCCGCCGTGAGCAACTGCTTTGGCTGGCGGGTGATCTTCTGCCCGTGCTGCATGGAACAGGCCGAGTGATAGGCGACCGTCAGCCCCGTGGCGCGGGCCGGCGCACCGAGGTCGAGGCCGGCGAGGTACTCGGTGATGTCCTTGGCCAGCGCCGAGACCCTGGCGGCCTTTTCCGCATAGGCCGGATCGTCCTTCAGCATGAAGCCGTAATCCTTGATCGTGGTGCCGCAGCCGGATGCGGTGATCAGGATGGCGTCGAGCCCCTCGCCCTCGATCTCGCGCGTCCAGGCATCGACATTGCGGCGGGCATCGGTCAGCGCCTGCTCCTCGCGGCCCATGTGATGGACCAGCGCGCCGCAGCAGCCCTCGCCCTTCGGCAACACCACCTCGACGCCGACGCGGGTGAGCAGGCGGACGGTCGCCTCGTTGATCTCCGGCGCCAGCACCGGCTGGGCGCAGCCGGTGAGCAGCGCGACGCGGCCCTTGCGCGCGGCGCTAGCTGCCGGATAGGCGCTGCCCGGCTTCAGCGAGGAGGGCGACGGCGCCTTCAGGGGCGCGAGCGAGAGCATGGCGCCGAGCTGCTTGAACGGACCGCCAAACGCGCCCAGCAGGCCGGCGAAGGGCCGGGCATAGAAGGCGGCGGCCAGCGACAGGCGGAAGCGGCCGGGATGCGGCAGCACGAAGGCAAGCAGCGCGCGCACCATCCGGTTGCCGAGCGGGCGGCGATAGGTCTTCTCGATATGGGCGCGGGCATGGTCGACCAGGTGCATGTAATGCACGCCCGAGGGGCAGGTCGTCATGCAGGAGAGACAGGACAGGCAGCGGTCGATATGGCGCACGGTGCGGGCATCGGCCGGCCGGTCGTTCTCCAGCATCTCCTTGATGAGATAGATGCGGCCGCGCGGGCTGTCGAGCTCGTCGCCGAGCAGGGCGAAGGTCGGGCAGGTGGCGGTGCAGAAGCCGCAATGGACGCATTTGCGCAGGATCTTTTCGGACTCCGCCATATGCGGGTCGGCAAGCTGATGGATGGAGAAGCTGGTCTGCATGTCAGTGTCCCGCCGTCATGCGGCCCGGGTTGAGGATGCCGTGTGGGTCGAACTGCTCCTTCAGCCGGGCCGACAGGGCGGCGAGCGGACCGGGCTGGGGCTGGAACACGGGGATGGACGAGCGCAGCGGCGCGGGCGCGCGCACCAGGGTCGCATGGCCGCCGCCGCAGGCGGCAATGGCGGCGCGGACCGCCTCGGCGCGGGCATCGACGCCCGGCACGGCGAGCCAGACGAGGCCGCCCGACCAGTCGTAGAAGGCCGTGCAGGCGAACTGACCCACAAGCTGCGCGACAACAGCGGGACCGGCGGTCGGGGCAACGGAGAGGCGCCAGACGAGATCGTCGCTGCCGGCGAAGGCCTCCGCATCGCGCACCGCCCGCCACAGGGCGCGGGAGGCGTCAACCTCCACCCGCGCGACGGCGCGGCCGGCACCGCCGAGCAGGGCGCGCAGCCGCTCGAACCGGTAGTCGACCGAGGGGCCGAAGCCCTCCAGCCGCAACAGGGTCGCGGGACCGGAGAGCCTATGGCCGCGCGCGGCAAGATCCCGCGCAACGGCTTCCGGCAGATGCGCGGCGGCGGAGACCTCGGCCGAGGAGCCCATGGCGGCGGTCATCGCGGTGGCGGCCTCGGCATCGGCAAGGCCGGACAGCAGGAAGGTCGCCTCGGTCTCAGCCCGCGGCAGCACCTTCAGCGTGAGGCGGGTGGCAACCGCCAGCGTGCCCCAGGAACCGGTCAGGGTGCGCGGCAGGTCGTAGCCGGTGACGTTCTTCACCACCCGGCCGCCGGACTTGAAGATCTCGCCGCGCCCGGACACCGCGTCCATGCCGAGCACATGGTCGCGCGCGGCGCCATGCTTCAGCCGCTTGGAGCCGGCGAGGTTGGCGGCGATGACGCCGCCGAGCGTGCCCTGCCCCGCCGGCCGGCCGAGCAGCGGGCCGTAGTCGAGCGGGTCGAAGGCGAGTTCCTGGTTCCTCGCCGCCAGCGCTGCCTCGATCTCGGCGATCGGCGTGCCGGGCAGCGCGGTGAGGACCAGTTCCTCCGGCTCGTAGAGCTCGATGCCGGCAAGGCCGGACATATCGAGCACCTGGCCGGCCTGCACCGGGCGCCCGAGGGCGCGCTTGGAGGCCTGGCCGACGATCTCCAGCGGCTCGTGCTCGGCCGCCGCCCAGCGGACGACGTCGCGGGCCTCCTCCGCCGTGCGCGGCTTGAACGTGTCGGGCATCTTGTCTTCTCGTGCTGGCTTGCGGGTCGAGAGGGGCGGGTTGAGAGAGGCGGGCTCGAGAGGCGCGCGCGTCAGAACCGGGGAATGTCGGGAAACGGCAACTGCCCCTTGCTGACATGCATGCGGCCAAGCTCGGCGCAGCGGTGCAGCTCCGGAAAGACCTTGCCCGGATTGAGCAACTGCTTGGGATCGAAGGCGCATTTGACCCGCTGCTGCTGCTTCAGATCGTCCTCGGAGAACATCACCGGCATCAGGTCGCGCTTTTCGATGCCGACGCCGTGCTCGCCGGTCAAGACGCCGCCGACCTCGACGCAGAGCCGCAGGATGTCGGCGCCGAAATCCTCCGCCCGCTCCAGCTCGCCCGGCTTGTTGGCATCGTAGAGGATCAGCGGATGCAGGTTGCCGTCGCCGGCATGGAAGACATTGGCGCAGCGCAGCCCGTGCTTTTCGGAAAGCTCGCGCATGCGGGCGAGGACCTGCGGCAGGGCGCGGCGGGGAATGGTGCCGTCCATGCACAGATAGTCGGGCGAGATGCGGCCGACCGCCGGGAAGGCCGACTTGCGCCCGGCCCAGAAGGCGAGGCGCTCCTCCTCCGAGGTGGAGACGCGAAGCGAGGTGGCGCCGTTGCGCCGGGCGATGGCCTCGACCTCGGACAGAAGGTGATCGACCTCGGCCTCCGGCCCGTCGAGCTCGACGATCAGCAGCGCGCCGGCATCGCGCGGATAGCCGACATTGACGAAGTCCTCGGCGAAGTTGATGGCCAGTTCGTCCATCATCTCCATGCCGCCGGGAATGATGCCGGCGCCGATGATCTCGGCGACGCACTGGCCGCCGGCCTCGCTGGAGGGAAAGCCGACGAGCGCGGCGCGCGCCGTCTCCGGCTTCTGCAGGATGCGCACGGTGACCTCGGTGACGACGCCGAGCAGGCCTTCCGAGCCGGTCATCAGCGCGAGCAGGTCGTAGCCTTCGGCATCGAGATGCTTGCCGCCGAGGCGGATCACCTCGCCGGTGATCAGCACCATTTCGAGGCCGAGCACATTGTTGGTGGTCAGCCCGTATTTCAGCGAGTGCACGCCGCCGGAATTTTCCGCGATGTTGCCGCCGATGGAACAGGCGATCTGCGAGGAGGGATCGGGCGCATAGTAGAAGCCGAGATGCTCGACCGCGCGGGTGATGCCGAGATTGGTGACGCCGGGCTGGGCGACGACGGCGCGGTTGGCCGCGTCGATGTCCAGCACCTTGTTGAACTTCATCATCGACATCAGCACGCCGTCGCCGAGCGGCAGGGCACCGCCGGACAACGAGGTGCCGGCGCCGCGCGGCACCACCTTGACGCCGTTGTCGTGGCAATAGCGCAGCACCGCCGAGACCTGCTCCACGGTTTCCGGCAGGACCACGACCATCGGCATCTGGCGATAGGCGTTGAAGCCGTCGGTCTCGTAGACCCGCATGCCGATGTCGGTGTCGATGACGCCCTCGCCCGGCACCATCTCCTTCAGCGCCCGCACGATCTCGTCGCGGCGCGACAGGACGGCCGCGTCCGGCCTGGGCATGGCAATGCCGCTCATGTCGTTTCCTCCCTCGGCACGAATCGCGCCGGCCTGCGTGATCCGGCAGTCGCGCGCCGGCGTAGTATCCAGGATAAGCGGCTTCCTGGAAACTCCGCTCCAGCGGACGGGTCGGAGTTTCGGGGCGTCTCTTGACCTAAGGTGCGATTGCGGACGGCGATGGCAACCCGCATAGCATGGCAAATAGCTCGCACGCGATGAAGCGTTGAAAATCGATAAAAACAATTTCCTATGGGTTGAAAATGACCGATTTTGCCGACATGGAAATCTTCGCAAGGGTGGTGGCGGCCGGCAGCATGTCGGCGGCCGGACGCGAGATGGGCCTGTCGCCCGCCGTGGTCTCCAAGCGGATGCGCCGGCTGGAAGACCGGCTGGGGACAAGGCTGTTGCAGCGCACGACGCGGCAACTGGCGCTGACCGAGGCCGGACAGGGCTATTACAAGCGGGTGGTGGCGATCCTCGCCTCGATCGAGGAGGCGGAAAGCTATGTCAGCCGCCGCTCGGCGCTGGCACGCGGCACCTTGCGGGTGAGCGCGCCGACCGCCTTCGGCCGCATGCATATCGCCCCGCATCTGGGCGCCTTCCTGGCCGACAATCCGGACCTGTCCTTCAACCTCGACCTGTCGGACGAATTCATCGACATCGTCGGCGAAGGCTATGACCTTGCCATCCGCATCGCCGAGTTGGAGGATTCCAGCCTGGTCGCGCGGCGGCTGGCGCCCGTCCACCGGGTGCTGTGCGCCGCCCCGGCCTATCTCGACCGGCGCGGCGCGCCGCAGACCATCGGCGAATTGCAGGACAGGCATGCCTGCATCTCCACCACCCAGCAGGAGCTGTGGCGGCTGGCCGGGCCGGACGGACCGGAGATCGTGCGCACCGGCGGGCCGATCCGCACCAATTCCAGCGAGGTGGTGCGCGAGGCGCTGCTGGCCGGGCTCGGCATCGCCCTGCGCTCGACCTGGGACATCGGCCCGGAACTGCGCGAGGGCCGGTTGCGCATCGTGCTGCCGCACTACCGGGCCTCGAAGAATGTCGGCCTGCATGCGGTCTATCCGAGCCGCCGCTTCCTGCCGGCCAAGGTGCGGGTGTTCATCGACTTCCTGGCCAAGCTCTACGGCCCGGCGCCCTATTGGGACGAGGGGCTGGACCAGTGGCTGGCACGGCCGGGCGAGGACGGCGAGGCGCCGGACGGGCGGGTGGACGGGCAGTTCGACGGGCAGTTCGATGGCCGGCTGGACGGGCGGCTGGATGGTCAGAGCGCCGACATGACGGGCGGCAGGGCCGGCGAGGTCTCGCCGGCCTGAGGCGCGGCGAGGATCGTGGTTCTCCCATCTGGCAAACGCGGCCGCGACCCTCTACCTTCGCAAAATGCGACATGTTGCCTCGCTCCAGGCAGGATGACGCCAAGCCGGATCGTGATAGGGTCGGCCCCCGCGACCGACCGTGCTCGGCCGACCCGACGAAGAGAGAAATCCTGGGAGAACAGACTATGAAGCGTCTTGTGTTGCTGGCCGGTGCCGCCCTCCTCGCTGCCTCCGCGAGCGCGCAGGCGGATGGCGATGCCGCCGCCGGCGAGAAGGTGTTCCGCAAGTGTATGGCCTGCCACGCCGTCGGCGAAGGCGCCAAGAACAAGGTGGGGCCGCATCTGAACGGCGTGGTCGACGCGGCCTGGGGTCATGTCGACGACTTCAAGTATTCCAAGCCGCTGCTGGACGGCAAGGAGGCCGGCAAGGTCTGGGACAACGAGACGCTGCACGCCTATCTCACCAACCCGAAGGACGTCATCCCGAAGGGCAAGATGGCCTTTGCCGGCCTCAAGAAGGAAGACGAGCGCGCCGACGTCATCGCCTATCTGGCGCAGTTCGCCCTCGACGGCAGCAAGCAGTGACCCGGCCCGCCGCGGGCGGGAGCGCGTAAGCGCCAGAATGCCGGCATCAGAGTTTCAAGGGAGCCGTTCCCCCGAACGGCTCCCTTTTCATTGGGGGATCTGGGGGAGCCGTTCCCCCGAACGGCTCCCTTTTCATTTGGGGATTTTTGGGGGATCTGGGGGACTTTGGGGGGATGCGACCTCTCCTTGGCGTCCTCCCGGACGGCGCGCAGCGCCGAGCCGGGACCGGGGAGGCAGGGGCGGTTGCGGTGTCTTTCGCGCGCGCGACCGATAGGCCCTCGGCTCTCCGGTCCCGGATCATCGGCCTTCGGCCTCGTCCGGGAAGACGAAAAGAGAGGTCGTGCGCGCCCCTCTCCCTTTCCCTCGCCCTCACCTTTCGCCGTGGTCCTCGTCGCTGTGGTGGCGGCGGATGCGGCGGACGGTGAGGAAGACGGCGGCGAGCACCACCGGCACGGCAAGGCCGGTCATCAGCTCCGGCGAGGGCAGCCAGGCTGCCAGCGGTCCGGTCTTGGCGCCCTTGGCGAGATAGGCGATCAGCCCGACCACATAATAGCTGACGGCGGCGACCGACAGGCCCTCGACGGTCTGCTGCAGGCGCAGTTGCAGCCGCGCCCGCCGGTTCATCGCGGCAAGCTGCGAGCGGTTGTCCTGCTGCAGCTCGACATCGACGCGGGTGCGCAGCAAGGTGGCGGCGCGCGCCAGCTTTTCCGCCAGCTTGACCTGCCGCTCCTCCAGCGTCTCGCAGGTGCGCATGGCCGGCGCCAGCCGCCGCGACAGGAACTGGCTGAGGGTGAAATAGCCCTCGCGCTGGCGCTCGCCGAAGATCTCCAGCCGCTGGCGGACGATGCCGTAATAGGCGCGGCTGGCGCCGAAGCGATAGGCGCTCTCCGCCGCGCTCGCCTCCAGATCGGCGGCAAGGCGCGTCAGCTCGTCGAGCAGGGCGCGGTTGGCCTCCAGCCCGACGCTGGTGCGCATGCGCTCGGCCAGCGCCAAGAGCGCCCCCTCGATCGCCGAGACGCGCGGCATCTGGCGCTGCGCCTCGGCAAGGCCGAGCATGGCGAAGACGCGGTAGGTCTCCAGCTCCAGCAGCCGCTGGCTCTGGGCGCCGGCCTGCACCGGCGACAACCCGCGGTCGCCGACAAGGATGCGGGTGAGGCCGTCGCGGTCCTGACGGAAATCGGTGGCGATGACGGAGGCGCCGCCATCGGTCTCGGCCACGCACAGGCTCGCCCGGTCGAAACGGGCGAAGCGCCGCTCGAAGGCGGAACTGTCGGCCGGCACCACATCGAGGCGCGCCGCCACCATCATCGGCCCCGGCGCGCGGAACCGCGCCCCGAAGGGATGGCCGGGAGGGGCGCCGTCGATCGCGGCGGCCGGATCGAGCAGCCCGTCCCAGGTATAGGTGAGGAACTCGCCATGCCGCTCGCGCCGCAGCACCCCCTCGCCGATCTCCACCAGATGGTGCCGCTCCGCCTCGCCCGGCCCCTGCAGGCCGAGGGAGCGGCAATAGCCGGCGAACCAGGCGCGATCGGCCTCGGCCGCCGCCTCGTCGACGGTGAAGCCGTAGCGCAGGAAGACGCGCGGCCCGACCTGCGGCCGGAACGGGCGGGCATGCAGCTCGCCGAGCACGAAGTCGCGGGAGGGATGCACGGTGAAACCGGGCAGCCGCGGCTCCGCACCGCCACCGTCACCGCCACCACCACCGCCCTCGTCGCGGGGGCCGCCCCGGCCGTCGCCGCCCGCCCGCGGGACCCGCCCCGCCTCGCTGTCGCTGTCCGCCATTCCGGCGCCCCCTCGCACGCAAAAAGCCTGCCCCGCCCGCGAGCGCGGACGGGGCAGGCTGCATTAGGCCACAGGCGTCAGTTGCCGAGCAATGCGTTAGGTAGCCACAGGACAATGCCGGGGAAGACAATGCACAGGGCAAGGCCGAACAACTGCAGCAGCACGAAGGGAATGATGCCCTTGTAGATCTGCTGGATCGTCACCTGCGGCGGCGCCACGCCCTTCATGTAGAACAGCGCGAAGCCGAAGGGTGGTGTCAGGAACGATGTCTGCAGGTTCGTCGACACCAGGATGGTGAACCAGATCAGCGCCACCTCCCCGACGCCCTCGAAACCGGCCAGGTGCATGCCGAAGTCGAGCTTGGCAACGATCGGGCCGAACACCGGCAGGACGATCAGGGTGATCTCGATCCAGTCGAAGAAGAAGCCGAGGAAGAAGATCATCCCCATCAGCACGAAGAGGATGCCCCAGGGACCGACGCCCGCCCAGGCGATGAACTCGTCGATCAGCGCCTCGCCGCCGAGCCAGCGGAACACCAGCGAGAAGCAGGTGGCGCCGAGGAAGATGCCGAACAGCATGGCGCCGGTCAGCGCCGAGCGCTGGCAGACGTCCTTCATCACCTGGAAGGTGAGCTTGCGGTTGAGGAAGGCGAGCAGGGTGGAGCCCGCCGCGCCGACGCCGGCCGCCTCGGTCGGGGTGGCAAGGCCGGCGAAGATCGAGCCGAGCACCACGACGATGAGAAACACCGGCGGCACGAAGCTCTTGAAGATCATCGCCCAGAACTCGGCCCGATTGGTCGGGCCGATGTCGTCGGGCAGCGGCGGGGCAAGCTGCGGCCGCACCCGGCACAGCACCATGATGTAGAGCGCATAGAGCGCCGACAGCAGCAGGCCGGGGATGACGGCGGCGATGAACACGGTGCCGACCGGGATCGACATCAGGTCCGACATGATCACCAGCATGATCGAGGGCGGTATCAGGATGCCGAGAGTGCCCGAGGCGGCGATGGTGCCGGTGGCCAGCGGGATGTTGTAGTTGCGCTCCAGCATCACCGGCAGCGCCAGCAGGGTGATCATCACCACCGAGGCGCCGATGATGCCGGTGGTGGCGGCCATGATCGTGCCCATCAAGGTCACCGACAGGGCGAGGCCGCCGGGAACCCGGCGGGTCAGCACCTGCAGGCAGTAGAGCAGGTCCTTGGCGACGCCGGACTTCTCCAGCATCGTGCCCATGAAGATGAACATCGGGATCGCGACCAGGACGGGATTTTCCATCGTCCCGCCGAAGATGCGGTTGGGGATGATGACCAGCCGCGCGACGTTGAAGGCGCCCAGTTCCTGGGCCAGGAAGGCGAAGCCGAGGCCGACACCGCCGAGGATGAAGGCAACGGGGAAGCCGGTGAACAGCAGCAGCGCGAGCGCCACGAACATGAAGACCGGCAGAAGTTCGATGAATGTCATGTGTCGAGCTCCGGTCAGTCCGCGATCGGTCCGTTGGTGGCCACGTCCTTGGGCAGGTCCGCGTGATGGGTGCCGGCATAGTCGCCGGACCGCTGGTTCAGGTAGGACGGGCCGAAGAGATAGACGACACAACGGAACGCGGCGGAAACGCCGGCGGTGAAGAGCAGCGCAAAGCCGATGGGCAGCATCGACTTGATGATCCAGCGGTGGCTGAGGCCGGTCTGGGCGGCCGAAACCTCGCCGATCTGATAGGACTTGCTCGCGAAGACCCAGCCGAACGAGACGATCAGATAGCAATAGGTCAGCAGGAAGAACAGGATGCCGGCCAGTTCCATCCAGACGCGGGCCCGCCGGGTCAGCCGGTCGCGCACCAGTTCGATGCGCACATGCGCATCCTTGCGATAGGCGAAACCGAGGCAGAGCATGAAGAGCACGGCATGCAAATGCCACTCCAGCTCCTGCAGCTTGGTGCTGTCGACGAAGAACGGCGTGTCCATGATCGACGTGTCGAAGTCGAGCCACTTGCGCTGGGTGACATCGTAGAAGATGACCAGCATCAACGGCACGAAGATCCAGGAGGCCAGCTTGCCGACGCCGTTGACCACACGGTCGAAGTCGTCCGACGTCTCCAGCATGGTCTCGTAGGCCCGCGGCGCGCGGGCGCGCAGGATCAGCAGGGTGAGGCCGAGAACCAGCAGCGAGCCGATCAGGCCGGACAGCCCGTCATTGGCGCGGAAGAAGGCGCGGGGATCGACGTCCATCAACCGGAGGACGGCCGTCATTCCCGAATCGGTGATCGCGAAGACGAAGGCGGCCAGCACCATGGCGGCCACGGACAGCGACACGCGCCCCCCGAGGAACCCGCCGACGACGCCGAGCGCGAAGCCGGCGGCGCAAAGATAATAGGCAGGAACGCCAAGCTCGAACGCCGCGACGACGGAGGCCGCGATGCCGAGAAGGCTAATCAGCGTTGACATGGAAACCCTCTCCCCGACCGGATAATCGGTGGACCGTACGGCCGCGGTCGGCGTCCAGCGGGCCGTCGGGCGCCAGGCCCTGCGGCCTTGAGCGCAAATGACGGGCCCGCACCACCGGCTGGCAGCGCGGACCCGCCGTGTCAGGCGTTCCGGGTTACCTCTTCAGGTAACCGACGTCGGACCAGATCTTGTATTCCTCGCGGAACTTGGAGAGCGACTCCCAGACGCGGGCGAAGTTCGGGCTGGCCGCCTTCTCTTCCTCGACCACCTCGGCCCAGGCCGCTTCCATGGCCTCGAGCACCGCCGGGTCGAACTGCTTGATCTGGACGCCATGGCCCTGCAGCTCGGCGAGCGCGGAAGCCTGGATGGCCTCGCCCTCGGCAATGCCGTAGATCATGTTGGCGTCGCAGACGGCCTCGAAGATCGCCTTGGTCTGGTCGTCCAGCCCGTCCCACTCGGCCTTGTTCATCATCAGATCGAACATGGTCGACTGCTGGTGCCAGCCCGGGAAGTAGTAGAACTTCGCGACCTGGTGGAAGCCGAGCTTGAGATCGATCGCCGGCATGGAGAACTCGGTCGCGTCGATGGTGCCGAGCTCGAGGGCCGGGAAGATGTCGCCGCCGGCGAGAAGCTGGGTCGAGACGCCGAGCTTCTGCATGACCTTGGCGCCAAGGCCGAAGAAGCGCATCTTCAGGCCCTTGAGGTCGTCGACCGTGTTGATTTCCTTGCGGAACCAGCCGGCCGCCTCGGGCGCGATGACGGCGCAGATCAGCGACTTGATGCCATAGGAGCCATAGATCTCGTCAAGCAGCTCCTGGCCGCCGCCGAACTTCAGCCACGCGACATATTCCGGCGCGCTGGGGCCGAACGGCACCGCCGCGAACAGCGCGAGCGAGACGTCCTTGCCGGTCCAGTAGCCCGGCGTCGACCAGGCGGCCTGCACCGCGCCGGAGGCAACGGCGTCGAAGGCCTCGAGCGCCGGCACGATGGCACCCGGCTCCTGGAACTTGACGTTGATCTGACCGCCGGAAGCGGCAGCGAGACGCTCGGACACGAGCTTGCCGAGCGTGCCGAGCTGCGTGAGCGAGCCCGGATAGGTCGACTGCATGTCCCAGTCGAGCTTGTCCAGCGCGACGGCCGGCGATGTCGCACCGATCGCAAGAGACGCCGTTACGGCAACTGCAGAAAGAAGAGATTTCACGTTCAGGTCCTCCCTAGGAACATCCTGCGCTCCAGGGACCGGACACGGCAACGACAAGGGCGGGTGCACTGCCCCACCAGACCGATGCCGAAAACGCTCCCCTCGCGCAACAGGACAGAACCGGATGCCTGCCTTTGCCGGCAGATTGTCGCCGCACAAGCCGCCTGGCCACATCCGCGCCTGTCACCCGCGAACCGGGCCCGGCCTCCCAACCGGAGCATCGATCCGCGCTAACTGGATAACAATATTGACCACTGAACGCAATACGGAATAAGTTGCCGCTGAACTCTTCAGCACGAAGACTTCCGCTGCGGTGCGGCGAGAATTCTTTTGCGCTGCAATAAAAAAGAACGGGACGATGGTATTCCAAAAGATCCATCACAACCGGACGGCAGATTCCGTTGTCGATCAGGTGGAGGAACTGATCCTGCAGGGGGTGCTGCGCCCCGGCGACCGGCTGCCGGCCGAACGTGATCTGGCAAAGAAAGTTGACGTCTCGCGCCCTATCCTGCGCGATGCCATCAAGACGCTGGAGGAGCGTGGCCTGCTGGTGACCCGCCATGGCGAGGGCACCTTCATCGCCGACGTGATCGGCACCGTGTTCTCCGAGGCCATCGTCGAGCTGGTGCGGCGCCACCCGCCGGCGATCGCCGACTATCTGGAATACCGCCGCGAGATCGAGCGGACCACCGCGCGGCTGGCGGCGCAGCGCGCAACGGACGCCGACAGGGAGATCATCACCCGCATCTTCCGCGCCATGGAAGCGGCCCATGACGGCCAGGACTTCGCGCGGGAGGCCGAACTCGACGTCGAATTCCACCAGGCGATCGGCGAGAGCGCGCACAACATCGTGCTGCTGCACACGTTGCGCTCCTGCTACCGGCTGCTCGCCGACGGGGTGTTCTACAGCCGCGTCCAGCTCTACCGCTATCCCGGCTCGCGCGAGAAGCTGCTGGAGCAGCACCGGGCGATCTACGAGGCGGTGATCGCCGGCGACGCGGCCCAGGCGGGCGATGCGGCGAGCTCCCACATCGATTTCGTCGAGCAGGTCGCCTATGCGATGGCTCGCTCGGGCAGTTGGAGCGTCGTCTCCGAGCTGCGGCTGGCGCAGCGCCTGGAGAGCGAACAGGACGACAGCAAGCGGCGGCGCACCTCCCGCCGCCCGACAGAGGAAGCAGGGACGCAATGACAGCCACCGCGCAAACCGGCGCGCAGCCAAACGAGACAGCGCAGGCGCCGAAAACCGCCCCGCGCGTCGGCCTTTTCGTGACATGCCTCGTCGACCTGTTCCGCCCGAGCGTCGGCTTCGCGGCGGTGAAGCTGATGGAGGACGCGGGCTGCCTCGTCGAGGTGCCGGCGGCGCAGACCTGCTGCGGCCAGCCGGCCTTCAACTCCGGCGACCGGGCCGATGCGCGCGCCATCGCCGTCCAGACGATCCGCGCCTTCGAGGGCTACGACTACGTGGTCGCCCCGTCCGGCTCCTGCGCCGGCATGCTGAAGAAGCATTACGAGGAACTGTTCGACGACGACGCGCCGGCGCGCGAACGGGCGGCGGCCTTTTCCGCCAAGGTGTTCGAGCTGGTCAGCTTCCTCACCGACGTGCTCGGCGTCACCGAAGTGGACGCAAGCTTTACGGGCAGCGTCACCTATCACGACAGTTGCTCGGGCCTGCGCGAACTCGGCATTTCCCGGCAGCCGCGCAAGCTTCTCGCCTCGGTCGAGGGGCTGGAGCTGAAGGAAATGCGCGATCCCGACGTGTGCTGCGGCTTCGGCGGCACGTTCTGCGTCAAATATCCCGACATCTCCAACAAGATCGTCGAGGAAAAGACCAAGACGATCCGCGAGAGCGGCGCCGGGCTGCTGCTCGCCGGCGATCTCGGCTGCCTGATGAACATGGCCGGCAAGCTCAAGCGCGAGGGGTCGGCCATCGAGGTCCGCCATGTCGCCGAGGTGCTGGCCGGCATGACCGACCAGCCGGCGATCGGCGAAAAGCGTCAGGGCTGACCGCAACAGGCAAGCGCAGGGGAGCCAGCCTCACATGCAGATCACCTCGCCACAGTTCAAGGCCAATGCCCGCCACGCGCTGGACGACGCGCCGCTGCAGCGCGCGCTCGGCCATGTGCGCTCGGGCTTCATCACCAAGCGGGCGGTGGCGGCCGCGGCGCTGCCGGAATTCGACCAGCTGCGCGACAATGCCCGCGACATCAAGGACCATGTGCTGGCGCATCTCGACCTCTACCTCGAAGCCTATGCCGAGAAGGTGGAGGCGGCCGGCGGCACGGTGCACTGGGCCGAGACGGCCGAGGACGCACGCCGCATCATCCTCGACATCTGCCGCAAGCGCGGCGCCCGGACGGTGACCAAGGGCAAGTCGATGATCACCGAGGAGATCGGCCTCAACGCCTTCCTCGAGGAGCATTCGGTCGCGCCGGTGGAAACGGATCTCGGCGAATACATCATCCAGCTGCGCGGCGAGCACCCGAGCCACATCATCGCCCCGGCGGTCCATGTCAACAAGGACCAGGTCGAGGCGGATTTCCGCAGGGTGCATACCCATCTCGATCCGGACCGCAACCTGGAAGAGCCGACGACCCTGCTCGGCGAGGCGCGGGCGGTGCTGCGCGACAAGTATTTCCAGGCGGATATCGGCATCACCGGCGCCAATTTCCTGGTGGCGGAGACCGGCAGCTCGATCATCGTCACCAACGAGGGCAATGGCGACCTGACGCAGATCCTGCCGAAGACGCATGTGGTGGTCGCCTCGATCGAGAAGATCGTGCCGACGCTGGAGGACGTGTCGCAGATCCTGCGGGTGCTGGCGCGCTCGGCGACGGGACAGGACATGTCGGTCTACACCACCGTGTCGACCGGGCCGAAGCGCGACGGCGATCCGGACGGGCCGGAGGAGTATCATGTGGTGCTGCTCGACAACGGCCGCTCGTCGATGCTGGGCACCGAGTTCCAGGACATGCTGCGCTGCATCCGCTGCGGCGCCTGCATGAACCACTGCCCGGTCTATCACGCGGTCGGCGGCCACGCCTATGGCTGGGTCTATCCGGGCCCGATGGGGGCGGTGCTGACGCCCTCGCTGATCGGCGTCGACAAGGCCGGCCACCTGCCCAACGCCTCGACCTTTTGCGGGCGCTGCGAGAGCGTGTGCCCGATGCGCATCCCGCTGCCGAAGATGATGCGGCACTGGCGCGAGCGCGAGTTCTCGCGCAACCTCAACCCGGCCACCGCCCGCTACGGGCTGGCGCTCTGGGCCTTCTTCGCAAGGCGCCCGGCGCTCTACCAGGGCGTCACACGGCTTGCCATGGGCGCGCTCGGCCTGATCGGGCGGGGGCGCGGGCGCTTCTCCTTCCTGCCGCTGGCCGGCGGCTGGACCCGGCACCGCGACCTGCCGGCGCCGCAAGGCGGCACCTTCCAGGCGCAATGGGCGAAGGCGAAAGACACGCGCTCGAAGAGTGCAAGCGGAAGGGCCTCGGCATGAGCGACGCAAAAGCCTCGATCCTCGCCAGGATGCGCTCGGCGATGGGGCGCAAGGGCGACGAAACGGCCCGCCGCGCGGCGGTCACTGATCGGCTGCAGCGCGCACCGAAGGGGTTGATCCCGGCGCGCGGCCAGCTGGCCCCGGCGGCGCGGGTGGCGCTGTTCTGCGAGATGGCGGAGAAGGTGCAGGCGAGCATCGCCCGGGTGGCGAGCGCTGCCGAGGTGCCGCAGGCGGTCACCGAGTATCTCAAGTCGAAGAACCTGCCGGCGCGGGTGCGCTTCGGCGAGGACGCGCGGCTCGCCGCCATGCCCTGGGCGGGGCAGGCGAACCTGGAGATCGACCGCGGCCGGGCCGAGAATGCCGACCTTGCCACCGTCTCGCACGCCTTCGGCGGCATCGCCGAGACCGGCACCTTGATGCTGACCTCCGGGCCCGACAACCCGACGACGCTGAACTTCCTGCCCGAGCACCATATCGTCGTGGTGACGGCGGCCGATATCGCCGGCGACTACGAGAGCCTGTGGGAGCGGATCCGCGTACGATTCGGCAAGGGCACGATGCCGCGCACGGTGAACATGATCACCGGCCCGTCGCGCTCCGCCGATATCGAGCAGACATTGCTGCTCGGCGCGCATGGGCCGCGCGCGCTGCATATCGTCGTCGTCGGCGAGGCGTGAGCCGAGGCCGCCATGGCGCTCACCAACCGGGTCTCCGCCGACGGCAGCCTGCACGCGGTCGCCGCGCGCGGCACGATGATGGGCAATCGCGGCGGCCGGCTGCACGACCCCGAAACCAGGACGCTCGGCCGGGCGCGCTGGCGTTCGCGCGCCTGGATCTGCTGCGTGCTGGCGTTTCGCGGCCGCCAGCGCAAGGTGATGGGGCCGGGCTATACCGAACTGTTCTTCCTCGATGAGGTGACGGCGCTCGCCGCCGGGCACCGGCCCTGCTTCGAGTGCCGGCGCACGGACGCGCTGCGCTATCGCGCGGCCTGGCAGCGGGCGCAGGGGCTGCCCTCCCCGCCCAGCGCGCCGGAGATGGACCGGCAGTTGCATGACCAGCGCATACGCGAACGAACATGCCTTTCGCTCCGCGACCTTGAGACGCTGCCCGACGGGGCGATGGCGCGGCTCGGCGAGACGATCCTGACGCGGCGCGAAGGCCGGTGGCTCGCCTGGAGCTTCACCGGTTACCGCCCGGCCGAGCCGGACGCCCTCGCCTGCCCGCCCGGCAGTCCGGCGGAGCTGCTGACACCGCCGGCAAGCGTCGCCGTGCTTGCCGCCGGCTATGCGCCGCTCTGGCATGACAGCGCGGACAGCCCCGACAGGTCCTGATTGTCGCAGGTCCTGATTGTCGCAGGGACAGGGCGCCGCATCCTCGCGCCGCGCCGCCCGTGCCACCCTTGCCGTTCTGGCGTCCTTAGGAGGGCGGTCCCACCGTGGGGCCGTTCGGGCGCCGCGACACAGGACGGACATCCCATGACGAACAGGCTCACCCGCCTTCTCGAATATATTCCCGTGTTCGGTGCCCTGCTGCGCAGCGCGCGCCGCGGCGGCCAGGCCGAACGCTGGGCCTTCTTCTTCAATATCCTGGCGCTGTGGCTGCTGGCGGTCGCCTGGTACGGCTATCCGGTGCTGATCGTCACCATGCTGACGCTGACCGGTCTCTATCTCTTCGCCCTCGTCTACCTGACCTCGGAAGGGTTGCGCGCGCGCTGGCGGATGCGGCGTTCGTGAGCGGGGTGCGGCAGCGGGCACGAACCATCAGCGGCGTGCATCGATCCGGTCAACAATCCTGATTGGTCGCGAGGAGCGGGATGGGGCATGATCGCCTCACCCTCTCCCTTCACAGAAGCCGCCTCATGACCACGCTCGCTTCCGGCGCCGCGCTGCGCGACAGCCCTTCCCTTTCCCCGTTCGACATGGGGCTCTACGGCCTCACCGTGCTGGCCTGGGGCTTTTCCTGGTATGCGCTGAAGATGCAGCTCGGCGTGGTGGCGCCGGAAGTCTCGCTGTTCTGGCGCTTCGTGCTGGCGGCGGCGATCATGATGGCCTGGGCGGCGCTGCGCGGCGTGCGGCTCGACTTCCCGCTGCGCGCGCATCTGCGCTTCGCCGGGCTCGGCCTGTTCCTGTTCTCCACCAATTTCACGCTGTTCTACTATGGCGCCCAGCATGTGCCCTCGGGCCTGTTGTCGGTGGTGTTCTCGCTCGCCTCGGTGTTCAACATGATCCTGGGCTTCGCGATCTTCGGCCAGCGCATCAGCCGGCGGGTGATGCTGGGCGCGCTGCTCGGCTTTGTCGGCGTGGCGCTGCTGTTCCGCCCGCAGATCGTCGGCGCGGCCGGCGCCGGGCTCGACATGCAGGCGGTGCTCGGGCTCGGCCTGTGCGTTGCCGGCACGCTGTCCTTCTGCCTCGGCAACATGGTCTCGACCGCCAACCAGAAGAGCGGCATCCCGCTGGTCTCGGCCAGCGCCTGGGGCATGGTCTACGGGGCGACGTTCCTCGGCCTGTTCGCGGCCGCGCGCGGGGCGTCCTTCGACATCGAATGGACGCCGGTCTATCTCGGCGCGATGGTCTATCTGGCGGTGGTCGCCTCGGTCATCGCCTTCGCCTGCTACCTGACGCTGCTGGCGCGGATCGGCTCGGCGCGGGCCGGCTATTCGACGGTGATGTTCCCGATCGTCGCGCTGCTGGTCTCCACGGTGCTGGAGAATTTCCACTGGGGGCCGGACGCGATCGCCGGCCTCGTCTTCGTGCTGGCCGGCAACCTGCTGGTGCTGCGCTCGGGCCGCGCCAAGACCTGACGCAGCGGCCTATTCGGCCGCCATCAGCATCTCGGTGCTGACATTGCCGATGGCCGCGCGGATATGGGCACAGAGCGCGTCATGCACCGGGTCGGTGGCGGCGGCGGCACGGATCATGGTGATGTCGCAGGGCGGCAGCGTCGGGAAGCCGTCGCTTTCCGACAGGATGCGCATGCCGGCGCGCACCGCGCTTTCGGGCAGGACCGCGATGGCAAGCCCGGCCTGGACCGCGCCGATCAGCGCCGCCGCGCTGGACGAGGTGTAAGAGATGCAGTGGCGCCGGTTCATGCGGTCGAGCAGCGAGACCGCCTGGCCGCGCCAGGAACAGGTGGTGGGGCCGAGCGCCAGGCGCAGCACGTCCTCGCAATGCAGGCACTGGTTGGCCGGGGCGACCCAATGCAGCGGCTCGCGGCGGATCACCTCGCCCTGCACGCGCACGCAGTCGCCGGAGGTGACGATGGCAAGGTCGAGCTCGCCGCGCTCGATCAACTCGCCGGTGAAGATCGAGCCCTGGCATTGCACGGCGATCTCGATGGCCGGGTTGAGCCGGGCGAAGGCGGCCAGCACCTGCGGCAGCAGGCGCTCGGCATAGTCGTCCGGCAGGCCGAGGCGGACGCGGCCGACGATGGAGGGCTCGGAAAAGGCGGTCACCGTCTCGTCGTTGAGACGGATCATCCGCTGGGCGAACTCGATGAGGCGGTGGCCGTCCTCGGTCAGGCGCGACTGGCGTCCGTCCTTGACGAAGATCTGCCGCTCCAGCCGGTCCTCCAGCCGCTTCATCTGCATGGAGACCGCCGACTGGGTCTTGTTGACCGCATCCGCCGCCTTGGTGAAGCTGCCGAGCTCGGCGATGGCGAGGAAGGTGCGCAACTGGTCGATATCGAGGGCATGGGCCATGGCTGCCGCCTCCGGCTGGCGCGGGCGGCGAAGGCACGCGCCGCGCGGGATCGGGTCTGACGTCAATACATCACGAATGAAGATCGATATCCATCGAAAACATTCGTTTGTTTAATTGATCGTCCCTTCCTATTCTCTTGTCATACGAAACGGACAAACGGCGGCGACCCCGCCACAGCACATACCAGGCGCACCATACCGGAGCGCCGGAAAGGAGAGTCTTGCCATGACGCAGGCATGCAACACCCCGCTTCCCGCGCAAACGCGCGTGTCCCTCGCCGCCACGCTCGGCACTGCCGCGACCGCGCTTCTGACGATCGTTGCCGCGGCATGGCGCCAGCGGCAGAACCGCAAGGCGGTGGCCGGCCTCCTCGACCTCGACGACTACATGCTCGCCGATATCGGCGTGACGCGCTCCGACGTCGCCGCCTCGCTGCACGGGTCCGACTATCTCGACCCGAGCGCGCAGCTCGCGCGGCTGCGGAACGAACGGCGGAACTCCAGCGTTTCCGGGCGGCGCAAGCGCGGCGCCTGACCTCCCCTTCGCACCGGGCGGCTCACGAGACCCTCTCCCTTCGCCCGGTGCCGAGGCCCTGTCGGCCCCTCGCCGACGCACCTTGCCCGCCTCCCCCGAGGCGGGCTTTTTTTGTTCAGGTCTCGTCCGGCTTCGCACCGGAAGAGACCCGCTCGAACAGGCTCTCATAGGCGCGGATCTGCCGTTCCTGGATGTCGCGGCCGAGCGACAGCCAGCGGTCGACCAGGGCCGATCCGGCATCGGCTGCGGTGTCGTCGGCAGGCTCGTCGACAGGTTCGGGAGCGGGCTCGGGCGCCGGCTCCTCCTCCTGCCGGGCGGCGGCGCCGGTCGCGGTGGCGGCGCCGACAAGGCCGAGATAGCCGTCCCAGAACGAGCGCATCGCCTGCGCGTAAGGTTCCATCACCCGCAAGGGATTGGGCACCGGCTTCGGCCGGCCGCGGGCATAGCCGGCCAGGAAGGCGTCGAGCAACTCGCGCGCCGGACCGAAGGTGAAGCGCCGCGCCACCTGGCCGAGCGCCAGGGTGGCGACCACCGGCATCATCGTCTCGACGCCCGGCCGCTCCAGCCCGGTCTGCTGGGCGACATAGTCGGCGATGGAGCGCTGCACCTCGGACGGGCCGAAGATCAGCGCCAGCGGCTCGCCCACCAGCGCGGAAGGGTCGGGCAGCGCCGCGGCCCGGCCGGGGCCGGGCATCAGGGCGAGCAGCCCTTCGAGCGCGGAGGGCGAAGCGGCATAGCGGCGCATGCCGGCGAGCGCCGCCGGCATCAAGGCCTCGGCCGCGCGGGCGACGTCACGCTCGCCCCAGCCGAACTGACGGCGCATCGCCTCGCCGACCGCGGCCGGATCGAAGGCGCCCAGGGCAGGAAAGCTCTCGGTCATCGGATGCCTTTCCACTTTCGGATCAGGCATCTTCCGCTGTCGCGGCGGCGCGGTCAAATGACTTGCGCCGCCGCCCCTCGCTCGACAGACCCCTCAATAGGCGTAAGCGGAATAGACCTTGGACAGATCGCCCTGCCAGTCGCCTTCGTAGCGGCGCAGCATGACGTCGGCCGGCGACATGCCGCTCGCCACCGTCTCCTCGACGGCGGCAAGATGCACGCGCTCGTCCTGGCCGCCGTCATTGAGGCGGGCGCGGCGCTTCAGCCCCTCGCGGGACAGCGCCACCATCTCGCGGGCAAGATCCAGCACCGTGCCGCCGCGGAACGGCGCCTCGAGGCCGAGGCGCGGCACGTCGTTGCGAAGGGCAACGCGCTCCTCCTCGCTCCAGTCGCGGATCATCTCGCCGGCCTGGTCGAGAATGCCCTCGTCATAGAGCAGGCCCACCCACAGCGCCGGCAGGGCGCAGATGCGCCGCCACGGGCCGCCGTCGGCGCCGCGCATCTCCAGATACTTCTTCAGCCGCACATCCGGGAACAGGGTCGACAGGTGGTTGTTCCAGTCGCCGATGGTCGGCCGCGCATCCGGCACGACGCCTTCCAGCGCACCGGTCATGAAGGCGCGGAAGCTGGTGCCGGTGACATCGTAATAGGTGCCGCCGCGCTTGACGAAATACATCGGCACGTCGAGCGCCCATTCGACATAGCTCTCGAAGCCGAAGCCGTCCTCAAAGGCGATGGGCAGCGGGCCGGAGCGGTCGTTGTCCGTGTCCTTCCAGATCTCGGCGCGGAACGAGCGGAAGCCGTTCGGCTTGCCGTCGGTGAAGGGCGAGTTGGCGAAGATCGCGGTGGCGACCGGCTGCAGCGCCAGGCCGACGCGCATCTTGGCCCGCATGTCGGCCTCCGAGGCGAAGTCGAGATTCACCTGGATGGTCGAGGTGCGGTACATCATGTCGAGGCCGAGGCTGCCGACCTTGGGCATGTAGCGCGTCATGATCTCGTAGCGCGACTTCGGCATCACCGGCACATCCTCGCGGCGCCAGTCCGGCGTCATGCCGAGGCCGAGGAAGCCGATGCCGAGCGGCTCGGCGATCTGGCGGAGCTGCGCCAGGTGCGCGTTGGTCTCGCGGCAGGTCTGGTGCAGGTTCTCCAGCGGCGCGCCGGACAGTTCGAACTGGCCGCCGGGCTCGATGGAAATCGCGCCGCCGCCGACCGGATCGGCGAGGCCGATGACGAGGCCGTTGTCGTCGATCCGCTCCCAGCCGAGCAGGCCTTCCATGCCTGTCAGCAGGGTCTCGATGCCGGCGGGGCCGTCATAGGGAACGGGGGAATTGTCGGCGAGGCGGAAGGCGAACTTCTCGTGCTCCGTGCCGATCCGGAACGCATCCGTCGGCTTGCAGCCGGCCTCCAGCGTCGCGGCGAGGTCGGCCACCCCCACGATCGGGGTGGAATCAATGGTATCGCGGGCCATGGGATATCCCTTCGCGTGGTCGTCGCGTGGTCGGCGCGCACCATACTCAGCCGTCCCGACCAAAACAAATGCGATTTTTCGTGATCAAATCCAGTGGCGGAATGGCTGGAAAACGGCGGCCATGCCGGCCGTAGGGGCAGCCTCAGACCCAGTCGCCGAGCCGCGCCTGAACCACCGCGAGCGCGGCAACCGCCGCCGTGTCGGCCCGCAGCACCCGCGGCCCCAGCGGCATCGGCACCACGAAGGGCTGCGCCCGCAAGAGGGCGCGCTCCTCCTCCGAAAAGCCCCCTTCCGGCCCCACAAGCACGGCGAGCGGGGAGCCCGCCGACAGGCGCTCGAGCGCGGCAAGCGGGTTCTGGCTGGCCTCGCCCTCGTCGCAGAAGACAAGAATGCGCGCGCCCTCGCCCGCCTGCCAGCCGGCGAGCAGCGCCTCCAGCGCCACCGGCTCTGCGATGGCGGGAACGGCAAGGACACCGCACTGTTCGCAAGCCTCGACGGCATTGGAGCGCATGCGCTCCAGGTTGACGCGGCCCGACTGGGTGTAGCGGGTGAGGACGGGGCGCAAGGCGCCGGCGCCCATTTCCACCGCCTTCTGCACCATGTAGTCGAGGCGGGCATGCTTGAGCGGTGCGAAAAGATAGTGAAGGTCGGCGAGCGGGGCTTGCGGGCGAGTCATCTCGCCCGCCACCAGCGAGGCCTGCTTGCGCCCCTCTTGGCGGAGCGCGGCGCACCACTCGCCGTCGCGGCCGTTGAACAGCAGCACCTCGTCGCCGTCCTTCATCCGCAACACGTTGAGCAGATAGTTGGACTGGGCCCGGTCGAGCGCGATCTGCGCGCCGGCGGACAGGCCGTCCTCGACATGAAGGCGCGGCAATCGGAATTCGTAGCGGGGCATGGCGGGGTTTTCCGGAAAGCCTGAACAGAGAGCGCGGAGGCGGGCGCGCGGTCTTGACGGGGGGGCCAAGGTGCGGTCCCTTCGCGGGGACGAAACACACCGACCGGATCCCGCCTTGGCAGACAGCGACAACCTTGCCGAATACTCGGTGTCAGAGATTTCCGGCGCGATCAAGCGCACGATGGAAGACGCCTTCGGCTATGTGCGCGTGCGCGGCGAGCTCGGGCGCATCTCGCGGCCCGGCTCCGGGCATATCTATCTGGACCTCAAGGACGCACAGTCGGTGCTGTCCGGCGTCATCTGGCGCGGCCAGGCGAGCCGGCTGAAGATCCAGCCCGAACAGGGGCTGGAAGTGATCGCCACCGGAAAGATCACCACCTTTCCGGGCCAGTCGAAATACCAGATGGTGATCGATTCGCTGGAGCCGGCGGGCGTCGGCGCGCTGATGGCGCTGCTCGAGGAGCGGCGGCGCAAGCTTCTCGCCGAGGGCCTGTTCGCCGAGGAGCGCAAGCGGCGCCTGCCGTTCCTGCCGCGGGTGATCGGCGTCGTCACCTCGCCGACCGGCGCGGTGATCCGCGACATTCTCCACCGCATCTCCGACCGGTTTCCGCTGCATGTGCTGGTCTGGCCGGTGCGGGTGCAGGGCGAGACGTCGGCGCGCGAGGTGGCGAACGGCATCGAGGGCTTCAACCGCCTGGAGCCGGGCGGTGCGATCCCGCGCCCGGACGTGATCATCGTGGCGCGCGGCGGCGGCTCGATCGAGGACCTGTGGGGCTTCAACGAGGAGATCGTGGTGCGGGCGGCGGCGGCGTCCGACATCCCGCTGATCTCCGCCGTCGGCCACGAGACCGACTGGACATTGATCGACCACGCCGCCGACCTGCGCGCCCCGACGCCGACGGGCGCGGCGGAGATCGCCGTGCCGGTGCGCGGCGAGTTGATGGCCAGCGTCGACGGTCTGGCGCGGCGGCAGATCTCCGGCCTGCTGCGGCTGATCGCCGGCCGGCGGACGGAATTGCGGGCGGCCTCCGCCGCCCTGCCCTCGCCGCGCGACCTGCTGGCGCTGCCGAGGCAGCGGCTCGACACCTATGCGGAGCGGCTGGCGCCGGCGCTGCGCGCCGCCTTGCGCGACAAGCGGGCGCGGCATCTGATGGCCGCCGGGCGGCTGTCGCCGCACACGCTGGCGCGCACGGTCCTGATCGCGCGCGAGCGGCTCGGCGGGCTGGAGGCGCGGGCGCTCCGGGCGCATCGCCAGCAGATCTCCCGCGACCGGGCGCGGCTCGACGCCGTCGCCAAGCTGCTGGAAAGCCTCTCCTACAAGAACGTGCTGGCGCGCGGCTATGCCCTGGTGCGCGGTGCCGACGGCCAGCCGCTGCGCTCGGCCCATGGCGTCCAGCCGGGCGACGGGCTCACCATCGAATTCGGAGACGACAGCCGGCTGGCCGCGACCGCCGCCGGCGGCGATCCGGCGGGCGGCGGGGAAAGCGAGGCGGCGCGGCCGGCGCCGCGTGCAACCCCACGGCCCAAAACGCGCGCGCCCGGCAAGGGCCGCGAGAGCGGGCAGGGCTCGCTGTTCTGAGGCGTTGCAACGCGTCCGCATTCTCTGCGTCGTCCCGGAACGCTCTGGAGAGGCTCTCCGATCCCGCATCTGGCTCACGCTGCGTTCGGGATGACGAAAGGAGGGGCTGGCGGACTCTCGCCACCGATCCGGGGTTACTAGATCCCGGTCTTCGGCTTTGCCGAAACCGGGACGACAGGCTGAGCGTGGGTGTGCGTCGGCGTGTCCCGCCACCGCTCTGGGAACGAATAGGCCCCGGCTCTGCGCTGCGCTTGGCCGGGGTGACGGCAGAGGGGATGCGAGGTCATGCCTCCTCCCCGGAGGTCATCCCGGCCGCAGGCGAAGCCGGAGAGCCGGGAGCCATTGGCACCCTTTGCGGGTGATTTTTTGATCCCACCTCTCCCCGCGTCTTCCCGGACGAGGCCGCAAGGCCGAAGATCCGGGATCGGGGCGGCACGGCGGTCGCGGTGTCGTTCGGGAGCGCTGCCGAGAGGCTCTCCGATCCCGCATCTGGCTCACACTGCGTGCGGGATGACGAAAAGAGAGGTTGGAGCGTTAAAAAAGGGGCGCCCGGCGGACGCCCCTTCGTGTTCTTGCGGTGTGCCGCCCTCACATGATCGAGGGCAGGAAGGTGACGATCGCGGGGAACGCCACAAGGCCGCCGATGGTCAGGATGTCGGCGACGAAGAACGGTGCGCAGCCGCGGAAGACTTCCTGCACCGGGATGTCGGGACGCACGCCCGCCACCACGAAGCAGTTCAGCCCGATGGGCGGGGTGATCAGGCACAGCTCCGCCATCTTCACCACCAGGATGCCGAACCAGATCGCGCACATTTCTCCCGACAGGCCGAAGGCGCTGTCGGCGGCCGATACCGCCTCGCCGCCGTTGAGCGCCATCACCGCCGGATAGACCACCGGCAGGGTGAGGATCAGCATGCCGATGGCGTCCATGAACATGCCGAGCACCGCATAGGCGCACAGGATGACGATGAGGATCAGCCAGGGCGAGAAATGCAGCGAGACGATGAACTCCTCGAACGCCTGCGGCAGGCCGGCGAAGCCGAGGAAGCGGACATAGACCAGGACGCCCCAGATCAGCGTGAAGATCATCACCGTCAGCTTCGCCGTCTCGTGCAACGCCTGCCAGAGCTGCTTGCCGCGCATGCCGTTGACGAAGGCGGAAATCAGCACCACGAAGGCGCCGAGCGCGCCGGCTTCCGTCGGCGTGGCGAAGCCGAAATAGAGCGAGCAGAAGATGATCGCCACCACGGCGATGATCGGCAGCGTGCCCGGCACGGAGGCAAGGCGCTGGCCCCAAGTGAAACCGCGCACCGGCGGGGCATCGCCCTTCCACATCGCCATGCCGATGATGATGGCGATATAGACCACAGCCGAGAAGATGCCCGGCAGGAAGCCGGCCAGCAGCAGCTTGGCGACCGACTGTTCCACCAGGATGGCGTAGATCACCAGGATCGCGGAGGGCGGGATCAGCGAGGCGAGCGTGCCGCCGGCCGCGACCACCGCCGCCGACAGGCGCTTGGAATAGCCGACCTGCAGCATTTCCGGAATGGCGACGCGGGCAAAGACCGCAGCGGTCGCCACCGAGGCGCCGGAGACGGCGGCAAAGCCGGCGGTGGCGAAGACCGTGCCGACCGCCATGCCGCCGGGCAGCCAGCCGAGCCAGCGCTTGGCCGCCTCGAACAACTGCCGGGTGAAGCCGGCATAGAAGGCAAGGAAGCCGATCAGGATGAAGGTCGGCAGCACCGAGAGCGAGTAGGTCACCGACTTGGAATGCGGGATGGTGCCGGCCATCTTGAGCGCCGCCACGAACCCACGCTCGAAGCCCATGCGCATGCTGAAGATGGCGATGAGGCCAAGGGTGCCGACAAGGGCGGCGGCGAAGGCGACACGCATGCCGAGGACCACGAGGACCAGCAGCAGGCCGGTCATGATCAGTCCGATTTCAAACGGGGTCATCGGTGGGTTTCCTCCCGCTCACCGGACGTTTCGGCGGCGTCGCCGAGCGCTTCCTCGATTTCATGCCTGGCGACGGTTTCCACATCGGCCAGCACCGGGACGCCGACAGGCTCGGCGGCGGGATCGCGCACCAGCCGCCAGTAGCCGTAGAGCTGCAGCGTCAGCCGCGCCAGCAGCAGCGACAGGGCAACGGGAACGACGAGCTTCGACGGCCAGGTCGGCAGGCGGATGTCGATGGTGCTGTCGCCGATCGTCCAGGCCCGCTCGAAATGGAACCAGGAGCCGTAGATCAGCGCGGCCACCACGATCCAGATGCCGAGAATGCCGATCACCTCGGCGATCCACATGGCCCGGCCGCTCAGCTTGCCGAGGAACAGTTCCATGCGGATATGGCCGCCGACGCGCTGGCAATAGGCGATGCCCATGAAGGCGAACACCGCCATTGCCTGCTCGGTGATGTCGATGAAACCGGGCACGGGCCAGTTGAAGGCGCTGCGGCCGATGACCTGGGCGACGGCAAGCAGCATCAGGGCGAGGATGCTTGCCGCCGCAACGAGGTTGAAGGCGTTTTCGACCGCGCCCAGCCATCCGTCGAAACGGATGTAGCTGCCCGGCGGGTCCTTCTGGGCGGTGGACGATGTCATGGAAAGCTCCAGGCAAGCTCCGTCCGGCCGGCCTCGCGGGTGGGAAGGCACTCCCTCCCGGCGCGGACACGCAAACGGTTCCTGCGGTCAATGGGGAAAGCGGGCCCGCATCGCGAGGCGGGCGCGCGGTGGAACGGCCGCCGGCGGCCCGCCGGCCTCCCCGCAGGAAGGCCGGCGGACGTCCTGGCGACCGGTCTCAGTCGAGCTTGGACAGGGCGAGGTCCAGCAGTTCCTGCCCCGGAAGGCCCTGGCCGTTCATCTTCTGCACCCAGTCCTCCCAGATCGGCCGGCCGGCCTTGTCCTTGAAGGCCTGCAGCTCGTCCCTGGGGAACTCGACCTGCTGGATGTTCATCTTCTCCAGCAGCGGGTACCACTCCTGATAGACCTTGTCGTATTCGGCGAGGTAATGCTCCATCGCCGCATCGACCGAACTGTCCAGCGCCTCGCGGAAATTCTCCGGCAGGGCATCATAGGCAGCGCGGCTGACGACGACCGGGCAACTGACCGTGCCCGGATTGAGGTTGTTGGTCCACCAGTTGGCGGCGTCGATCGTGCGGAAGGACAGGTGCGCATGCGGGGCGAAGGAGGCCGCCGCGACCGTGCCGGAATCGATGGCCTGGAAGGTTTCGGAGGCGGTCACCGTCGTCGGCACCGCGCCGATGGCGGTCATCGCCTGGCCGATGCCGCCCAGCGCGCGCACGCGCATGCCCTGGAAGTCCGTCACCTTGGTCGGCGCCGTGCCCTTGCCGATGAAATTGTACTGCGGCATCGGCGAGGACATCAGCAGCTTGGCGTCCCAGCGCATCAGGTCCTTCTCGACGGCCGGATGGGCGTAGATGGCGTTTTCCAGCTCGATCTGGGTCGGCAGGTCCGGCACGCCGAGGAAGGGCAGTTCGATGACCGTCAGGGTCGGGTTCTTGTCCTCGTGATAGCCGGCGCAGATCTGCGCCATCTCGAAGGCGCCGATGGAGATGCCGTCGAGATTCTCGCGCGACTTCGACAGGGCCTCGCCATAGGCGATGTTGAAGGTGAACTCGCCGTTGGTCTTCTCGGTGACCAGCTCGGCGAGCTTCTCGATATGCTCGGTGAAGGCGCGGCGCTTGCCCCAGACGGAGACGTTCCATTCGAGTGCCATCGTCTCGGTGGCGAAGCCGAAGCCGAGGATCGTCGTCGTGCCGAGCACGGCGAGCTTGCGGGAAAGGGTCATGTCAGTCCTCCCAAGATCCGGCCGGTTGCCGGCCGGATGCCAGTTTCGGCCGGGCGCCGACCTTGCGCCGCGGCCATCTCGCTATCCTCGCCCATCCTCCCTGACGGGCGATTGGACAAGGCTTGGCAAGCCGCGTGCCAGATCGGCGGCAGAGACGGAAACCGGACAGGAACCGGGCGGGAAACAGGCGGGAAGCGTTGCACCGCGCTGCAACACGGGCCGGCCGACCGGCAAAACCTTGCCAAAAGGTTACCAGCGATCGGCAAGATCTTGCCGATACCGGCGGTCAACCTTCCGCGCTCCCCTCGCCCGCGGTGCGGCTGAGGCCGAGCCGGGCCATCTTCTCGTTGAGGGTGCGGCGGGGCCGGTCGGTCGAGCTCCTCCAGCACCGGCGCGATGCGCCCGCCATGCCGGCGCAGCGCATCGACGAGGATGCGGCGCTCATAGTCCTCCATCAGTTCGCGCAGGCGGCCGCGCGGCGCCTCCGGCTCCCCTGCGCCGGGGCCGATGCCGGACCCGGTGACGAGGTCGCGCAAGGGCGGCGCGCCCATCGGCGCGTTGAGCACGAAACGCTCGGCGGCGTTGCGCAGTTCGCGGACATTGCCCGGCCAGTCGTGGACTTCGAGAAAGGCGGCATCATCCGCCGTCAGGGCGACGCCGTCGATGCCGTAATCGGCCATGAAGCGATTGACGAAACTGTCGAACAGCAGGCGGATGTCGCCGCCGCGCTCGCGCAGCGGCGGAATGCGGATCTCCACCGCGTTGAGCCGGTAGACGAGGTCCTGCCGCATCAGGTTGTCCGCCACCGCCTGGCGCGGATCGACATTGGCGGCGCTGATGATGCGGATGTCGACGGGAACGGCGGCGCGGCCGCCGATGCGGTCGACCTCGCGCTCCTGCAGCACGCGCAGGAGCTTGGGCTGCAAGGCCAGCGGCATCGACGGCACCTCGTCGAGGAACAGCACGCCGCGGTCGGCCTGCTCGATCCGCCCGGCGCGGGTGCGGTCGGCACCGGTGAAGGCGCCGGCCTCATGGCCGAACAGCTCCGCCTCGACCATGGTCTCTGGGAGCGCTGCGCAGTTGAGCGCGACGAAGGGGGCCTCGGCCCGCGGCGACAGCTCGTGCAGGGCGCGCGCCACCACCTCCTTGCCGGTGCCGGTCTCGCCGACGATCATCACCGAGGCGTCGGTGCGGGCGAAATGGGCGATCTGCTCGCGCAGGCGGACCATGGCGGCGGCATCGCCGATGAGCCGGGCCGAAAGGCCGCTCATGTCGCTGAGCCGGCGGCTGAGCGCCCGGTTCTCCAGCACCAGCCGGCGGTGATCGGCGGCGCGGCGCACCATCGCCGCCAGCATGTCCGGGTCGAACGGCTTCTCGATGAAATCGGCCGCGCCCTCGCGCATCGCCTCCACCGCCATCGGCACGTCGCCATGGCCGGTCATCAGGATCACCGGCAGGTCGGGATCGATCCGCCGGGCCTGCCGCAACAGGTCGAGACCGCTGGCGCCCGGCAGCAATACGTCGGAGATGACACAGCCGGGAAAGTCGGCGCCAAGCCGCAAGAGGGCGGCTTCCGCATCCACCGCCTCGACCGGCTCGAAGCCGGCAAGCCGCATCCATTGCCGCAGGCCGGCGCGCATCGACGGATCGTCGTCGACGACGAGGACCGGCGTGCGCGCGCCCTCGCCCGGCCGGGCATCGCTGTCGATGGTCATGCTGTCCTGCTCCCGCGTTGCGCTCACCCGGCCCTCCCCGCGCATTGCCTCATTGCGCGCTGCCTCCCCGCGCATTGCCTCATTGCGCATCAACCGCGTCGAGCCGGCGCGCGTCCTCCTCGCTGCCCTCATCCCCGCCCTGCGCCGCAAGCGGCAGGGACAGCACGAAGCAGGCCCCGCCCGCACGGCGCGCGCGCGTCGCAAGGGACCCGCCGAGGTCTTCCACGATCCGCGCCGAGATCGCAAGCCCGAGGCCGAGGCCGGTCGCCGCCGGCTTGGTGGTGAAGAAGGGCTCGAAGATCCGCTCGCGCAAGGTGTCGGGAATGCCCTCGCCATTGTCGAGGATCTCGATGACGGCGCGCCCCTCTTCGATCCGGGCGCGGGCCTCGACGACGGGCGCCGCCACCCCCTGGCAGGCGTCGATGGCGTTGCGCAGCAGATTGACGAGGACCTGCTCGACGCGCAGCGGCGCGGTGTTGGCGGTCATCGGCCGCGACGGCAGGTGCAGTTGCAGGGCGACGCCGGTTTCCTCGACGCGCGGGCGCACCAGCTTGGCGCTGGTCTTCAGGCAGTCGCGCAGGTCGACCGTCTCGATGCGCGATTCGCCGGGACGGGCGAAGCGCTTCAGCTCCTGGGTCAGCGTCGCCATGCGGTGGCGCAGGGCGTCGATCTCGTCGAGATTCTCGGTGACGGCGGCGGTCTCGCCGCGCTGCTGGTAGAGCCTTGCGCCGGAGACGAACATGCCGAGCGCGGCGAGCGGCTGGTTGAGCTCATGGGCGACGGCGGCCGACATTTCGCCGACGGCGGCAAGGCGGCTGGCGCGGGCAAGATCGGCCTGGGTGTCGCGCAACTCCCGCTCGACCCGGCGCCGTTCGTCGATCTCCTCGACGAGGCGGCGGTTGAGATCGCGCAGGGTCGCCGCGTCCTGGCGCAGGCCGGCGGTGACGCGGCCGAGCCTGCGGCTGCGCAGCACCAGCAGCCAGATCGCATAGAGGAGAACGAGGGCGCCGGCGCCGGCCCAGACCACGCCGCGCGGCGCGCGCACCTCGCTCATCGGCGTGAAATAATGGATGGTCCAGTCGAGGATGCCGACCTTCAGCCGGGCCTGGCGCCAGGCGGTGCCGCCGATGACCAGGCGCGTCTGGGCCAGCGGTCCCTGTTGCAGGCTGGCGAGACGGGCATTGCCATATTGCCGGTCGGAGCGGATCGCCGCCACCACCATGTCCTGCAGCGGGGCGAGCGAGGAATAGCGCCAGTCGTCGCGGGTGCCGAGGAAGACGACGCCGTGCACGTCGGTGACGATGACCGTCTCGCCGCCATGGCGCCAATTGGTCTCCAGCCGCTCCATGTCGACCTTGACCACCACGACGCCGCGCGCCGGCGCCCCGGCCGGCGTCGAACGGGCGAAGAAGAAGCCCGGTTCGCCGGTGGTCGCGCCGACGGCGAAGAATCGCCCCTCCTCCCCGTCCCGCGCCTCCTGGAAATAGGGGCGGAAGGAATAGTTGCGGCCGACGAAGGAGCCGGCCGTGTCGAAATTGCTGGCGGCGACCGTGAGCCCGTCCTCGTTCATCACATAGAGCGCGGCGGCGCCGGTCGTCGCCGCGAGTTCCTTGAGGAAGCGGTTGGCCGAGGGCGCCTGTCCCGGATCGGACAGAACGCCGACCGCGCGCGGATCGCGGGCGACGATATAGGGCAGATGGCGGTACTTCTCGAGCTCGCGCAGGATGGTCTCGCGGTAGAGGGTCAGCCGCTCGCGCGCCACCGCATCGCTGCGCAGGCCCGACTGCACCTCCGCCCAGTCGGCGGCGAAGACGGCCAGCAGCAGCACGAGCAGCGGCGGCAGGAACAGCAGCGACCGCCGCAGGCGCGGCGGTAGGCGCCGCGACAGGACGGCGCCGGCGCGGCCGCGCCAGGAGCGCGCCCGATCCCCGGTCGGCTCATCCCCGGCCCCCTGAACCCTGGTCCCCTGATCCCCGGCCTCCTGATCCCTGGCCGTGGACAGCGCCGTCGCCGGGCCGTATGTCTTTGCACCTGTCATGGCCGGGTCTTGCGGTCCTGATCCACCCCGTCGGGGACATCATTGTTCTGGGAGGAACGCCGATGCAGTTTTCGTTGAGCGAGGAAGAGTATCTCATCCAGGACACGGCGCGAAAGCTCGCCGAGGACAAGATCGCGCCGCTGGCCGAGGAACTGGACCAGGGCGGCGGGCGTCAGGCTTTCCTCGCCAATCTGAAACTGCTCGCCGAAAACGGCTTCATGGGCCTCAACATCTCGCCCGACCACGGCGGCACCGGCGCCGGCAGCGTCGCCTTCGCCATCGCGGTGGAGGAGATCGGCAGGGCCTGCGCCTCCACCGGCGTCACCGTTTCCGTCTCCAACATGGTGGCGGAAGTGATCCAGGCGGTGGGCAACGACGACCAGCGCGCCCGCTATCTGCCGCGGCTGACGGACGGCACCTATCCGGCCGGCGGCTTCTGCCTGACCGAAAGCGGCGCCGGCTCCGACCCGGCGGCGATGCGCACGCGCGCCGAGCGCGACGGCGACGACTATGTGCTGAACGGCTCCAAGCTCTACATCACCTCGGCCGAATATGCCGGCGTCTTCGTGGTGTGGGCCGTGACCGACAAGGACGCGCCGAAGGGCAAGGGCATCTCCTGCTTCCTGGTGGAAGCAGACACGCCGGGCCTCGTCATCGGCAAGGCCGAGAAGAAGATGGGCCAGACCGGCTCGGCGACCAACGAGGTGCATTTCGAGGACTGCCGGGTGCCGGCAAGCGCGATGCTCGGCCGCGAGAACGACGGCTTCCGCATCGCCGTCGGCGAACTCGCCGGCGGGCGCATCGGCATCGCCGCGCTGTCGCTTGGCATCGCCCGCGCGGCGATGGAGCGGGGCAAGGCCTATGTGAAGGAGCGCCGGCAGTTCGGCCAGGCGATCTCCGACATGCAGGGCGTGCAATGGATGATCGCCGACCGGGAGACCGAGCTGGAGGCGGCGCGGCTGCTGATCCTGCAGGCAGCGGCGCTGAAGGACGCGGGCAAGCCCTTCGCCCGCGAGGCCTCGATGGCCAAGCTCTTCGCCTCGGAAGCGGCGCAGCGCGCCACCTATACGGCGCTGCAACTGCATGGCGGGGCCGGCTATATCCGCGACTATCCGCTGGAGCGGCTGGTGCGCGATGCCCGCATCACCACGATCTACGAGGGCACCTCGGAGATCCAGCGGCTGATCATCGCCCGCGAGGCGCTGCGCGGCCAGTAGGACGAACGCGGCACACAGGAAAAGGCCGGCGGGGGGCGCCGGCCTTTCCATGCAACGCGTGCAGAAAGGTCAGTCGGACGGCAGGATCACCTTGTCGATGACATGGATGACGCCGTTGTCGGCGCGGATATCGGCGGTGACGACATTGGCCCCGTCGACGGTGACGCCGCTGTCGGACTTCACCACGGTGATCGTGCGGTCGCCCTCGCCCTTCAGCGTCTCGACCTCGGTGGTCGCCGCCGGGATCTGGTCGGAGGTGATCTCCTGGCCGACCACGTGATAGCTGAGGATCGCCACCAGTTGGTCCTTGTTCTCCGGCTTCAGGAGGGTCTCGACCGTGCCCTCGGGAAGCGCGGCGAAGGCCTCGTCGGTCGGGGCGAAGACCGTCAGCGGTCCGGGGCCGGACAGCGCCTCGACAAGGCCGGCGGCCTCGACGGCGGCGATCAGCGTGTTGAACGTGCCGGCCTGCTGGGCCGTCTCGACAATGTTCGCCGCATTCGCGGCTCCGGCCCCGGCCAGAACCGTGGCAAGGGCAGCTCCCATCAAGTACTTGCGCATGTTTGCCTCCATCCAGATTGTCATTTCTCGGGATATCACCGCGCCTGCGGCACGATGCATTCCAGACCTTCTTACGCAGCCGAGGCCGGCCGGATGAAATACTCCGCGGCCAAAATCTTCATCGATTTAAATCTGATCCGGCCTGTGCGACGATGCGTACCCGCGCATTCGCTGCGGGCCGCCCACGTGTCCGGCCGGCACCAACCGACTGATCCCGATCAAAGATTGATCCCGGTCAAGGACCGGGGCCCCCGGACACCCTAGTTTCGGCACATCTTCCGTCGCAGCCTCGGCGGCTGCCGCGGCATGGTCTCAAATGGAGGGACGCGATCCATGGCTATCAAGGACATTCTCACGCTGGTCGACCTGGCCGGCAAACAGCACGCCGCGGGCGTGGCGCTCGACCTTTCGACCCGCACCGGCGCGCATGCCACGGGCCTGACGATCGCCTTCGAGCCGGTGGTTCCCGGCTTCATCGCCGGGCCGATGCCGGCCGACTATATCGAGATCGCCCGCAACCAGGCGCTGAAGGCGGCGCAGGAAGCCGGCGACACTTTCCGCGAAATGGCCCGCAAGGCCGGCGTTGCCGCCGAAGTGCGGACCGCCGAGGTGATCACCGGCGGCTCCGCCGAGAGCGTGCTCACCCATTGCCGCCTCACCGATCTGGTGGTGATCGGCCAGGACAATCCGGACACGCCGGAGCCGATGCGCGAGCTGCTGATCGAGACGGTGCTGTTCGAGGCGGGCGTGCCCGTGCTGATCGTGCCCTATATCGGCGGCACCATGGAAATGAAGAACGTGATGGTTGCCTGGGACGGCAGCCCGACCGCCAGCCGCGCGGTGCATGCCGCGCTGCCGATGCTGCAGATGGCCAAGAAGGTCACCGTGATGATCGTCGACACCGGGCGCCGCATCACCGACGGCGAGCCGGGCTCCGACATCGCCACCTATCTGGCCCGGCACGGGCTTTCGGTCACCGTCGACGTGGTGCCCCGGCCCGGCTCCGGCGTTGCCGATGCGATCCTCAACTACGTCTCCGACCACGGCATCGACATGATCGCGATGGGCGGCTACGGCCACTCGCGCATGCGGGAGTTCCTGTTCGGCGGCGCGACGCGGGACATCCTCGCCTCGATGACGGTGCCGGTGCTGATGGCGCATTGACGCCGCCGGTCGCAGACAAGGCTTCTTCCAGGCGGCGGCCCAGGCCGTTCGCCCGGAAGCGAGGCGCCGCCACATCGGGGGAGTGGCGGCGCCTTTGACTTTCCGGGCCCGGCGCCCCACTCTCCCACCCTGACGCTCGCGCCTGACAGACAGGATGAGTGCCGATGACGATCCGCAATCTCGATGCGCTCTTCCGCCCCGCCTCGCTCGCCGTGGTCGGGCCCAACCGGTTCGGCGCCGAGGTCGCCGACCTGCTGCTGACGCGCATCGCCGGCGCCGGCTTTCGCGGGCAGATCCTCACCATTGCCTGTCCCGGTAAGGCGGACGCGGCGCCGGCACGGGCCGTGCGATCCCTCGCCGATCTCGACAAGGCGCCCGACCTTGCGCTCTATCTCGGCGCCCCCAAGGATGCGCCGGCCGCCGTCGCCGCGCTCGGCGGAGCGGGCACGCGGGCCGTCGCCGCCCTGTCGCCGGGCTACGACCGCTGGGACGATGCCACCGTGACCGCGACGCTGCAGGCGGCGCGCCCCCACACCCTGCGCCTGCTCGGCCCCGGCAGCCTCGGCATCGCGGCGCCGGCCGCCGGGCTCGCCGCGCATCTGGGCGTGTGCGAGGCCGGTACGGGCGACCTTGCCTTCATCGCCCGTTCCGGCACGGTGGTGAACGCGACCCTGTCCTGGGCCAAGGCCAACGGCATCGGCTTTTCCGCCATCGCCTCGCTCGGCCAGCGCACCGATGTCGACGTGTCGGACCTGCTCGACTGGTTCGCGCTCGACTACCGGACACGGGCGATCCTTGTGCATCTGGAGACCATCGCCAATCCGCGCAAGTTCCTGTCGGCCGCCCGCGTCGCCGCCCGTTCCAAGCCGGTCGTGGTGCTGCGCTCCGGCGCCAGCCGCGAGCGGATCGGCGAGCGCGTCACCCATGCCGGGCGGATCGCGGCGCAGGATGCGGTCTATGACGCGGCGCTGGCCCGTGCCGGCGTGCTGCGCGTCGAGGACATTGACGAGATGTTCGAGGCGGTGGAAACGGTGAGCCGGGTGAAGCCGGTGGCCGGACGGCGCCTTGCCATCCTGGCGACCGGCGGCAGCCTGGCCACGCTTGCCGGCGACCAGTTGGAGCGCCAGGGCGGGCAGATCGCCGAGCTGGACGCGGAGACGACCGCGCATCTGCAGCCGGTCATGCGGCAGGGCGAGACCCGCGCCAACCCGCTGACCCTGCATGAGACCTCGTCGCCCGAACGCTATGGCGAGGCGGCGCGGATCCTACTGAAGGACCGCAATGTCGACGCGGTGCTGGCGGTGGCCGCCCCTTCCGCTTTCACCCGGCTGGAGGACGTCGCCAGCGAACTGGCCAAGGCCCATGCCGCGAGCCAGTCCGGCTACGGGCGGCGCAAGCCGCTGCTGGTGGCGCTGACCGCCGGCGCCCCGCTGCCGCGCCAGCCGCTCGACGCGGCGCGCATTCCCTGCCATGCCAGCGCCTCCGAGGCGGTGCGCTCGTTCATGCATCTGGTGCGCTATGCCGATGCCCGCGAGATGCTGATGGCGGCGCCGCCCAGCCTGCCGGCCGGCTTCACCACCGACAGCGAGCGGGCGCAGCACCTGGTGCGCCAGGCCCTCGACGAGGGGCGCACATGGCTGCACCCCGGCGAGATCTCCGACCTGCTTGCCTGCTACGGCATCCATCAGGTGCCCAGCCGCCTCGCCGCCACGGCGGACGAGGCCGAGATCCTGGCGCGCGAGTTGCTGATGCAGCACGAGCGGCTGGCGCTGAAGCTGGTCTCGCCGCAGTTGCCGTTCAAGTCGGATGTCGGCGGCGTCGTGCTGGACCTTGCTACGCCCGAAGCGGCGCGGGCCGCCGCCGCGACCCTGCTCCAGCGGATCGGCGCGGCGCATCCCAAGGCCGAGATCACCGGCATCCTGCTGCAGCCGATGGTGCGCTCGCCGAGCGGAACGGAGATCTTCATCGGCCTTGCCGACGATCCGAGCTTCGGCCCGGTGCTGCTGTTCGGCCATGGCGGAACGGGGGTCGAGGTGATGGGCGACGTGGCGCTCGCCCTGCCGCCGCTCGATCTCAACCTCGCCCAGGCGCTGATCCGCCAGACGCGGGTCAGCAAGCTGCTGGCGGGCTTCCGCAACCGGCCGGCGGCCGATCTCGACGCCATCGCCCTGACCCTGGTCAAGGTGGCGCAGATCGCCGTCGACCTGCCGGAGGTGCGCGAGCTCGACCTCAATCCGCTGGTCGCCGACGCGGCCGGCGTCACCGCGCTCGATGCCCGCATCGCCCTCGGCGAGCCGCAGGTGCATCGCGGCCGCCACGCGACCTCGCGGCTGGCCATCACGCCCTATCCGAAGGAGTGGGAGCAGCAGCTCCAGCTCAAGGACGGCAGCCTGGTCGATATCCGCCCGGTGCGCCCGGAGGACGAGGACCGCTATCGCCGCTTCTTCGAGAAAGTGTCGCCGGACGACCTGCGGCTGCGCTTCTTCGCCCCCGTCAAGGAGTTCAACCACGCCTTCATGCAGCGGCTGGTGCAGCTCGACTATTCGCGCGCCATGGCCTTTGCCGCGCTGACGCCGGGAACGGACGAGATCCTCGGCGTCGTGCGCCTGCATGCCGATCCGGACCACCGCACCGGCGAATACGCGATCATCGTCCAGTCGGACCTGAAGGGCCGCGGCCTCGGCTGGGCCTTGATGCAGTTGATCATCGACTATGCCCGCTCGGACGGCATCGAGACGATCACCGGCGAGGTCCTGAAGGAAAACTCCACCATGCTGGCGATGTGCGAGGCGCTCGGCTTCACCGTGCGCCCCTCCGCCGACGACGATGCCATTGCCAAGGTGACGCTGCCGGTGGCGGCGGCGCACTTGGGCGGCAGCGAACCGCCTGAACAGACCGCCTGAACAGACCGCCTGAAGAGCCCACCTGAAGGGCTCGCCCGAACGGCGGGCCCCGCCGGGTCAGCCGGCGCGGATCTGGCTGAGGGTGCGCACCGGCGTGATCGCCTCCGGATCGAGCTTGAGATGCAGCAGCGCCGGCCCGCCGGAGGCTGCCGCCCGCTCGAAGGCCGGGCCGAACTCGTCCGCCGTCAGCACCGTTTCCGCGTGGGCGCCATAGGCGCGGGCAAGCGCTGCGAAGTCCGGATTGACCAGGCTCGTTGCCGAGACCCGGCCCGGAAACTCGCGCTCCTGATGCATGCGGATGGTGCCGTACATGCCGTTGTCGACGACGACGAGGATGAGGTTGGCCTTGTCCTGACAGGCGGTGCCGAATTCCTGCAGGGTCATCTGCAGGCAGCCGTCGCCGGCAAAGCAGACGACGCGGCGTCCGGGCGAATGCAGCGCCGCGGCAATGGCGGCGGGAAGGCCGTAGCCCATCGAGCCGCTGGTCGGGGCAAGCTGGGTGTTGTGCCGGCGGAACCGGTGGAAGCGGTGCACCCAGGTGGCGTAGTTGCCCGCGCCATTGGTCAGCACCGCGTCTTCCGGCAGGTTTTCCTCCAGCCAGTCCATCACCTGCGCCATCTGCAGAGCGCCCGGCACCTGGGGCCGCGCGCCCGACCAGGCGAGATAGTCGGCATGGGCCGCCTCGGCGAGGCCCGACCAGGCGATCTCGTTCGGCGGCTGCAGGCCCTCCAGCGCGGCGGCAAAGCCGATCGGGCTCGCGTGGATCGCAAGGTCCGGCAGGTAGACGCGGCCGAGTTCCTCGGCGCCGGCATGGACATGCACCAGGGTCTGGCGCGGCAAGGGACTGTCGAGCAGCGTGTAGGACTGGCTCGGCATCTCCGACATGCGGCCGCCGACGAGAAGCAGCAGGTCCGCTTCCCTCACCCGCTCGGCCAGCGCCGGGTTGATGCCGATGCCGACATCGCCGGCATAGTTGGGATGCAGGTTGTCGAATAGCATCTGCCGGCGGAACGAGCAGGCGACCGGCAGGCGGAAGCGCTCGGCGAAGCGCACCAGCGCGGCGCGCGCCGCCTCGCTCCAGCGGCTGCCGCCGAGGATCACCAGCGGCCGGCGCGCCGCCCACAGGCGCTTCTGCAGCTCCGCCATCTGGGCGAGCGAGGGATGCGTCTCGACCGGGCGGAACGGCGGCAGCTCCATCACCTCGGCGGTTCGGGCGAGCGTGTCCTCGGGCAGGGCGAGGACCACCGGGCCGGGCCGGCCGGAGGTCGCCACATGATAGGCGCGCGACAGCATCTCGGGGATGCGCGCCGGGTCCTCGATCTCGGCGACCCATTTGGCGATGCCGCCGAACATCTGCCGGTAGTCGACCTCCTGGAAGGCGTCGCGGCCGCGCATGCCGGTCTCGATCTGGCCGACGAAGAGGATCATCGGCGTGGAATCCTGCTGCGCGACATGCAGGCCGGCGGCGGCATTGGTGGCGCCGGGGCCGCGGGTGACCATGCAGATGCCGGGCCGGCCCGTAAGCTTGCCCCAAGCCTCCGCCATCATCGCCGCGCCGCCTTCCTGGCGGCACACCGTCACCGGAATCGAGGCATCATGCAGGGCGTCGAGCACCGGCAGGTAGCTCTCCCCCGGCACGCAGAAGACGCGGCCCGCGCCAAGCTGCTCCAGCGTCTTGACCAGCAAAAATCCGCCCGTACCGGAGATCCGGCGCGCCTCGTTCCCGTGCATGTGGCTCCATCCCGCTCGAAAGTGTCGTTGCCTGCCGGTATAGCCGCCGGCGCCCCCCCGCGCAAAGGCACGAGTGTCGGCATCTCATTCCGAACCGGAATGACCCTCGCGCCGGCAGGGCCGTCAGAGCTCCTGCACCGTCACCACTTGGAACGTATGCAATTCGCCGTCCTCGTCGCGGATCGAGACATATTCGCCCGGCACGAAGGCATGGGCGCCGAAGCGGTAGCCGGCCTCGTCGTCCTCGTCGCCGCCGATGTCGTAGTGAAACGCCCAGGAGCCGCCCGGCCGGCGCACCAGATGGCCGATGTCGTGCTCCTCGTCCGCCCAGAACCGCCGCACGCGGCACGCCTCGCGATGCTGCTTCCAGAGCGCTGCATCGATATGCCCGTCCTCGCCGAGCGGGGCGACGAACTCGTAGCCATGCCGCGCCGAGCCGGCCGGAAACTCGCGGGTGCGGGCAAGGTTGAGGCGGATCTTGCGCAAGGGGGACTGGGCTGTCATCGGATCGGATACTCCCGTGTTGCCGATATTGTTCCGCCAGTGTGCGCCCGCACGGGCTGCCGACAATGAGCAAAATCAAGCCGGCAACACAATGGTAGCCGGAAACCGGCCCGCAGCCCTGGACAAAAAGGGGGCGGGGCCGGAAACCGGCCCCGCAGCCCAAGACGAAAAGGGGGCGGGGCCGGAAACCGGCCCCACAGCCCAAGACGAAAAGGGGGCGGGGCCGGAAACCGGCCCCGCCCCGGGGGTCAAACGCTGCCGCCTGGGAGGGGGAAAGCGGGCTGCGTCGAACCCGAACCGTTGCTGTCAGACGGCGATGGCGCGCAGCGGCAGAACCTGGATCGGCGCGGCCGCGCGCTCGGCGGCAGGACGGCGGCGGCGGATGCCCTGATAGGCGAGGCCGTGATGAAACTCGCAGTAAGAGCGGCCGTTCTCGGCCTCGTGGCTGCAGAAGTGGAAGTCGGCATCCGCCGGATCGCCGATCGGCCACTTGCAGGTGCGGCTGGTCAGCGTCATCAGCGTGACGCGGTCGCCCTGCTCCGCCTGAAAGCCGGTCTCGAGCGCAAGGCCGAGGCCGCGCTGAAACTGCTTCTCCATGATGCTCTCACGCGGCGCCGGCCGGGCACCGACCAGGGCGAGCGACGGCTTGCCGCGCTGGACCCGCGGCTTGGGACGGTGGCTGGTGGCCGGAGACCGCTTGGGAAGCCCCATGCGATGGGCCTTGCCGATCACCGCATTGCGCGTGATGCCCGCCATCACATAGGCGATCTGGCTGGCGCTGAGCCCCTGCAGCCACAGCTTCCTGAGCAGATCTTCGCGTTCCTGAGTCCAAGCCATGTTCAGCCCCGCTTTCCTGACCGAGAGGAAGCCTTGCCCGAGGCGAAGGTTTCCCGTTCCGCCAGAGCCCTGTCAGGCACTGGCGGTTGCCAATATTCTGTCGTGTTCGGTAGCGATCTCGATCGCCGTTTCCAGGTTCCGGGCCTTGTCGCCCGACGCCCTTGCGTTACCCGATGAACGTGCCATCGACTATGCGTATTGTATAGTTAACAAAAACTTAATGCGTCAATTGATTGGGGTTTTCAATGTGAATTCTACTTCTTTTTCTCAAGTATTATTGAGTTTATAGATTTAACGACAATGTCCACGACGTCTTTCTGGAATTTTCTGCTTATATCTTCTTGCTGCTGAGCGGGGTGCGCAAAGTCCATACGGTCAGATATAGAAAAGACAAGCTTCTGCCTCTCTTTCCTCATTTCAAGGATCCCGTCCGCGCACATTTTCTCCACCTTTCTGCGCACGGTCGAGTAGGGAATGTCGGTTTCCTCAGAGATAGTTTCAATATCCGCATCGATCTTGTTCGCATTCGCAATGGCTATCGTCGTCAGGATCATAAGCTGACCAAGATCATTTACCTCGTATTCCTCCATGAAACGGAACATGAGACTGAAGAACATCTCATAAAGGCGGAGGATCCGATGAGCCTGAGTCGGAAGTTCGTCGTCCTGCAGCGACATCGCGATCCTCCCTCGGCTCCACCTTCGTCATTTTGACGATGTTTCACCATTTCCCGGGGCGATTCCCGACCATGCAAGCCGCAAGGCGCCCGGACGTTGCGTAATCCCCTGAGTATTTTGGGTCTCTTTTCAGATTTTCCACAAATTTTAAGGATATCGGGGTTGCGCCGGCTCAATCGTTGGCAATGTCGTAAACCATCGCCATGACCGCCTTCACCATGTCGACGCTCATGTCCGTCGCCGTCTCGCCGTTGGCGCAAGCCGGCGGGGACACCAGGTAAACTACTGACTTTCCGCGCCGTTCCTTGAGAACGCGGCCATCGTCCAGATAGGGCTTGAGACGTCGCTCGATGGTCGAGCGCGACGATCCGAGCTTTTCGGCAAGCAGTTCGGCGTCCATCGGCGCGCCGCGCAGGTCGGCAATGGCGATGAGGACGAGCAACAGCACATCGGAGATATCGCGCGCGTCGAGGCGCTCGCCGATCTGCAGCGTCAGGTCATAATAGGTTTCGAGCAGCCGACGCGTCCGGTAGCCGGTCGCGCCGCCGGCATCGCCGGCGGATCCGTTGTCCTGCGTCATGTCCCCCACCCGCCCGTTGTTGTTGTGTGCGGCGGTCCCTCTCCAGCCTGCCCCAAGACACGGGCGCGAGGCAAGGCGAACCGGATCACAGGCCGCCGGCAAAGCGTCGCAGACGGCAAGCGGGTGCCGGAGCCCAACGGGACACGGTCATCGGAACATGGAAGGAACCGACAGGGGGAAACGAGAGGGGAAACGACAGGGGGGAGAAACTGTCAGGGAGAGCGAATGGTACAGACGGTTGGAGTTGAACCAACGACCTTCGGAGCCACAATCCGACGCTCTAACCAACTGAGCTACGTCTGCACGTCAATTCGGTGGCGGAACCTAGTTTGAAACGGCGGTGATTGCAAGAGGCGCAAACCGCCTTTCGGCCCGTTCGTCCACAAGCTGGCGCCGCGCCGGACGATGCCTGGCCGCGACGCAAAGAGCCCGGACCTTGCGGCCCGGGCTCGATGTCGGTCCGGTCGTCGACCGGAGGCGGATCAGGCCGCCTTGAAGTCCTTGGACGCCTTCTCGACGGCACCCTTGAACGTCTCGTTCATCTCGCCGGCCAGCTTGGTGGTCAGCTCCTGCATGTCCTTGGCCTGGGCGCCGAGAGCGTCGAACTGGGCGCGGGCGAAGGAGGTCTGCAGCTCGATCGCCTCGGCCAGCGTCTTCACCTCGAACAGGTCCTTGACGAACTGGAACGTGGCGTCGGTGTTGGCGCGAGCCGCGTCGACGGCCTTGTGGTTGAAGTCCAGCACGCTGCGGCGGGTGGTCTCGAAGCCGTCCTCGAGGAGGTCGGTCGCGTCCTCGGCAGCGGTCTTGAGCTTGGCATAGGCCTCACGGGCCTGCTCGATGCTCTTCTCGGCCAGCTCGCGGGTCACGGCGGGGATTTCCATCTTGGGCATGGTGAAAGCCTCGAATGTCGGGAAAGCGGTCACGGTCGCATCAGCGGCCTTGGCGGTCTTGGCGCGCGTCGTCTTCGGCGCGGCGGCAACGGTCTTGGTCTCGGTCTCGGTCATGGTATGCTCCTTTGGCAGAGACATCGCCCTGGAGCGGTCTGCCTTGCGGGAATGCCTGCGACCTGAACGCCGGATGCGCTGGTCGCCCTCTACAGGTCTCTATATAGCAAAGGGCATTGTGCATTGCAACATTAATATTGCATCGCACAATGCCCGGATCCGAAAAGGCCTGTTCCGGCCGGAACAGGCCGCGGCGGCTCCCGCTCAGTCCTTGACCTTGCGCGCCACGTCCTGCGCCGTCTTCGCGGCCTTGTCGCCGAGTTCGCGCACCTGCTCGCCGAGCGCTTCCATCTGCTTCTTCAGATACTCGCTCTGCAACTGCATCATCTCCTGCGGGTCCTTGGCCCGGACCATCTTCTGGGCGAGATCGAAGGCCGCAGAGACATGCTCCTCGGTGAATTCGAGCGCCGCACGGCCCATGTCGCCGGCCCCGGCCTTGACCGTCTGCGCGGTCTGCTCGGCGCTGCCCACCGCCTTGCGGGTCGCCGACATGTACTCGTCGAAGGCCTTGCGGGCCTGATCGACGCTCTGGTCGGCGAAGTCGCGCATCTGTTCGGGAATTTCGAAACCTGTCTTGCCGCTTTTCGTCACGATGGCTCTCCTTGACCCAAGTGAATGTCCCCTGCGAGATGACCCGGCGAGATGACCCGCGGGATGGCCCTGGCGGTCAGGCCCTGGCCGCCGCAACCTCCGCCGACCTTAGCGGAAAACCCGCCCGATGGGAGCCCCATGCGCGAAACCAACCGGCCGCCGTCACATCGTCGCCCCAGACCTCGATTAACCACAGTGCAAGAGAAACCGGTCATTCACGGCCCCTGGCGTGGACGACTCGAATGCGAAACGATATTTACTGTTTGTTTACCGCGTCGGACATCGCACGCCCGGCGTCTTCCCGGGTGCCTGCGGCAAAGCCTTGACGAAACAGGCCGTTGCCGACACCCACTGCCACCGGTGGCCCGGTGGCGGCCTCGAAGACGCCGACAAGGCTGAAATGGCGGAGTGAGCATGCCCATGAACAGCCAGTTGAGCACCTTCATGGCGTTGAGCGGTCTTGCGGCCGCCAGCAGCCATCTGACGGATGCGCGTCCGGCCTGGATCTGGGCCGAGGACGGCAAGACGCTGCTATGGGCGAACCCGGCGGGCGCGGCCTTCTTCGGCGTCCGCAGCCTTGCCGAACTGTCCGAACTGTCCGGCCTCGGCCGGGCGCCGGCCCGCCCGCATATCGCGCGGGTGGCGATCAGCGGCCCGACCGACCGGGACACCACCGACCGGCTGCGCTTCTATCGCGGCCTCAGGGTGATGCTGCTGACCTGCGCCTGCCGCCGGCTCGACCTGCCCGACGGCTCCAGCGGCGCGCTGATCGTCGCGCTCGATGCCCCGGCCAATGCGGGCGACGGCGACGAGGGCGCCCTTGTCGACTTCCTCCAGGGCGAGGGGCATGTCGCCCTGCTCTACCGGCGCGACGGCCGCCTGCAAAGCAGCGGCGATCTGGCCTCGCCGCCCGACGATGCCACCGTGCGCGCGGCCCTGCGCGAGGCCAAGCACGCGCCGCTGCGCCGCGCCTTCGTCTTCGGCGACCACCTGCACGAGGCTGCCGCGCTGACCCTGGACAGCGGCGCGATCCTGATGGTCGCCGCGAGCGAGGGCCGGCCGCTCGCCGACAGCCCCGCCGCTGCGGTCGAGGCCGAGAGCCTTCCCGCGCCGGCAGAGGACGCGGCCGAGGCGCCGGCCACCGCCGATACGGCGGCGGCGGGCGGCACCGGCATTGCCCCCGAAAGCGAGAGCTGGAGCTGGAGCGAGAGCGAGGCTGAGGCCGAAACGCCGGTCGAGGCTGAGGCCCTCGAACTGCCGGCGGCGCCCGCCGCGCCGCTTGTCCTGCGCGCGAGCCGGGGCGGTCTCTTCGCCTTCGCCAGCGGCACCCGCTTCCTGCCCGAAACGCCGGCGGCGGCCGCGCCAGTGGCTGCGAGCGCCGGCGCTGATCTTGATACGGAAGCACCAGACGCCGAGGACAGCGCGCCGCGACAGGACGAGGCTGTTGCCGAGGTCTTGGTTCCGCCGCTCGAGACGGCCGTCCCGGTGGACGAGACGCATGACGAGCCGGTGAACCGGGACGTGGCGGAGGCGCCTGCCGCGCCACAGGGCGCGGACCCCGAGAGCGCCGAGCAGCAGATCACCGAGCCGGAGAGCCCTGAGCCGGAGAGCCCTGAACCTGAGACGGTGGACCAGCCGCTTGCCGAGGCGCGGGAGCACGCCGAGACGACAGACGCGGCGGAGGCCGACGACGACCTGAAGACTGGCGACGATCTGGAGACTGGCGAGCCGGCCAGCCCGGCGGAGCCGGACGAGGCAGCGGCGGCCGAGGTAGAGGTGCCCGAGGCGGAAGCATCGGAGACTGAGGCAGAGGCAGAGGCAGAGGCAGAGGACGAAACCGAAACCGCAACCGAAAACGAAAATGGGGACCTGCCCGTCGCGGGTGCGGCGGGCTTTGCCTTCGAGGCGCGCGAGCGCCCCGTGCGCTTCGCCTGGAAGATGGATATCGACCGGCGCTTCACCTTCATCTCGCCCGAGTTCGCGGAAGCGCTCGGCCCGCAGGCCGCCGACGTGGTGGGCCTGACCTGGGAAGAGGTGGCGGAGCGCTTCGGCCTCGATCCCGACGGGCGGGTGGCGGCGGCGCTGCGCCGGCGCGACACCTGGAGCGGACGCACGGTCGACTGGCCGGTCAGCGGTGCGGCCCTGCGCGTGCCGGTCGACATGGCGGCGCTGCCGGCCTTCGACCGCCAGCGGGTGTTCGAGGGCTTCCGTGGCTTCGGCGTGTGCCGGATCGGCGAGGCGCTCGCGGATCCGGAGGCGACCGGGCTCGGGCTCGCCTTGCGGACACCTCTGCGGCCGTCCCCTGCCGACAGCGCTGCGGAGGAGGAGGCCGAGACGGTCACGGACCAGCCCTTGCCGGAAGCGCCGGCCGACGAGCCTGTCACTCACGCCGGCACAGAAGCCAGAACCGAGGCGGCCGAAGAGAAGGCCGAAGAGTTCGCGGAAACGCCCTCGCACGAGCCTGCGGACCTGGCGCCCGCCACGGCGGTCGCCCCGGACGAGGCGATGGATCTTGCCGACCTGATCGACCTGCCGGGCGCGCGGGAGATCGACGACATCATCGCCCCGCCCGCCGAGACCCTGCCCAGCGAGACCCTGCCCAGCGAGTTCCTGGCCGACGAGCCCCTGGCCGCAGAAGACACCGACGGCCTCTTCGCCGACGATGACGGGCTGTTTGCCGACGAGGATGACACGGCCGAGGACGAGACGGCCGAGGAGGACACGGGCGAGGAGGACACGGCAGGTCCGGCGACCCTTGCCAAGACGCCTCCCGCCGACATCCCGCTCTCTGGCCTGCTGCCGCCGGAAGAGCCGGCGCCGACCCTGTTCCCCGACCGGGAGGCCCGCCTGACGGCGCGCGATGCCGATATCGACACCTCGCGCCTGTCGAAGCCCGAGCGCGAGGCCTTCCGCAAGATCGCCGAGGCGCTCGGCGCGCGCAGCGCGCTGGACGAGGAGACACAGCCCACCGAAAAGTCCGCCGAACAGGCTGCAGGACCGGCCGCCGAACAGGCCACGCGCGAGGAACTGCCCGCGCCGGATCAGACGGCCGAGGCACCGGACGGCGCTGGAGAGGCCGGCGGAGAGGCCACCCCGCAAGAGCAGGCGGCCGAGAGCCCCGCGAGCGCGGCGGCAAGCGCCCCGGAACCCTCCAACGTCTCCAGCCTCGGCATCGTGCCGCGCCTGCAGGCGCCGGCCCCGCGCGCCGCCCGCACCACCCTGCTCGACAAGCTGCCGGTGGGCGTTGCGATCATCGCCGAGGACGATGTCGACTATGCCAATGCGACGCTGCTCGACCTGCTCGGCTACGCCGACCTTGCGACGCTGAAATCCGTCGGCGGGCTCGACGCGGTGTTCGCCGAGCCGGAGGACTGGCCGAGCACCCTGCCCGGCGCGATGACCGAGCGGACCATGCGCATCCGGCTCGCCGACGGCGGCACCAAGCCGGTGAAGGCGCGGCTGCACACCGTGCCCTGGAAGGAGGGCACGGCGCTGATGATGTCGCTGCTCGACCGGCACGACCCGGCGCAGGAGGCCGCGCTCGACCGCCTGCACGAGGCGCAGTCGTCGCTGGCGCTGGCGGAGGAACATCTGGCCGAGATGGACGCGGTGCTGGAAACGGCGACGGACGGGGTGCTGATCCTCGACGAGACCGGCCGCATCGTGAAGGTCAACCGCTCGGCGGAGGCACTGTTCGATGCCGCCCGCGAGGACATGGTCGGCGCGCTGCTGACCGAATTCCTCGCCCCCGAAAGCCACCGCGACGCCAACGACTATCTCGACGGGCTCGCCCGCAACGGCGTCGCCAGCGTGCTGAACGACGGGCGCGAGGTGATCGGCCAATTGCGCTCGGGCGGGCTGATCCCGCTGTTCATGACCATCGGCCGGGTCGGCCACGGCTCGGAAGGGCCCCGCTTCTGCACGGTGCTGCGCGACATCACCCAGTGGAAGACCGCCGAGGAGGAACTGACCGACGCCAAGCGGCAGGCGGAGAACGCCAGTTCGCAGAAGTCGGACTTCCTCGCCAAGATCAGCCACGAGATCCGCACGCCGCTCAACGCCATCATCGGCTTTTCGGAAGTGATGATGGAGGAGCGCTTCGGCCCGGTCGGCAACGACCGCTACAAGGGCTACCTGCGCGACATCCACAATTCCGGCTCGCATATCATGAGCCTGATCAACGACCTGCTCGACCTGTCGAAGATCGAGGCGGGGAAGCTCGACCTGACCTTCGAGGCGGTGTCGGCCAACGACATCATCCGCGAATGCGTCGCCCTGATGCAGCCGCAGGCCAACCGGGAGCGGGTGATCATCCGCGCCAGCCTGCCGACCTCGGTGCCGAAGATCGTCGCCGACGGCCGCTCGGTGCGCCAAATCGTGCTCAACCTGCTGTCGAACGCCATCAAGTTCAACCAGCCGGGCGGCCAGGTGATCGTCTCGACGGCGCTGGAGGACACCGGCGAGGTGATCCTGCGGGTGCGCGACACGGGGATGGGGATGAGCCACCAGGACCTGGCCGCGGCGATGGAGCCGTTCCGCCAGCTCCACACCGCCCGCCATGGCGGCGGCACCGGGCTCGGCCTGCCGCTGACCAAGGCGCTGGTAGAGGCGAACCGGGCGAGCTTCCGGATCGATTCGGAGGTCAATCACGGCACGCTGGTGGAAGTCACCTTCCCGCCGCAGCGCGTGCTGGCGGAATAACGGACAGGTACGGCAGGCGCGGGCGGGGATTGACCCGCCCTGCCGCAAACGTCACTGTACCGGCCTCGCCATCGGGCGGGCCTGCCGCGCGGGTCCGCCATCATTTTCCGGATCCGCCATGCTGACCCTTGCCGCCATCGAGGATGCCGCCGAGACCGTCTACCGGTCGATGGCACCGACCCCGCAATATGCCTGGCCGCTGCTGGCCGAGGCCGTCGGCCGGCCGGTCTGGGTCAAGCACGAGAACCACACGCCGACCGGCGCCTTCAAGGTGCGTGGCGGGCTGGTGATGGCCAGCGGCATCGCCCGCCACCATCCGAGCGGCACCGGCATCATCTCCGCCACCCGCGGCAACCACGGCCAGAGCCTCGCCTTTGCGGCGGCCCGCAACGGGCTCGCCTGCACCATCGTCGTGCCGCGCGGCAATTCCCGCGAGAAGAACGCCGCGATGCGGGCCTTCGGCGCCGAACTGGTGGAGGCCGGCAGCGATTTCGACGAGGCCAAGCAGCACGCGATGGCGCTGGCGGACGAGCGCGGGCTGGTGATGGTGCCGAGCTTCCACTCCGACCTGGTGCGCGGCGTCGCCACCTATGCGATGGAGTTCTTCCGGGCCGTTGCCGATCTTGACGTCGTCTATGTGCCGATCGGTCTCGGTTCCGGCATCTGCGGCATGATTTCCGCCCGCGACCTGCTCGGGCGGCGGACGAAGATCGTCGGCGTCGTCTCCGACAAGGCCGATGCCTATGCGCGGTCGCTCGAAAGCGGGCAGCGGGTGGAGACGGCGAGCGCCGCGACCTTCGCCGACGGCATGGCGGTGCGCGGGCCGGACGAGACCGCGCTGGCAGTGATCCGCGCCGGGGTGGACGACATCCTGCGCGTCAGCGACGAGGCCATCGCCGATGCGGTGCGGCAGCTCTACCGCGCCACGCACAATCTGGCCGAAGGCGCCGGTGCCGCCGCCCTGGCGGCGCTGCTGCAGGACCGCAATCGCGGCAAGACCGCCGGCATCGTCTTGAGCGGGCAGAACATCGACACCGACTGGATGGCCACGATCCTGGCCGGCCACACGCCGGCGCCGTGACCGGGTCTGCCGCGGCTTTCGGGAAAAGTTACCAAAAACGCTCATGTTAACTTAGAACAATTCTAAACTATTGATTTTTCAGGCGATTATTCTTGACACACAAACTCCTGTTTTTATGATGCAGACGCCTCGCAAGAAACTGCCGTTGCGGCAGGGTCGCGTGGCCAACGCAACCGACATCAGGGCCTTGTCCCCTGATCGCTGGGAGAGATTCATGTTCCACAAGGTTCCCCTTCTGCGCACCGGCGTCCTGTCCGCCGCGCTGCTCGCATCCGCCGCGATCGCAACGCCGGCCTTCGCCGAGGGTGAGGTCAACATCTATTCCTATCGCCAGCCGTTCCTGATCGAGCCGCTGCTCGAGGCCTTCACCAAGGAGACCGGGATCAAGGCGAACGTGATCTTCGCGGCGGACGGCCTGGCCGAGCGCATTCAGGCGGAAGGCGCGAACTCGCCCGCCGACGTGCTGCTGACCGTGGACATCGGCCGTCTCGACGGCGCCAAGGAACTCGGCATCACCCAGCCGGTGTCGTCCGAGGTCGTCAACGAGAATGTTCCGGCCATGTATCGCGACCCGGAAGGTCACTGGATCGGCCTGACCACCCGCGCCCGCATCATCTACGCCTCCAAGGAGCGCGTGGAGCAGGACAGCATCACCTATGAGGAACTGGCCGACCCGAAGTGGAAGGGCAAGATCTGCACCCGTTCCGGCCAGCACGTCTACAACGTCGCCCTGTTCGCCTCGATCATCGCCCACAAGGGCGCCGAGGAAGCCGAGGCCTGGCTCACCGGCCTGCGCGACAACCTCGCCACCAAGCCCACCGGCAACGACCGCAGCCAGGTCCAGTCGATCTTCGCTGGCGAGTGCGACCTCTCGCTCGGCAACACCTATTACATGGGTGCGATGCTGACGAACGAGAAGGAGCCGGAGCAGAAGGACTGGGCCAACTCCGCCAAGATCCTGTTCCCGAACAGCGACGACCGTGGCACCCACGTCAACATCTCCGGTGTGGTGATGGCCAAGAACGCGCCGAACCCGGAAGCTGCCGTCAAGCTCATCGAGTTCCTGTCCTCGGACGAGGCCCAGCGGATCTATGCCGAGGCCAATAACGAGTATCCGGTGAAGGCGGGTGTCGCGCTCTCCGAGATGGTCGCCTCCTGGGGCGAGTTCACGGCCGACACCCTGTCGCTCGACGACATCGCCAAGAACCGCAAGGCCGCCAGCGAGTTGGTCGACAAGGTCGGCTTCAACGACGGCCCGCAGAGCTGAGGCCCGTCCTCGCAAACAGGTGTAAAACCGCACGGCGTCCGGTCCTGGTGACCGGGCGCCGTTCTCCGTTTCCAGAAGATCCGCATCGCCGCACGCGCCCATGAACCAGACCGCCCGCCTCGACGATCTTGCCGCCACCCCGGTCGCGCCGCGCGCCTCGCGCAGTCTTGCCGACAGGGCCTGGCTCGTCGCCGGCCTCCTGGTCGCCGCCCTGACGCTGCTGCCGGTCGGCGCGCTGGTGGTGCTGGCGGCGCAACCGACAGGCGATGTCTGGAACCATCTGATGACGACCGTCCTGCCCCGGTCGCTCCGCACCACCTTCCTGCTGCTGCTGGGCGTCGGCCTGATCACCTTCGTGATCGGCACCGGCACGGCCTGGCTCGTCACCATGTGCCGCTTCCCAGGCCGGCGCCTGTTCGACTGGGCGCTCTTGCTGCCGCTGGCGGTACCGACCTACATCATCGCCTATACCTATGTGGAGATCCTCACCTTCACCGGGCCGGTGCAGAGCCTCGTCCGCGATCTCTTCGGCTTCCGCACCTCGCGCGAATACTGGTTTCCGGAAATCCGCTCGCTGGGCGGGGCGATCTTCGTGATGGGCTTCGTGCTCTATCCATATGTCTACCTGACGACCCGCGCCGCCCTGCTGCTGCAATCGGCCTCGACGCTCGACGTCTCGCGCACGCTCGGCGCAGGTCCCATGCGCCTGTTCTTCCGCGTGGCGCTGCCGCTCGCCCGTCCGGCGATCGTCGTCGGCATCTCGCTCGCCCTGATGGAGTGCCTCAACGACATCGGCGCGGTCACCTTCTTCGGCGTCCACACGCTCAGCTTCTCGGTCTACGACACCTGGGTGCATCGCTCGAGCCTGGCCGGGGCGGCGCAGATCGCCTGTGCCATGCTGGCGCTGGTCTTCGCCCTGCTGTGGATGGAACGGCGCGCCCGCAAGGGGCAGAATTTCCACACGCCCTCAACCCATTACCGGACCCTGCCGAGCTACCGGCTGACCGGCGGGCGGGCGTGGCTGGCGACCGCCGCCTGCGCCCTGCCGATCCTGATCGGCTTCGTCTTCCCGGCCGCGCTGCTGACCGACTATGCCAGCCGGCGCCTCGACGCCCTGTCCGATCCCCGGCTGATCTCAGCGATCAAGAACACGCTGACCCTGTCCGTCTCGGCGGCGCTGCTGACCGTGGTGATCGGCGTGGTGCTCACTTACGCGCACCGGGTCCAGGCCAGCCGCCTGACGCAGCTCTCCGGCCGGATCGCCTCAATCGGCTATGCGATCCCCGGCACGGTCCTGGCGGTGGGGATCCTCATTCCCGTCGCCAATTTCGACAATTTCGTCGACGGCGTCGCCCGCTCCACCTTCGGCATCTCGACGGGGTTGCTGCTGATCGGCTCCGGCACCGCTTTGGTCTATGCCTATATGATCCGCTTCCTCGCCGTCTCCTATGGCCAGATCGAAAGCGGCTTCGGCAAGGTGACGCCGCATCTCGATATGGCGGCGCGCACGCTGGGGCGCAGTTCCGGGCGCATCCTGTTCGAGGTGCATCTGCCGATCCTGCGGCCGGTGCTGCTGACGGCGCTGCTGCTCGCCTTCGTCGACTGCATGAAGGAACTCCCCGCGACGATCCTGCTGCGCCCGTTCAATTTCGAGACGCTGGCGACGACGGTCTACAACGCCGCCTCGCGCGAGGCCTTCGGCGAAGGCGCCCTGCCGGCGCTGCTGATCGTACTGGTGGGGCTGGTGCCGTCGATCCTGCTGGCGCGCACCTCCGCCGTCAGCTTCCGCGACAAGGCCAGCACCCGCCGCCGTTGAACCGGCCGGCGGCCGCGGCTACCAGAGCCGGTCGCGCAGGGCGAACCAGCTCATCGCCAGCACCAGGATCGGCCAGCGGAAGGCCCGCCCGCCGGGGAATTTCGGCGGTGCGAGCTTCTCGAACACATCGAAACGGTCCGCATCGCCCAGCATGGCGCAGGCGGCCGCATGGCCGCAGAAGCCGGCCATCGCGACGCCGTGGCCCGAGAACCCCGCCGCCACATAGACCCCCGGCGCGGTGCGCCGCAGGCAGGGCATGCGCGAGGCCGTGACGCCGAGCGTGCCGCCCCAGACATGGGAGACGGGGGCTGTCGCAAGCTGCGGATAGACATTGTTCAGATGCGCGCGCACGAAGCTGCGCAGGTTCGGCGGAAAGCCGCGCCGATAGGACTCGCCGCCGCCGAACAGCAGACGCAGGTCCTGGGTCAGGCGCCAGTAATAGACGACGAAGCGGCTGTCGGAGACGGCCTCGCGGCCGGGAATGAGATGATCCGCCGCCTCGCGCGACAGCGGTTCGGTGGTCAGGATGTAATTGTTGATCGGCATGACGCGGGCCTCGCTGTCGGGATCGAGCCCGGCGAGATAGCCGTTGCCGGCCAGCAGCACGGCGCCCGCGTCGATCTCGCCCTGGCCGGTCTCGACCCGCACGCGCCCGTCGACATGCCGCAGGGCGAGGGCATGGGTCGCCTCGTGCAGGGTCGCCCCGGCCGCCTCAGCCGCATCGGCCAGCCCCTGCGCCAGCTTCAGCGGATGCAGGTGCCCCGCCCCGCCGTCCCGGCTGCCGCCGAAATAACGATCCGTGCCGATGGCGGCGGCGAGCTGCTGGCGGTCGAGCGGAGTGACCGCGTCATAGCCATAGTCGCGGGCGAGCTTCTCGGCATAGGCCCAATCCTCGGCGGCGAACCGCTCCTTGTGGGCGGCGTGGATCAGGCCTTGCGTCCAGTCGCAGTCGATGCCGAAGCGCCGCACCCGCTCGTGCAGCAGGGCCTTCGCCTCCTCGGCGAAGCTCCACAGCCGGCGGGCGGTGTCGCGGCCATACTGCCGTTCCAGGTAATCCTGGTCGCGCCGCTGGCCGCTGTGGAGCTGTCCGCCATTGCGCCCGCTGGCGCCCCAGCCGATGCGGTTCTGCTCGATCAGGACGACGGAGCGGCCCGCCTCGGCCAGGGTGATCGCCGCGTTGAGCCCGGTGAAGCCGCCGCCGACAATAGCGACATCCGCCCGCGCCGCGCCCGCCAGCGCCGGCCGCACGGGACGGTCCTCGACGCTCGCCGCATAGTAGGACGGGGCATGGGCGCTGGCGATTTCGGTCACATCCCCTCCCTTGGGCTGGTGTCGGGCTCGTTTCCCACTCGTTTCAGGCTGGTTTCAGGCGGCCAGGCGGCCGTCCTTCTTCAGCGCCGCATAGGTGTCGTCGAGCGTGCGGGCGGCACGCGCGACGAGTTCGTCGGCCTCCTCATGGGTCAGCACCAGCGGCGGCGAGATGATCATGCTGTCGCGCACCGCGCGCATGACGAGGCCGTTGCCGAAGGAGATGTCGCGGCAGAGCGTGCCGACCTCGCCGGTCGGCGCAAACTTGCGCGAGCGATCGCCCTTGGCCGGCACCAGCTCCAGCGCGCCGACGAGCCCGACCATGCGCGCCTCGCCAACCAGCGGATGATCGCCAAGAGCCTTCCAGCGCTGCTGCAGATAGGGGCCGATGTCGTCCGCCACCCGCTCGACCAGCCGCTCGCGCTGCATGATGTCGAGATTGGCGAGCGCCGCCGCGCAGCAGGCCGGATGGCCGGAATAGGTGTAGCCGTGGAAGAACTCGCCGCCCTTTTCGATGAAGGCGTCGGCGACCCGGTCGGCGATCATCACGCCGCCGATCGGCAGGTAGCCGGAGGACAGGCCCTTGGCGATCGGCATCAGGTCCGGCTCGATGCCGTAATGCTGCGAGCCGAACCAGGTGCCGAGGCGTCCGAAGCCGCAGATCACCTCGTCGACGACCAGCAGGATCTCGCGCTCCCGGCAGATGCGGGAGACTTCCGGCCAATAGGTGCCCGGCGGAATGACGACGCCGCCGGCGCCCTGGATCGGCTCGGCGATGAAGGCGGCGACCTTGTCCTCGCCAATCGCCTCGATGGCGCGCTCCAGCTCGCGCGCCGCCCAGATGCCGAACTCGTCCGGCGACATCTCGCCGCCCTCGCCGAACCAGTAGGGCTGGGCGATGTGGTGGACGCCGGGCACCGGCAGGTCGCCCTGCGCATGCATTCCCGCCATGCCGCCGAGGCTGGTGCCGGCGAGCGTCGAGCCGTGATAGCCGTTCCAGCGGCCGATGATCGTCTTCTTCTCCGGCTTGCCCATCAGGTCCCAATAGGTGCGGACCATGCGGAACACCGTGTCGTTCGCCTCCGAGCCGGAGGAGGTGAAGAAGACCCGGTTGAACTGCGGTGGGCTGAGCTGCGCCAGCCGCTCCGACAGGGCGATGACCGGCGGATGGCTGGTCTTGAAGAAGGTGTTGTAATAGTCGAGCTCGCGCATCTGCTTCTCGACCGCGTCGACGATCTCGCCGCGGCCATGGCCGACCTGGCTGCACCACAGGCCGGCCATGCCGTCGAGATAGCGGTTGCCGTCGCTGTCGGTCAGCCACACGCCGTCGGCCGAGGTGATGACGCGCACGCCCTCGCGGTTCAGCGCCCCGGTGTCGGTGAAGGGGTGGAAATGGTGCGCGGCGTCGCGGGCGCGCAGGTCGGCGGTCGGGTAAAGGTTCGAGGCACCGGCCATGGTGGCGTCTCCCGGTCTTTTCTGGTTGTCGATCTCTTCGCCCCGCCTGAGCCGCGCCTGACGCGGGTCAGACGTTGAGCAGCAGGTATTCCCGCTCCCAGGGGCTGATGACCTTCATGAAGGTCTCGAACTCTTCCTGCTTGATGGCGCGGTAGGTGGCGACGAACTTCTCGCCGAAGACGTCGATCAGCTCCTCGCATTCGTCGAACAGGGCAACGGCCTCCAGCAGTCCGCGCGGCAGGGCATGCATGTCCTCGCTGGAGTTGACGCTGCGCGGCTCGTCCGGCGTCAGGCGCTGCTTGATGCCGAGATAGCCGCAGGCGAGCGAGGCGGCGATGGCGAGATACGGATTGGCGTCCGACGAGGGCACGCGGTTCTCCAGCCGGCGGGCCGCCGGCTTGGAATTCGGCACGCGCAGGCCGACCGTCCGGTTGTCGTAGCCCCAATGCACGTTGACAGGCGCGGTGGTGCCGCGGGTGAAGCGGCGATAGGAGTTCACGTAAGGCGCCAGGATGCAGGTGACCGCCGGCAGATAGGCCTGGTGGCCGGCGATGAAGGACAGGAACGCGCCGCTCGGCTCGCCGTCGTCGCGCGAGAAGATGTTGGTGCCGGTCTCCACATCCATCACCGACTGGTGGATATGCATGGACGAGCCGGGTTGGTTGGACATCGGCTTGGCCATGAAGGTGGCGTACATGTCGTGGCGCAGCGCCGCCTCGCGGATGGTCCGCTTGAACAGGAACACCTGGTCGGCGAGCTCCAGCGGATGGCCGTGCCGGAGGTTGATCTCCATCTGCGCGGCGCCTTCCTCGTGGATCAGGGTGTCGATCGCCAGGCCCTGCGCCTCCGACAGGTCATAGATGTCGTCGATCAGGTCGTCGAACTCGTTGAGCGCGGAGATCGAATAGGACTGGCGGCCCACCTCCGGCCGGCCGGAACGCCCGGTCGGCGGCTCCAGCGGATAGTCCGGGTCGGTGTTCGGGCGGACCAGGTAGAACTCCATTTCCGGGGCGACCAGCGGCGCCCAGCCCTCGTCCTCGTAAAGCTGCAGCACGCGCTTCAGGACATTGCGCGGCGCCGTCTCCACCGGAATGCCCTCGCGGGTATAGGCGTCGTGGATGAGCTGCGCGGTCGGGTCGCTCTCCCAGGGCACCGTCGTCAAGGTCGAGTAGTCGGCCCGGAAGAACAGGTCGCTGTCGGTCGAATTGTGCTGGAAGCGGTCGTCGTCCGGCGGATAGTCACCGGAGATGGTCTGGGCGAAGATCGAGGCGGGCATGGTCATCACCGGGCCGGAGAAGAACTTCTCCGCCGGCATCATCTTGCCGCGCGCCACGCCGGCAAGATCCGGGACGATGCACTCGATGTCCTCGATTCCGCGCTCGGCCAGCCACAGTTGCGCCTCCTCGAAGGAGGCGACGCCGCGGCGGCTGACGATCTTGGGTGCGGATTTCTTCTTCTTGCTCACGGGTCTCGCCTTTCGGGCGCGGGGCGCGCGGGACGGCCGGTCACGATCCGCCTTCCCTGCACACGGCCCACATTTTGTGATCACATTTTCATCAAGTCAATCACCGACAATCATCCAGGGCCGGACGGCACCGCATCGGGAAGGCCGATGTCGAGCAGGTCCATGCCGCAGCGGATGTCCGCCGCCACCGCCTTGCGCAGGGCCGCGGCATCGCGGGCCCGCACCGCCTCGATCGCCTCCTTGTGGTGATCGATCAGGGCGGAGGTTCCCACCCGCCCGTAGACGGTGCGCATGAACGGGGCGAACTGCAACCAGAGACTTTCGACGAGCGGCAGCAGCACCTCGGATCCGGCCGCACGATAGATGGTGAAGTGAAAGGAATGGTTGAGACGCATGTAGGTCTCGGCATCCCCGCCATCGAGGCTGGCATCGATCCGGTCGTCGATCGCCGCGAGCGCGGCAGCCTCGCGCGGGCCGAGATGCGCCGCCGCGGCCTCCGCCAGTTCCGGCTCCAGCAGCACGCGCGCCCGGACGAGTTCGGCCAGGCGCGACGGCGTCATGGTCGGTACCTGGATCCGGCCGTTGGCGCGGATTTCCAGCGCATGCCCCGCCGACAGCGCCCGCACCGCCTCGCGCACCGGCATCGGGCTGACCTTGAGCTCCTCCGCAAGACCGCGCAGCGTGACGGCGCGGCCGGGCACGAAGCGGCCGGTCAGCAGCGCCTCGCGCACGCTCGCCTCCACCCGGTCGCGCAGCGAATGGCGGACGGCGGCGGACGGCGCCTGCGCGTCCCCCGCCTGTCGCGGGCGGCTCCGGTCAGCCATGTCCTTGCCTCCCCTTGTCCGGCTTGCTTGACAGCCTTGCCGCTACGTGATCACATTTTTGCGTTAACGGCAATTCGCGCGAACGACGGGTTCGCGCCCTGGAGGACCTATGTTGCAGACCCATCGCACGGCCTGGCAGCGCCCGGCCGGCGGCGTCGACTGGCAGGAGGAAGTGGCGCGGTTCGAGGCGGACTATCCCGATCTCGACACGCTGGAGGTGATCCTGCCCGACAGCAACGGGGTCCTGCGCGGCAAGTGGCTGCCCGGCAGCGCATTGCGCAAGGTGTTCGAAAACGGCGTCGCCCTGCCCTTCTCGCTGTTCGGCCTCGATGTCTGGGGCCGCGAGGTCGAGGAAACCGGCATGCATATCGAGACCGGCGACAAGGACGGCGTGTGCTGGCCGGTGCCCGGCTCGCTGCGCGCCGTGCCCTGGGCCGAGCGCCCGACCGCGCAAGTGCTGCTGTCGATGCATGACCGGGACGGCAGCGCCTTCATGTGCGACCCGCGCCACGTGCTGGCGCGCAAGGCCGACCGGCTGGGCGAGCACGGACTGACGGCGACGGCCGCCTTCGAGCTGGAATTCTACCTGTTCGAGGACAAGGACGACGGCGACTGGAGCAGCCCGCCGACGCCGGTCTTCTCCACCCATCTCGGCCCGGCACGGCAGAACATGTATGCGCTCTCGGACCTGGAGGCGTTGATGCCGCTGGTCGACGAGATCCGCCGCTCGGCCGACGCGCAGGACATTCCCGCCGATGCCGCCGTCTCCGAGGCCGCGCCCGGGCAGTTCGAGCTCAACCTGCACTACCAGCGCGATCCCCTGCGCGCCGCCGACGATGCGGTGCTGCTGCGCCGGCTGGTCGCGGGTGTCGCCCGCAAGCACAATCTCAAGGCCTCGTTCATGGCCAAGCCCTTCGTCGAATGGCCGGGCAACGGCATGCATGTGCATGTCTCGATGGAGGACGGCACCGGCAATATCTTCGCCGACCCCGAAACCGGCGAGACGCGGCTCGGCTACGCGATCCGCGGACTGCTCGACACGATGCCGGAGGCGCATCTGCTGTTCGTCTCCACCTTCAACGGCTTCCGCCGCATGCAGCCTGGCTCCTATGCGCCGACCTCGATCTGCTGGGGCTACGACAACCGCTCGGTCGCCTTGCGCGTGCCGGCCGGAACGCCGGCCTCGGCGCGCATCGAGCACCGCATCGCCGGCGCCGACGCCAATCCCTATCTGGTGCTGACCGGCGTGCTGGCAGGGATGATGCAGGGCGTGCTCGGCGAATTGCCGCCGCCGCCGGCCGTCGACGGCAACGCCTATGAGAAGACCGCCCCGCGCCTGACGCCGTGGATGGACGAGGCGATCGACGCCTTCGCCGCCTCGCAGCGGATGAAGGAGGCGGTCGGCGCGGAAATGCACAAGGTGCTGGTCGACATCAAGCGTCACGAACTCTTCGCATTCGGACGCGAAATTTCGTCGCTGGAACGGCAGACCTATCTGTGAGCGGCGATCGCGCCAGGCTTGGGGAAATGCCTGTCGGCAGAAGCAGATCGTTGCGATTGCCGGTCGAGGTCACTTGAGGCCGGAGGCCATCGCTTCTAGGCTGGAACAGATGCGGCCGGTCACCGGCCGGACAACAACACACCCCGGAGCGGAGAGCATCCGCAACCGGAACGACAGGGCGCCGGATCGCAAGCCGCACCGGCCAGGGCAGACGGAGGGACTGATGAACAAGCTGCTTTTCACCAGCGTCGCGATGCTAGGCGTGCTCGCCGCGAGCACGCTGTCCGCCCAGGAGCGGCAGGTCCGCGTCTATAACTGGTCGGACTATATCGACGAATCGATCCTGGCGGACTTCACCAAGGAGACCGGGATCCGCGTCGTCTATGACGTGTTCGACAGCAACGAGATGCTGGAGACCAAGCTGCTGGCCGGCGGCACCGGCTATGACGTCGTGGTGCCGACGGGCACGTTCCTCGGTCGCCAGATCCAGGCCGGCGTGTTCCAGAAGCTCGACAAGTCGAAGCTGCCGAACCTGTCCAACGTGTGGCCGGACATCGCGGCCCGCATCGAGAAATACGATCCGGGCAACGAGTATGCCGTCAACTACATGTGGGGCACCACCGGCATTGGCTACAATGTCGAGAAGATCAAGGAGCGCATGCCCGACGCTCCGGTCGACAGTTGGGACATGGTGTTCAAGCCGGAGATCATCTCGAAATTCGCCGATTGCGGCGTGCATCTGCTCGACACGGCCGAGGAGCTTTTCCCGGCGGCGCTGAACTATCTGGGTCTCGAGCCGGACAGCAGCAATCCGGACGACTTCGCCAAGGCGGGCGAATTGCTGATGTCGATCCGCCCCTATATCCAGAAATTCCACTCCTCGGAATATATCAACGCGCTCGCCAATGGCGACATCTGCATGGCGGTCGGCTGGTCGGGCGACGTGCTGCAGGCGCGCGACCGCGCCGCGGAAGCCGGCAAGGACGTCACCGTCGAATATTCGATCCCCAAGGAGGGGGCGATGATGTGGTTCGACAACATGGCGATCCCGGCCGACGCCCCGCATGTGGAGGAAGCGCATGCCTTCATCGACTACATCATGCGGCCGGAGGTGATCGCCAAGGCGACCAATTACGTCTTCTATGCAAACGGCAACATCGCCAGCAAGGAATTCGTCGATCAGGAAATCCTCGACGACACGGCGATCTATCCCAGCGAGGAGACGGTGGCCAAGCTCTTCACCACCACGACCAAGCCGCCGGCGGCGCTGCGCGCCATGACGCGCGAGTGGACCAAGGTCAAGACCGGCCGGTAACCCGGTTCGCCCCCCGGCCGCCGCTGGCGGCGGCCGGGCCCTTTCCCGCGTCGATGAGGGGGCTGCCTTGGCAAAGAAACCAATCGGACCGGTGCGCCGCGACTTTGCACCCTGGGATGACCCACAAGCCCGGCCATATATCGAGTTTCGCAACGTTACCAAGAAGTTCGGCGATTTCACCGCCGTCGACGACCTGTCCCTGAAAATCTACGAGCGCGAGTTCTTCGCCCTGCTTGGCGGCTCCGGCTGCGGCAAGACGACGATGATGCGCATGCTCGCCGGTTTCGAGACGCCGAACGCGGGCGAGATCTATCTCGACGGGCAGAACCTGGCCGGCGTTCCGCCCTACAAGCGCCCGGTCAACATGATGTTCCAGTCCTACGCGCTGTTTCCGCATATGAGCGTGGAGGCGAACATCGCCTTCGGCCTCAAGCAGGAAGGCATGCCGAAGGACGAGATCGCCGAGCGTGTGGCGGAAATGCTGAAGCTGGTGAAGCTGCAGGACTTCGCCAAGCGCAAGCCGCATCAGCTTTCCGGCGGCCAAAGGCAGCGCGTCGCGCTTGCCCGTTCGCTCGCCAAGAAGCCGAAGGTGCTGCTGCTCGACGAGCCGCTCGGCGCGCTCGACCGCAAGCTGCGCGAGGAAACCCAGTTCGAGCTGACCGACCTGCAATACGAACTCGGCATGACCTTCCTGATCGTCACCCACGACCAGGAAGAGGCGATGACCATGGCCGACCGTATCGCGGTGATGGACCGGGGGCGGATCATCCAGATCGCCTCGCCGGCCGAGATCTACGAGGTTCCAAACTCGCGGTTCGTCGCGGATTTCATCGGCGACATCAACCTGATGGAATGCAAGGTGACCGCCAGGAACGGCGACACCTGCCGGCTGCAGTCGGTCGAGTTCGGCTGCGAGATCGACACCGCCCAGGCGGTGGACGCGGCGGTCGGCGACACGGTGTGGTTCGCGATCCGCCCGGAAAAGGTGCGCATCTCCTTCGACGAGCCGGAAAGCCGCGTCAACGCGGTGACGGGCGAAGTCTGGGACATCGCCTATCTCGGCGACGTGTCGATCTATCACACCCATATCGCCAACGAGCAGACCGTGCGCGCGACCGTCGCCAACCGCTCGCGCGTGGTCGAGCGGCCGGTCGGCTGGGACGACAAGGTGTGGCTGTCCTGGGACCGGGATGCGGGCGTCATCCTGACCAGGTAACGAGCGAGGCGGGCCGCATGTCCGCGACCAACGGGGAGGCAAGGCGATGCCAGATCAGGTAAGCGCGAAACCCAGGCGCAGCATCGGCGGATGGCTGCTGATCGCCCTGCCCTATTCCTGGCTGCTGTTCTTCTTCCTCGCGCCCTTCTTCATCGTCTTCAAGATCTCCCTGTCGGAGATCGCCGTGGCGATACCGCCCTATACGCCGACCTTCGACCCGGCCACCGGCTGGAGCGGGTTGGTGAAGATGCTCGGGGACCTGTCCTTCGAGAACTATGTCTGGCTGACCCGCGACTCCCTCTACTGGAAGTCCTATCTGTCGAGCGTGTCGATCGCCGCGGTGTCGACCCTGATCACCCTGGTGGTCGGCTTTCCGATCGCCTATGGCATGGCCCGCGCGCCGACCGAGTGGCGCACCACCTTGCTGATGCTCGTCATCCTGCCGTTCTGGACCAGCTTCCTGATCCGCGTCTATGCCTGGATCGGCATCCTGAAGAACGAGGGCCTGCTCAACCAGTTTCTCATGTGGCTCGGGCTGATCGACCAGCCGATGACGATCCTCAACACCAACATCGCCGTCTATATCGGCATCGTCTACTCGTACCTGCCCTTCCTGGTGCTGCCGCTCTATGCCAACCTGGAGAAGATGGATGCCAGCCTGCTGGAGGCGGCGGCCGACCTCGGCTGCCCGCCCTGGCGCAGCTTCTGGACGATCACCGTGCCGCTGGCGATCCCCGGCGTCATCGCCGGCTGCTTCCTGGTCTTCATTCCGGCTGTCGGCGAGTTCGTCATCCCCGACCTGCTCGGCGGATCGGAGACCCTGATGATCGGCAAGACCCTGTGGACGGAGTTCTTCACCAATCGCGACTGGCCGGTCTCCTCGGCCGTTGCCGTCATTCTGCTGCTGATCCTGGTGGTGCCGATCGTGCTCTTCCAGAACCAGCAGCAGAAAGCCGCGGAGAAGGGCCTGTGAGCGCCCGACCGACAGGACCGGACGGGGCCGGAAAGCGCGGGGGAGCACGATGAGACAGGGACCGAGCTGGTTCAACATCACATCGCTGGTGCTGGGATTCTCGTTCCTGTACCTGCCGATCGTGCTGCTGGTGATCTACTCCTTCAACGCCTCGCGGCTGGTCACCGTCTGGGGCGGATTCTCGACGCAGTGGTATGTGTCGCTGTTCAACAACCAGCAGCTCCTCGACGCCGCCTGGGTGACCGTGCGGGTCGCCTTCGCCTCGGCGAGCATCGCGACCGTGCTGGGGACCCTCGCCGCGCTGGTGCTGGTGCGCTCGGGACGCTTCGCCGGCAGGAGCCTGTTCTCCGGCATGGTCTATGCGCCGCTGGTGATGCCGGAGGTGATCCTGGGCCTCTCCTTGCTGCTGCTCTTCGTCGCCATCGACCAGGCTCGCGGCTTCTGGACGATCATCATCGCCCATACCACTTTCGCGATGTGCTACGTCGCCGTCGTCGTGCAGTCGCGGCTCGCCGGCTTCGACACCTCGCTCGAGGAAGCCGCGCAGGATCTCGGCTGCCCGCCGGTGCGCACCTTCTTCTCGATCACCCTGCCGATCATCCTGCCGGGCGTTGTCGCCGGCTGGATGCTGGCCTTCACCCTGTCGCTGGACGACCTCGTCATCGCCAGCTTCACCACGGGTCCGGAGGCCACCACCCTGCCGATGAAGATCTATTCGCAGGTGCGTCTCGGGGTGACGCCGGAGATCAACGCGGTCTGCACGATCCTGGTCGGCGTGGTGACGGTGGTGGTGATCTTCACCTCGCTGATCACCAAGCGGCGGGAGATGCAGCGCCAGCAGGACATGCGCCGGGCCGAAGCCCAGGGCTGAGCGCGGCCGGCCTCTAAAAATGCAAGTAGCGCAACGACTTCAGCGCTGCGACGGCGTGCCGACGCCGGTGAGATCGGGCAGCAGGCTCGGCTGCGCCAGCGTGCCGCGCACCAGCACGGGCATGCCAGCCTCGGCAATCGCCGCCGCATCCGGCTGCGTGCCGGCCAGGCGCGGCGCCAGCCTGCCGCGCAGCGAAAGTGCCAGATCCGTCAAGGACATGCGGCCGCCGGCCTGGAGCACCTGCTGCCCGGTCAGCACCTCGACCTCCGCCAGCCGCAGGTCTCCCTCCTCGACCCTGGCCTTCGCCGACAGCCGCTCGACCACCAGCGGCGTGGCGCCGGAACCAGGGCCCGACCCGGAGCTGGAGCCGCTCGCCGCCTGACCGTCCGAAAGCAGCCGGCCCAGCACCTCTCCCCCGGCGGGGAAGCTCGCCTTCTCCAGTGCCAGCTCGACCTCGCCCCCGGCGGAGGCGAGGATCGCGGCCAGGGTTTCTCCCCGACCCGAGCGATCGATACGCAGGCTCAACCGGCCCGTATCAGGCAGGGAAACCCTTGCAAAGCCAGTCAGTTGGCGGGTATCGACCGCCTCCACGACGACATTTGCCGAGAAGTCGAAATCCTCGCCGCCGCCGCCGACCGGTTTCAGCCGGGCCGCGCCGTCGAGCACACCGCCGGCAACCATGGTTTCGCTGAGGTCGACCGTCAAATCCCCGTCGCGCAGCAACAGCGAGATCGCGCTCGGCCCGCCGGACAGGCCCGCCGTGACGAATTTCGCCGTCGACAGTCGAAGATCGATATCGCCGGCGCGCAGAAACCCGGCGAGCGGCCGCTGCCGCAGGCTGTTGGCCCCCTTGTCCCCGGACGCGACGGCGAGACCGGCAATGCCCTGCAGCTCGCCGAGATAGGCGGATAAATCGAAGCTCTCGAAGGCAAGAGTTCCCTCAAGGCGCGGCCGCTTCTCGCCGAGTTCGAAGCCGAGGCGCCCTTCGCCGACATTGCCGTCGAGTTCGAGCCTCGCCGTATCGAGCACGAGGCGCGACAGATCGACCGCCCCCTGGCCGCCGATCCGCAACGCGCCGAAACTCGCCTCGCCGACCAGTGCCCGGCCGAAACGGATCGACAACCCCCTGAAATCGCTGGTGCTGAATTCGAAGGTCCCCTCCAGGCGCGCCGCGTCCGGATTGCGCAGGGCGCCGTTCATCCGGAACGCGGCAAGGGGCGAGGCGATCGACACCGCCACCGGCCCGCTGGCGCGGCCGGTCAGGGTCCCGCGGTTTCCAAGGCTGGCGCTGAACTCGACCTTCTGGTCGCCGGCCATCAGCGACCCGCGGATAGAGCCGCCGTCGACAGTGGGATTAAGGCGCAGGGAGAGGTCGACCAGCCGGGGCTGCCGCGTGTCGCCCCAACTGACCTCTCCCCCGGCGATCGCGACCTGCGCCTCGATCAGCCGCGTCAGGTCCTCGCCAAGCCCGGAAAGGCTTGCCGGCGCAAGGTCGAAGCCATCGAAATGAAGCCGCGCCCCTTCCAAAAGATGAGACGACAGAAGGACTTCGCCGAAGAACAGGCGTGCCGGCTCGATGTTTGACACCAGCCGATCCGCCTCCACGGTCCACCGGCCGTCCCGGCCTTCCAGGCGCAGGTCCTCGATCACCAGAGAGGGGCCCTGGAGCAGGGAAATCCTCGGCGCGGCGGCCAGATGGACCGTTCCGCCGAAATGCGAGGACAACATCGCCTCGACGCGCTCGCGCGACACCTCGCGGGCGATCAGCAGATAGGCGGACAAGCCGGCCGCCGAGACGAGGACAAATGCCGCAGTGAGGATCGCCAGCAGGCGCTTCATGACCAGATCCGACCGGCGCCCCGACTGCGCCGTGTTGCCTTGTCGCGGCGCTGCATCGCGCCGCGTTGCCTTCCTGCGGCGCTGCATCGCGCCGCCCCGACAACCGGGATAGGGGGTCGGCGCGAGCGGTTCAAGACGAAACCGGCACAAATCCCGGACAAGATGGATGATGCTTGAGATAACAGGGCAAGGACGGTATCACAGGTCGCCTGACGAACGGTTCATGTTGGCTGCCGGCCCACGGTTACCGGGCCGTCCCGCATGGCCTGTTGCGAGGAGACGCGGATGCGAGGAGACGCCCATGAATAAGGTATACCCCAGCGCGGACGCCGCGCTTGCGGGACTGACGTTTGACGGCATGACCGTGATGGCCGGCGGGTTCGGCCTCTGCGGCATCCCCGAGAACCTGATCACCGCGCTGCGCGACAGCGGCGCGAAGAACATCACGGCGATCTCCAACAATGCCGGCGTCGACGATTTCGGGCTCGGCCTGCTGCTGCAGACCCGCCAGATCAGCAAGATGATCTCCTCCTATGTGGGCGAGAACGCCACGTTCGAACGCCAGTACCTGAACGGCGAACTTGCGCTGGAATTCAACCCGCAAGGGACTCTCGCCGAGCGCATCCGCGCCGGCGGCGCCGGCATTCCCGGCTTCTACACCAAGACCGGCGTCGGCACGCTGATCGCGGAGGGCAAGGAGCACAAGGAGTTCAACGGCGAGACGTATATCCTGGAGACCGGACTGGTCGCCGACGTGTCGCTGGTGAAGGCCTGGAAGGCGGATAAGGAAGGCAACCTGATCTACCGGAAGACCGCGCGGAACTTCAATCCGATGATGGCGACCGCCGGCAAGGTCACCCTGGTCGAGGTGGAGGAAATCGTCGAGATCGGCGATCTCGATCCGGACGCTATCCACACGCCGGGCATCTTCGTCGACCGCATCATTCTCGGCCAGCACGAGAAGCGGATCGAGAAGCGCACCACCCGCGCCGCCTGAGGACAAGGGAGAACAAGATGGCCTGGACTCGCGACGAAATGGCCCAGCGGGCGGCGCAGGAACTGGAGGATGGTTTCTACGTCAATCTCGGGATCGGCATCCCGACGCTGGTCTCCAACTACATCCCCGAGGGCGTCCACGTGACGCTGCAGTCGGAAAACGGCATGCTCGGCATGGGCCCGTTCCCGACCGAGAACGAGGTCGATCCCGACCTGATCAACGCCGGCAAGCAGACCATCACCGAACTGCCGCAGACGAGCTATTTCTCGTCCGCCGACAGTTTCGGCATGATCCGCGGCGGCCATATCGACCTGTCGATCCTTGGCGCGATGGAGGTTTCCGAGAAGGGCGACCTCGCCAACTGGATGATCCCGGGCAAGATGGTCAAGGGCATGGGCGGCGCCATGGACCTGGTCGCCGGCGTCAAGCGCGTCGTGGTGATCATGGACCACACGTCCAAGGCCGGCGAACCGAAGCTGCTGCCCGAATGCACCCTGCCGCTGACCGGCGTCCACTGCGTGCACCGGATCATCACCAATCTCGGCGTCTTCGACGTGACCGGGGATGGGCTCGTTCTGGTTGAGCTGGCCAAGGACGTGACCGTGGACGAGGTCAAGGCGAGCACGACGGCCAAGCTGACCGTTCCGGCCTGACGGCCCGGCTAAACATACAACCTGACGGCGAACGGGGCGACCCGTTCGCCTTTCCCCTCCGGCACCCAGGCCGGCGCGCGGGGATATCGACGCTGCGGAAGATCGCGCGCCGCTCTCGAAAATTGCGCGGAATTTTGCAAAAAATCGCTCCAAATCGGCGAAAATTTGCGTTCGTCGCAGCAAGTCCGGTTTTCCGGTCCTGCCGCCTCGACGCGCGTCGCGACACCTGACATTTGGACGCACCATGGGCAGGCGCGCCCAAACATCGATTCGGTAAACGCTTCGTTTACCCCCGCCAATCAATGATCCGCCACCTGGAAGTGATTTGGATCAGTCGATATGGGACAAGTTCTGCTTGTAGAGGACGCCTCGTTCTTCGAACGCGTCATTCGTCGTCAACTGAGCTCCATCCACGGGCTGAAGGTCGTCTCCGCGACCAACCGCGCCGAGGCCGAGGCGCTGCTGGCCCAACCCGGTTTCAGACCGCTGGTGGCGCTGGTCGACCTGACCCTGCCGGACGCGCCGGACGGCGAAATCGTCGACGTGACGCTGAACGCCAAGCTGCCCACCATCGTCTTTTCCGGCCGCTTCGACGAGGCCCTGCGCCATACGCTGCTCAACAAGGGCGTGGTCGACTACATCCTGAAGGACAGTCCGGCGAGCCTGACCTATCTGACGGCGCTGGTGCAGCGGGTCTGCGCCAACCGCGAGATCGACGCGCTGGTCGTCGACGACAGCCGGGTCGACACCGAAGTGATCTCCCGCCGCCTGTCGCTCTATCAATTGCGCGTCCACACCGCCTCAAGTCACGAGGCCGCCATCGAGATGCTCGGCACGTTCGAGAACCTGCGGCTGGTGGTGCTCGACTATGTGATGCCGCGGGTCGACGGGTTCGAGGTGCTGCGCGCGGTGCGCGGCCGCTTCAGCATGAACGAGCTGGCGGTGATCGGCCTGTCCGGCAAGGCCGGCCCGGAAGTGATCGCCCGGTTCCTGAAGTCGGGCGCCAACGACTTCCTGTCGAAGTCCTGCACGCCGGAAGAGTTCATGCTGCGCATCTCGCAGAATCTCGACATGCTCGACCGGATCCAGACCCTGTCGAGCATGGCGCATCGCGATGCGCTGAGCGGCCTGTCCAACCGCCATCATCTGTTCTCCGAAGGCACTGCGCTGTTCGATCGCGCCCGCCGCAGCGGCGAGGAAGTGGCGGTGGCGGCCATCGACATCGACACGTTCAAATCCGTCAACGACCGCTTCGGCCACGAACAGGGCGACGAGCTGATCCGCCTGTTCGGCCAGATCGTGGAGGAACACCGCCCGCCCCGCGCCTTCCCGGCGCGGCTCGGCGGCGACGAGTTCTGCGTGCTGCTGCCAGGGCTTGCGGCGCCCGCCTGCCTCGACTTCATCGACAAGGTCCGCGAAGAGCTGGCGGAGCTGACCGGAGAAGCCGGCCCGTTGCAGTCCCTCGGCCCCGTGACGATCAGCGTCGGCCTGTCGGGCGGAACGGAAGCCAACCTGCGCGCGGCCCTGCGGCTGGCCGATATGCGCCTCTACGAAGCCAAGCATGGCGGCCGCAACCGCACGGTCGCTTCCTGACCGGATCACCCGCGCTCAGCCGTGGTTGATGACAATCGTTTTCAGTGCCGAGAATTCCCGTAAGGCCTCGAAGCCCTTTTCCCGTCCGTGGCCCGATTTCTTGAACCCGCCGAACGGCAGTTCGACACCGCCACCGGCCCCGTAGCCATTGACGAAGACCTGACCCGAGCGCACCGCCCGCGCCACCCGCATCGCCCGCGCGCCGTCGCGCGTCCACACGCCGGCGACCAGCCCGTAGTCGGTGGCATTGGCGATCCTCACCGCCTCGGCTTCGTCCCGGAACGGGATCACCGCCAGCACCGGCCCGAACACCTCCTCGCGGGCAAGGCGCGCCTCCAGCGGCACCGGCCCGAACACCCGGGCGGGAACGTAATATCCGCCGGGGGCGCTGGCCGGGGCGATGGTGCCTTGCGCGATCAGCGGCACGCCGGCCCGCTCCGCCTCCTCGGCAAAGCCGGCGACGCGACGGGCCTGGCCGGCATTGATCAGCGGGCCGAGGTCGAGGTCCTGATCGTGCGGGCCGCTGACCAGCGCCCGGAACCCGTGCCTCAGCCGCTCGGTGACCTTGTCGAGATGGCTCGCCTCGACGAGCAGCCGGCTGCCGGCGGAGCAGGTCTGGCCGCAATTCTGGATGATCGCGTTGACGATGACCGGCAGCGCCGCGTCGAGATCCGCGTCGGCGAACAGGATCTGCGGCGACTTGCCGCCAAGCTCCAGCGTACAGCCGATATGGTTGCGCGCCGCCGCCATCTGGATCAGCGTGCCGACCTCGGGAGAGCCGGTGAAGGTCAGGAAATCGAGGCCGGGATGGTTGGCCAGCGCCGCGCCCGCCTCCTCGCCATGGCCGGTGACGACATTCCAGGCACCGGCCGGCAGGCCGGCCTCCAGCGCCAGTTCGGCGATCCTGAGCACCGACAGGCAGGCATCCTCCGCCGGTTTCATCACCACCGTGTTGCCCATGGCGAGCGCCGCGCCGGCCACCCGCGCCATGATCTGCGCCGGGTAGTTCCACGGCACGATCGAGCCGACGACCCCGTGCGGCTCGCGGAAGGTCATGGCGGCAAAGCCGGTCTGCACCGGCAGGGTCTCGCCGGTGATCTTGTCGGCGGCCCCGCCATAGAATTCGAAATAGCGGGCGGCCGCGACGATGTCGGCGCGCCCCTGGCGCAGCGGCTTGCCGGTGTCGCGCGATTCCAGCGCGGCCAGTTCGTCCTCATGCGCGCGGATCAGCTCGGCGATGCGCGACAGGATGCGGCCGCGCTCCACCGCCGGACGCACCGCCCAGCCGCCTTCCGCGAAGGCACGGCGGGGGGCGACCACCGCGCGCCCGACATCGGCGGCATCGCAGCGCGGGATCGTCGCGAAGGCCTTGCCGTCGCTGGGACAGAGCATCTCGATGCGCCCGCCGGCGACCGCCGCCGTCAGCCTGCCGTCGATCACCGCCTCGAAGTGACGCAGGTCCATGCCGTGCCCCTTTGATTTGTCATATCAATGGGTCCTGACCCTAGCGGATGACACGCGAGCCGACAATCGTCCGGCTTGCGTCGCGATGCCGCCCCGCACCGGGCGGGAGGGGGCGCCAGGGGCTATGCTAGCAAGGGTCTCACCGCGGCGGCAACACACAGACAGAGACGGCACATCCACCGCAACTCAAGATTGTTTATTTTGGTTGTTTACCAAATTTTACTTATATGATAAGTTGCAATGCATTGATCATATATGTCTGTTTCGGGAGGATAAAATGAGATTTTCTGTTTATCTTCTGGCCTCACTCGTAGCTCTCTCATTTAGTTTCGGCGCAGCCGCTCAGCAAACCGATGAAACCGCACCAACTTTTTATTCTGTTCCACTGACTGACATCGACAATTCGACAGACACCCAAGACGGATCAGTGACCACATTAAGCGTGCGGGACTACATGGAATTCGTCCTCAACGAACCCTATTGCCAATATGGTACCGGCCCCTGCGGCGGATGGAACGCTACATTGCAGCGGTATTGTTCCCGCTCCGAGCGCGTCTGCCACGAGCCCGGCAGAACAACTTGCCGCTGGGCTCGAAGCTGCAACTAACGATCTCTCAATAAAAGGCAGCAGCCTGGTGAAGAGCAGCCGCCACAGCTAGCGCCCGCCAAGCGCCCGGTAGATGCGCTGCCCCGGACGCCCGGTGACCGGCAGGCCGAGCCGCGCCTCGGCCTGGCTGATGCCGGCGCGGGTCGCCGCGCCCACCCGCCCGTCCGCCTCGCCGATGTCGTAGCCGGCGCGCAGCAGCAGCTTCTGCAGCTCCAGCCGCTCCTTGCGCGACAGGCCGGGATCGCTGGTCGGCCAGGCCACATGGAACGGCCCTCCCCCCATCAGCCGGTCGGCGAGATGGGAGATCGCCAGCGCATAGCTCTCGGCGACATTGTAGGTGTAGATCGCATCGAAATTGCTGAAGACCAGGAAGGCCGGACCTTCCGCTCCGGCGGGCAGCAGCAGGCCCGCCTGCGCCGTGCCGGCAAGCTCGCCGCCGTCGAGATGGCGGATGCCGCGCTTGCCCCATTCGCTGACCGCGACCTTGGCCTTGCGGCCGGAGGGGCCGCGATAGCCGGCCGGCAGCTTGACCTCATAACCCCAGGGCATGCCGGTGACCCAGCCGGCATTCTTCAGGTAATTGGCGGTGGAGGCGAGCGCGTCCGGCACCGAGTTGACCAGGTCCTTGCGGCCGTCGCCGTCGAAGTCGACGGCAAGGCGGCGATAGGTCGAGGGCATGAACTGGGTCTGGCCGAAGGCGCCGGCCCAGGAGCCGTGCAGGTCGGCAAGACGGACGTCGCCGCGATCGACGATCTTCAGGATCTCGATCAGCTCGGAGCGGAAGTAGTTGGCCCGCCGGCCGGTGCAGGCGACATTGGCGAGCGCATGCGGCACATGGAAATCGCCGCGGAACTGGCCGTAGTCGCTTTCGACGCCCCAGACCGCGACGACGATATGCCGGTCGATGCCATAGGTCTTCTCCACCCGCTCCAGCACGCGGGCGTGGCGCTCGAGCATCTTGCGCCCGTCGGCGATGCGCTCCTTGTCGACGAGGAAGGCGAGATAGTCCCAGATCGGCGTCTGGTATTCCGGCTGGCTGGTGGAAAAGCGCACCGCCTTCTCGTCATAGGCGACATTGGCGAGCGCGGCATCGACGGTGCGCTGGCTGACGCCGGCCTTCAGCGCCGCCGCGCGCAGTTGCGGCAGGCAGGCCTCCAGCGAGGCGGCGGCCGGCGCCGTGCCAACGGCGACCAGCGCCAGCGCGGCCGCAAGCCCCGCAAAAAACCGTTCCCTCATGCAAAACCGCCCAGCCCCAGCCTGCCGCATGCGCTGCTCCCGCCAATCCGCCATCACGGTCCATCAGGCCGCGACATCGTGTCAGCACAATGGCGGAGGGCTGGCGGGGGACAAGCGCGCGTCAGGAGAAGAGATCGGGGGCGCGCAGCATCAGGGCCTGGACGAGAATCAGGGTCTTGGCGTCGGCGAGGCCGCCCTCCTGCACCGCTTCGCCGAGCCGGGCCAGCGGCCATTCCAGCACCTCGATCTCCTCGCCCTCCTCGGCAAGGCCGCCGCCGCCGGAGACGACATCGCCGGCGCCGTAGCGGGCGAGATAGAGGCTGAGGCGCTCGGTGAGGGAACCGGGCGAGGGAAAGACGTCGGCGACATGCACCAGTTCGCCGACCTTGACGCCGACCTCTTCCGCCGCCTCGCGGCGGGCGGCCTCGACGGCGATCTCGCCCTCGTCGATATAGCCGGCCGGCACTTCCTCCAGATAGCCGTCGTGATCGCCGCGGGCGAACAGCGGCACGCGAAGCTGGCGGGCGAGCAGCGCGACCCGGCGCACCGGATCATACGGAAGGACGGCGACGACATCGCGCCGGGCCTGGAATTCTCTTGAAATCTCGACCGTGCCGCCGGACGCCAGCGGCTGGTCGACAACCATCTCGCGATAGCTGCCGAAGCCTTCATAGAGGCTGCGCTCGGAGACGACGCGCACAGCCTCTTCCTCTCCCCGGCCCGCCGGGTCCTGCAATTTCCGCCGATCCATCAACACCCCCGATGCCCCAACACGGCACCACACTCATGTCAGCCGCGAGCGATGGGCGCAAGAGGGGCGAAAGTCGTCAGCCGACGAAGGCCCGCTCGATGACGAACTCGGCCGGACGGTTGTTGGCGCCCTCGGTGAGGCCGGCAGCCTCCAGCAGCGCCTTGGTGTCCTTCAGCATCGCCATCGAGCCGCAGATCATCGCCCGGTCGGTCGCCGGGTCGAGCGGCGGCACGCCGAGCGCGCGGAACAGATCGCCGGTCTCGATCAGGGTGGTGATGCGGCCGACATGCTCGTGCGGCTCGCGCGTCGTCGAGGTGAACAGGCGCAACTGGCCGGCGGCGAGCTCGCCGATCAGCGGGTCCTCGCGGGTGGCGGCGACCGTCTGCTGCGAATAGGCGAGCTCGGCGACGAAGCGGCACGAGTGGGTGACGATCACCTCCTCGAACTTCTCGTAGGTCTCCGGATCGCGGATCAGGCTGGCAAAGGGCGCAAAGCCGGTGCCGGTGGAGAACATGTAGAGCCGCTTGCCGGGGATCAGCGCGTCGTTGACGAGCGTGCCGGTCGGCTTCTTCTTCATCAACACCTTGTCGCCGACCTGGATCTTCTGCAGATGCTGGGTCAGCGGGCCGTCGGGAACCTTGATCGAGAAGAATTCCAGCTCCTCGTCCCAGGACGGCGAGGCGATGGAATAGGCGCGGAACACCGGCTTCTCGCCGACCATCAGGCCGATCATGACGAATTCGCCGGAGCGGAAGCGGAAGCTCGCCGGCCGGGTCATCCGGAAGCGGAACAGATCGTCCGTGTAGTGCTGAACCTCGGTCACCGTCTCGGCGGTGGCGCCGGCCGGTATCGCATCGGCGAGATCGCCGGCAAGATTGACCACATTCATCCGTCTATCCCCAATCCGTCTTGAACAATGCGTGTGCCTGACCACCGCGTATAGCTGAAGGATCCGCCGCGAGCATAGCCAAGCGGCGCGCCGCCGGCATCAGGAAAGCTGCGCATCCGCCGGACGCCGGGCCCAGGACCTTGCGCCCGCCGGCACCTCGCCCGCGCGCTCGGCCGGCTGCAGGTAGAGCGGCACGTCGACATCGTGCCCCGCCTCCAGCGCCCGCAGCGTCGGCTCGTTGAGAATCGCGAAGGCATCGAACCCGACCCGCCGCATCAACGGGATCTGGTCGAGCAGCACATCGCCGCTCGCCCGGATCTCGCCGGCAAAGCCGTAGCGCTGGCGCAACAGGCGCGCGGTCGAATAGCCCCGCCCGTCGGAGAACTTGGCGAAGTCCACCACCACCAGATCCAGAGCGGAAAGATGGCCGGCGAGTTGCGCCGGATCATCGCCTGCCTTGACCAAAGGCGCAAGCCTGACGCCCTGCGGCACATCCGACGCGGCCGCGAGGAAGCGGGCGAGCGACACGATCACCGCTCCTTCCGCGGGCAGCGCCGCCTCGTCGTCCAGATGGGTCCACTCGTCGGCGACGAAGCCGCCGGCACGGTAAAGTCTTGCCGCCATGGTCAGATCCCGGCTCCCTGTTCGTTCTCCATCGGCAGGGCCAGATGAATGCCGCATTCGGTCTTGTCGCGTCCGCGCCAGCGGCCGGCACGCGGGTCCTCGCCCTCGGCCACCGGGCTGGTGCAGGGCATGCAGCCGATGGAGGGATAGCCCCTGGCCACCAGCGGGTGGTCCGGCAGGTCCTGCGCCTCAGCATACGCGCGCAGGTCCGACGGGTCCCAGTCGGCCAGCGGGTTGACCTTGATGCGCTCGCCGTCGACCTCGAACACCGGAATGTTCGAGCGGCTGCTCGCCTGGAAGCGCTTGCGCCCGGAAATCCAGGCATCGAAGCCCTTCAGCGCGCGGGCCAGCGGGCGCACCTTGCGGATGGCGCAGCAGGCGTCGGTGTCGCTCATCCACAGCATGCCGGCCGGATCGTTCGCCTCAAGGTCCGCCGGATCGGGGGCAAGGGTGCGCACGTCGGTCAGGCCGAACCGCTCGACCAGGAGGTCGCGATAGCGCAGCGTGTCCGGGAACAGCTTGCCGGTGTCGATGAACAGGACCGGGATCGTCCGATCGACCCGCGAGACGAGGTGCAGCAGCACCGCGGCTTCCGCGCCGAAGGACGAGACCATCGCCAGCCGGTCGCCGAAGCGCCCGCGCGCGGCCGCGATCACCGCTTCCGCCGAGGCCGAGACGAACCGCTCCGCGAGCCAGGCCGCATCAAGGGCCGGAGGCGGCAGGTCGTCGCGGACCGCATAGGCCTCACGCAGTGCCATAGAGGGCCTCCTTGAACGGCTGGTCGCCGACCCGGCGATAGGCAGCGAGGAAGTCCTCCTGCGGGGTTTCGCGCAGACCGACATAGGTGTCGACGACCTTTTCGATCGCATCGACGACCTCGTCATAGGAGAAGCCGCGACCGATGATCTCGCCGATCGAGGTGTTCTCGTCGGCCGAGCCGCCAAGGGTGATCTGGTAGTATTCCTCGCCCTTCTTCTCGACGCCGAGAATGCCGATATGGCCGACATGGTGGTGACCGCAGGCATTGATGCAGCCCGAGATCTTGATCTTCAGATCGCCGATCTCGCGCTGGCGCTCGGGCGCGGCGAAGCGCTCGGAAATGCGCTGCGCAACCGGGATCGAGCGGGCGGTGGCGAGGGCGCAATAGTCGAGCCCCGGGCAGGCGATGATATCCGTCACCAGCCCGGCATTGGCCTCGGCAAGCTCCGCCTCGGCGAGCGCGGCATGGATCGCCGGAATGTCGCGGCGGCGCACATGCGGCAGCACCAGGTTCTGCTCGTGGCTGACGCGGATCTCGTCATGGCCGTAGCGCTCGGCAAGGTCGGCGACCACCTCCATCTGCTCGGCCGTGGCATCGCCCGGCGCCTTGCCGATCGGCTTCAGCGAGATGGTGAGGCTGGCATAGCCGGGGGCGCGGTGCGGATGGACATTGCGCGCGGCGAAGGCGGCAAGCGCCGGATCGGCGGCAATCGCCGCCTCCAGCACCGCCTCGTCGCCGTCGGCCGCCGCGAAGGCGGGCGGGGCGAAATAGGCGGCGATGCGGTCGATCTCCGAGGACGGCAGCCTCAGGACGCCGTCGCGGATCTCGGCGAACTCGGCCTCGATATCGGCCTTCAGCTCCTCCAGCCCGGTCTCGTGGACGAGGATCTTGATGCGGGCCTTGTACTTGTTGTCGCGCCGGCCATAGCGGTTGTAGACGCGCAGGATCGCCTCGCTATAGGCGAGCAGGTCCGCCTCGGGCAGGAACTCGCGCACCAGCCGGCCGACCATCGGCGTGCGGCCGAGACCGCCGCCGACAAAGACGCGGAAGCCGACATTGCCTTCGGCGTCGCGCACCGCCTGCAGGCCGATGTCATGCACCTGCACCGCCGCCCGGTCATGCGGGGCGCCGGTGACCGCGATCTTGAACTTGCGCGGCAGATACGAGAACTCCGGATGCAGCGAGGACCACTGGCGCAAGATCTCGGCATAGGGCCGGGGATCGAGGATCTCGTCGGCGGCCGCACCCGAGAAATGGTCGGCGGTGACATTGCGGATGCAGTTGCCCGAGGTCTGGATGGCGTGCATCTCGACCTCGGCGAGCTGCGCCAGGATGTCGGGAACGTCCTTCAGCCGCGGCCAGTTGAACTGGATGTTCTGCCGCGTGGTGAAATGGCCGTAGCCGCGGTCATAGGTCCGCGCGATATGGGCGAGGCGCCGCATCTGCCGGGCATTCAGCGTGCCATAGGGAATGGCGACGCGCAGCATGTAGGCATGGAGCTGCAGATAGACGCCGTTCATCAGCCTCAGCGGCTTGAACTGGTCTTCCGTCAGGTCTCCGGCCAGACGCCGCCGCACCTGGTCGCGGAACTGGTCCACGCGGGCGGAGACGAAATGGGCATCGAACTCGTCATAGCGGTACATGCTGACAACTCCTGGAACGACGGACCCCGCGCCGCGCGCGTCTCCGGGTTCTGGGTCTTCGGTTCATCGCGGCGGCGCTCAGGCCGCCGACACCTCGCGCCTAGCCTGCTTGCCGAGATCCCGGCGCACGGTCGGCCCCTTGGCGCGGATCTTCTCGCGGAAGCGGACGGGCACGATCTCGCCCTCCTCGCGGATGAGGTCGATCAGATAGGGCTCGACGACCAGCCGGGCGGCCTCGGCCTCGGCACCGGCGGCTTCCGCCTCGGCCACCGCCTCCGGCGTTTCCAGCAGCCGGGCGCCGGCCAGGGTCTCGACCCAGGTGCCGGAGCGGCCGAGCCACACCACTTCGCCATCGATCAGTCGGTTGGCTGTCAAAGCCTTCATGCAATCGCTCCTTCAGGGGGCTATGCGGCAACGCCGGCCCGTTCGGCCGCGACCGGGCGCAAGGGCTGGCTGTTGGCGAGATCGGCATGGCCGACGGCCTCGCCGATGATGATCAGGGTCGGGCCGGCGATCTCGTGGCGGTCCTGAAGATGCGGCAGATCGGCGAGGATGCCCGCAAAGAACCGCTCGTCGCGCTGCGCCGCGTTCTCCACCACCGCGACCGGGGTGGCCGGCGACAGGCCGGCGCCCAGCAGCCGGTCGGCGACGCGGGCGGCGACCGTGCGGCCCATATAGACGGCGACGGTGGCGCCCCGCAGCGCCATCGCCCCCCATCCGGGAAGCGTCTCGCCGTCGCGGTCGTGGCCGGTGGCGAAGACGAGGTCGGAGGCGACGCCGCGCAGGGTGAGCGGGATGCGGGTGCTGGCGGCGGCGGCGAGCGCGGCGGTGACGCCCGGCACCACGTCATGGGCGATACCGGCGGCACGCAGGGCGGCAATCTCCTCGCCGGCGCGGCCGAAGACCAGCGGGTCGCCCGCCTTCAGCCGGACGACGCGGCGGCCGAGCGAGGCCTCGCGCACCAGGATCGCGTTGATCTCTCCTTGCGAGACCGAATGGTGGCCCTTGCGCTTGCCGACGGAAATCCGCTCGGCATCGCGCCGGCCCATGGCGACGACCGCCTCGGGAACCAGCGCGTCATGGACGATGACGTCGGCTTCCTGCAGCAGGCGCTGCGCCCGCAGGGTGAGAAGATCCTCCGCACCGGGACCGGCGCCGACGAGCCAGACGAAGCCGCCCTCGCCGCTGCGGGTGTTGAGCAGGCGCTGTGCCTCACTGCGCGCCGCATCGGGGCGGCCGGCCTGCAGTTGGCCGGCAATCGGACCGGAGAAGAAGCGCGCCCAGAAGCGGCGGCGCTCGACACCGCCGGCGATGACGCGGGCGACCGTGTCGCGGAAGCTCTCGGCAAGGCGGGCGAGATCGCCGGTCTCGCGCGGCAGCATCGCCTCGATGCGCGCGCGGATATGGCGGGCGAGCACCGGGCCGACGCCGGTGGAGGTGATGGCGACGGCGACCGGCGCGCGGTTGACCAGGGCGCCGACATAGAAGTCGCAGATCTCCGGCCGGTCGACCGCGTTGGCCGGGATGCCGAGGCGCTTCGCCGCGCGCACCACGGCGGTGTCCTGCGCTTCCTCGCCGCTGGCGGCAAAGACCAGCACGGCGCCCGCAAGATGCGCCGGAGCGAAGGGATCCGCGACGATGGCGCCGCCGGCGCGGGCGACCGCGTCCAGCAGGACCTCCTCGGCCCGCGGCGCGACGACGACGATCTCGGCCAGCGTCTCGGCGAGCAGCCGGACCTTGGCGGCAGCCTCCTCGCCGCCACCCACCACGACGACGCGCTGCCCCTCGACCTTGTGAAAGGCCGGGAACACGGCAAGCTTGCGATCCGTAGCCTTTGCTTGGCGAGACATCCGACGCGATCTCCCTGACGCGATCTGCCCGGCGCGATCTCTGCGTGATCTCCGCGTGATCTCTGGGCAGCCTGAAACACCCCCTAGAGATAAAGCGTCAGGCGCGGTTCCGCCGGGCATGGGATTTCAATGGAGGGAAGCGGCAGGGAAAAATCATGCTACAGATCGGCGTTTCGACGGTTTTGCGGCGCGGCATGCCCCACGAAACGCAAGGCGCGCGCCCGGCAGCCTGCGACGGGGCGCGGTGTGTGGTGCCGGGTTGCAGCCTTCCGCGTGCCGTGTTGGCTCTTTACAACCGCATCACATTCATTTCAAAATGTCGCACGATTTTGTTCGGATATCGTCCGAATTATCAAGCCGCCTTTCTTAACTTTACATCTTATCCATAACTGAGGTTTCTTTCACAAATCACGATCAAGGATGTTACTGTCGCGCGCGAAAGCAGACTCTTGGTTGATTCCTCGTTGCAAGCAACCAATACTGGACATACCGCACGCGTTTCAGTGAGATCAGTACCGAGTGTAAACCCGTGGTAAAAGCTATTTTTTTTGATGTATTGGGCACGGTTGTCGATTGGCACAGAGGTCTCTCCAGCGGATTCGAGCGCGCTCTGGCAAAAGCCGGCCAAGATCTTTCGCCGGAGGCGCTGGCCAGCGCCTGGTACCAGACCTATCGGGCACGCCTGCCGGCGGTGGCCGGCGGCAGCACGGCCGTGACGGTGCTTGCCGAAAGCCTCTCCGATGTGCTGGAGGAGGCGAAGCTTCACGGGCAGGTCGGCGGCAAGGACAGGGAGGCCCTGCTCGCCTGCTGGCAGCGCTTTCCCGCCTGGCCGGACAGCGTGCCGGGCCTGCGCGCGCTGCGGCGCGAATATGTCATCGTGTCCTGTACCGAGGCGCCGACGGCGACCATGACCTGGCTCGCCAAACACGCCGCGCTGCCCTGGGACCTGGTGTTCGGGGCGGACCTGCTGGAGGGCCGGATCGCGGATGGCAGCCTGTTTCACAAGGCCGCCGCGACGCTGGGCCTCGGCCCCGGCGAGGTGATGTATGCCTCGGCCCACAATGGCGATCTCGCGGCCGCCCGCGCCGCCGGCCTCAAGACCGCCTTCTTCGCCCGGCCGAAGGAATTCGGCGCCGACCAGCGCAGCGACCTCGCCCCGACCGACAATTGGGACATCGTCGCCTTCGACATGCTGGACCTTGCCCGCTACATGGAGTCGGCCGTCTTCTGACGGCGTGAGTCGGCCGTCATCCGACGGCGTGAGTCGGCCATCATCTGACGGCGTGAGTCGGCCGTCATCTGACAGCGTGAGTCGGCCGTCATCTGGCGGCGTCTCCCAGGGCGGCGGGCCGAAACAAAGGCGCGGGTCACCCCCGCGCCCTCTTTGCATATGGTCTGGGCATATGGTCTGGTCGCGGCCTGCCAGGTCCCGGCGGCCTCAGCGCAGCGGCTGCAGCAGCGACACGTAATTGGCGACCGCCGCCCCGCCCATGTTGAAGATGCCGCCGAGTTCGGCGCTCTTGACCTGGATGTCGCCGGCGGTGCCGGTGAGCTGCATCGCCGTCAGCACATGCATGGAGACGCCGGTGGCGCCGATCGGGTGGCCCTTGGCCTTGAGCCCGCCCGACGGGTTGACCGGCAGGCGGCCGTCCATCTGGGTCCAGCCCTCGAGGATGGCGCGATGCCCCTCGCCCGGCGCGGTCAGGCCCATCGCCTCGTATTCGATCAGTTCGGCGATGGTGAAGCAGTCATGGGTCTCGACGAAGGAGAGGTCGTCAAGGGTGAGGCCGGCGACCGCGAGCGCCCGGCGCCAGGCCTCGCCGCAGCCCTCGAAGGCGAGGATGTCGCGCTTCGACATCGGCAGGAAATCCTGCGCATGGGCAAGGCCGCGGAAGGCGACCGCCTTCTTGCGGCCGAGCGCCGTCTCGATGTCGGTCAGCACGAGGGCCGCCGCGCCGTCGGAGACGAGCGAGCAGTCGGTGCGCTTGAGCGGGCCGGCGACGAAGGGGTTCTTCTCGCTCTCGGCGCGGCAGAAGTCGAAGCCGAGGTCCTTGCGCATCTGGGCGTAAGGGTTGCCGACGCCGTTCTTGTGATTCTTGGCGGCGATGGCGGCGAGCGCGTCGGAGCGGTCGCCGTATTTCTGGAAATAGGCCTGCGCGATCTTGCCGAAGACACCGGCAAAGCCGGCCGGCGTGTCGCCGTCCTCAGGCAGATAGGAGGCCTTGAGCAGGTTGCGGCCGATCTCCGGCCCCGGCGTCGTCGTCATCTGCTCGACGCCGACGACCAGCACCACCCGCGCCTCGCGCGCGGCGATGGCGCGCACGCCCTGATGCACCGCCGCCGAACCGGTGGCGCAGGCATTCTCGACGCGGGTCGCGCGTTTGAAGCGCAGAGCCGGATCGGCCTGCAGCACCAGCGAGGCGGTGAAGTCCTGCGCCGAGAAGCCGGCGTTGAAATGGCCGAGAACGATCTCGTCGATATCCGCCGGCTCGAAGCCGGCATCGGCGATGGCATCGCGCGCGACGCGGACGATCAGGCTTTCCACCGTCTCGTCGGAATGCCGGCCAAAGGGGGTATGCGCCCAGCCGACGATTGCTGCAGTCATGACTACCTCCGCGATAACGCCCATAGTCGACCGGACGTGGATCGGGTGCCGCCCGCGCGGCCGCCCGCGCCGGTTCGGCGGGACCGTTCCTCCAATGCCGGCGAAGATTCCATTTCGCAGGCGGCCTTGCAAGCGCCTTGTTTACGGGAACGTCAATCACGATGATTTAAGTGAATAACTTCAGTATGATAGGAACATTCTTTCGAACCTGGCCGATCCATCGAAGGACGCTCTGCAAACGAAAAGGCCCGGCGGTTTCCCGCCAGGCCCTCAATCCGATCCTAAAGGATCAGATCAGAACGTGCGCTGGACGCGGAAGACGCCAACCAGGACATCGTCGTTCGGCGCACCCTTGACGTTGCGGTTGCGGTACTCGAGCTCGACACCGGTGCTGAGGCCGGAGACCGGACGCCACACCAGGTTGCCCTGCACGTTGACGTCGCGGATATTCGGAAGGCCGGCAGCCTGGTCGAGGCTGTTGTACGACGCGGTGATGGAGGTCGACACAGCCGGGGTCCAGAAGTGGGTGAAGCCACCGCCGATGCCCCAGGCCGTCGACAGGCGCAGGCCGCCGGCCGCCGTGTAGGCCGCATCGGAGAAGGTGTCCGCCCAAGCCGAGCTGACATAGCCGATCGCGCCCTGGGCGTAGGACGCCTGGATCGACACGCTGTCTCCCGGAGCGATCATCGGCAGGTTGAACGTGGCGCCGGCGCCGATGGCCCAGCCGAGCTTGCCCTTGCCCGAGGTCAGGCCCGGCACGTTGATGCCATAGGCATGGTGCAGGGCGCCCATGAGCTGAGCGGAGCCCCAGCCCTGGTCGATGCGGACATTGGCGACGAAGTCCGGAACCTTCACGCCGCCGTAGTAGTCGAGAATGCCCGGCCCGGTGATGACGCCGCGCTTGTTCGGAGCCTCGACCGAGAGCGAGGCCGACAGGCCGTTGCCGAACTGGGCGGTGTACGCGAACAGGTTGGTCTCGCCGTAATCGGAGAAGCCCTGGTCGAGGATCGCACCCCAGTTGTCGCCGGTGTAGAAGTCGAAATACGACGCCGTACGACCGGCAACGAAGCCGCCGAGCTGGATGAAGGCTTCATCCAGGTAGAAGTCGGAGCCGCCAGCGTTGTCCGCGGTCGACCAGGCGGCGACATAGGTGCGCAGCAGGCCGTATTCGGTGTTGGTGCGGCTGTCGAAGTTCAGATAGCCACGAGCACGGATCCGGACGGATTCGTCGGTCCGGGCATCCCAGTTGCTGCCGCCCTTGTTGAGCACGTCGTTGACGCGGAACTCGACGCGGACACCGCCGCCGATCTTCAGGCAGGTCTCGGTGCCGGGGATATAGAAGAAACCGGAACCGAAGGCATCGCAAACACGAACATAATCGACCGGCTCCGGAGCCACCGGAAGATCGGCGGCCTGGGCGCCCGTGGCCGCCATCGCGGCGGCGGAAGCGCCGAGCAGAATGCTCCTGATGTTCATTTCCTGACCTCGTCCTTTATCCGTGCGCGGCTTTGCCACCAACGGACCGGGTGAACAAACATTCCCCCCTAGCTCATATTTTTGTAAGCGAGGCCATCGCAGACCCGCAACCGGCAAATCATCTCGCCTTGCACGCTTCGATCCGAGTGTGTCTTTCCAGTGACACACGCGAAGCGCGCGAAGCGTCGACAACCTGTGGTCGCCAGCCAGGGATCGAGGTCACGATCCAAAGAAAAAGGCCCGGCGGTTTCCCGCCGGGCCCTCAATCCGATCCTAAAGGATCAGATTAGAACGTGCGCTGGACGCGGAAGATGCCAACCAGAGCGTCGTCGTTGGCCAGGCCCTTGCGGTTCCGGTTGCGGTACTCGAGCTCGATACCGGTGCTGAGGCCGGACACCGGACGCCACACCAGGTTACCCTGAACGTTGAGGTCGCGGATGTTGGTGCCACCAGCAGCCTGGTCGAGGCTGTTGTACGACACGGTCAGAGCGGTCGAGACAGCCGGGGTCCAGAAGTGCGTGAAGCCCGCACCGATGCCCCAAGCCGACGACATCTTCAGAGCGCCAGCAGCGTTGTAACCGGCGTCAGCGAACGCGCCCTTCCAGGCCGAGCTGACATAACCGATGGCGCCCTGCGAGTAGGAGGCCTGGATGTTGAAGTTGTCGCCCGGAGCGATCATCGGCAGGTTGATCGTGGCGCCGGCGCCGATGGCCCAGCCGATCTTGCCCTTGCCCGAGGTCACGCCCGGCACGTTGATGCCGTAAGCATGGTGCAGGGCACCCATGAGCTGAGCGGAACCCCAACCCTGGTCGACGCGGACGTTGGCGACGAAGTCCGGAACCTTGATGCCGCCGTAGTAGTCGGCGAGGACCGGGCCGGTGATGATGCCGCGCTTGTTCGGAGCTTCGACCGAGAGCGAGGCCGACAGACCGTTGCCGAACTGGGCGGTGTACGCGAACAGGTTGGTCTCGCCGTTGTCCGAGAAGCCCTGGTCGAGGATCGCGCCGTAGTTGCTGCCGGTGTAGAAGTCGAAGTACGAAGACGTACGACCAGCAACGAAGCCACCGAGCTGGATGAAGGCTTCATCCAGGTAGAAGTCCGAGGCGCCGGCGTTGTCGGCGGTCGACCAAGCGGCGACGTAGGTGCGCAGCAGGCCGTACTCGGTGTTGGTGCGGCTGTCGAAGTTCATGTAGCCACGAGCACGGATACGGACGGACTCGTCGGTCCGGGCATCCCAGTTGCTGCCGCCCTTGTCGAGCACGTCGTTGACGCGGAACTCGACGCGGACACCGCCGCCGATCTTCAGGCAGGTCTCGGTGCCCGGGATGTAGAAGAAGCCACGGCCGAAAGCGTCGCAAACGCGAACGTAGTCGACCGGCTCCGGAGCCACCGGGAGATCGGCGGCCTGAGCGCCCGTGGCCGCCATGGCGGCAGCGGAAGCGCCGAGCAGGATGCTCTTGATGTTCATTTCCTGACCTCGTCGTTATTCCCTATGTGACCATGCGGCCAACGGGAGATGAGAGTTGAGCAAGCTTCCCCGCGAGCTCGACCTTGTTCTAAGCGAGGCCGGCGGCCGCCCGCAACCGGCAAATACCCCTATTCGGCACAGCGAGGACACACTGTGTCTTTGCGGTGACACCCCGTTAAACCTCTGTTAGCAAATGCCCAAGGTTTCCTGCGATTTCCGCGATTTCCGTCCCGAAGGCCGGTTTTGCCCCCACCGCCGCCCTGCGGCGCGCGCGCCGCTTGAAGCGGCCTGCCGCGCACCGTAAAGAAAGCCCGACGGGGCCCCCGCGCACCGTTCGGGGGCCGTCCCGTCACCGGGATTCGCGGGCGGCGCGGACGGGCGATTCCCGTCATCCGGCCGCCGGGCCCACCTGACCGACACACTTGTCCATATAGACAGGAGCCAGAAGATGCAGACGACAGCCGGCGAAGCGGCCATCGCCGTATCGGTCTTCATCATCGCCCATGACGAGGCCGACCGAATCGGCCGCGCCATCGACAGCGTGGCGGGGTTCGCCGACGAGGTCGTCGTCATCGACAGCGGCTCCACCGACGGCACGCAGGAGATCGCGCGCGCACATGGCGCGCGCGTCGTGGAGAATGCCTGGCCGGGCTACGGGCCGCAGAAGCGCTTCGGCGAGGACCAGTGCCGCAACGACTGGATCTTCAACCTCGACGCCGACGAGGCGGCGACCCCGGCGCTGGCCGCGGAAATCGCGGGGCTGGCCCGCTCCGGCGCCCTCGCCCGCTCGCCGTTCTGGGAGGTGGCGATCCGCGACGTCTTCGCCCATGAGACCGCCCCCGCCCCCTGGGCCTATGGCTATATCCAGATCCGCCTCTACGACCGGCGCGTGGGCCGCTTTTCCGATTCGACCGTCCACGACACGGTGCGCCCGCCGAAGGGAGCGCGGCCGGCGCGCCTGCGCCAGCCGATGGAACACCGCTCTATCCGCTCCATCGCCTTCCAGGTGGAGAAGATGAACCGCTATTCCACGGCGCAGGTGGGGGACATGGCGGCGCGCGGGCGGCGCTTCGCCCGCTGGCGGCTGGTCACCGAGTTTCCCCTCGCCTTTCTCAAGGCCTATGTGATCCGGCGCTATGCGCTCTATGGCTGGTGGGGGATCGTGATCTCCGTGAATTTCGCCTATACGAGGTTCCTGCGCGTCTCCAAGGCCTATGAGCGCGAGCTCTGCGAGGCGGCGGCGACACCCGACCGGCGCTGAGCCGGCCCGTTTGCCGCAACACGCCCGATCCAGGCCCGACCCACGAAAGCCGACAGTCCATGCAGACAGTGACCATCCGCGACATATCCTTCGAGGTGAACGACGCGCGCCCCGGCTTCTGGCGGCAGGCGGAGAACGGCACCTGGGAAAAGCCGACCTATGACATTCTCGATGCCTGTATCGACGCGGAGACGGTCTGCCTCGACTTCGGCGCCTGGGTCGGCCCGACCGTGCTCTACGAGGCACAGCGCGGGCGCAAGGTCATCGCCTTCGAACCGGATCCGGCGGCGGCCGACGAGCTGGAGGCCAATCTCGCGCTCAACCCGGCCTTCAAGGACAAGGTCACGGTGATCCGCAAGGCGGTGTGGACGCAAAGCGGCAGCCGCAAAATGGCCGCCAAGACCGCGCCGGGCGATTCGATGTCCTCCTTCGTGCACAAGGACGCCAGCGTCACCTTCGACGTCGACTGCATCAGCGTCGAGGAGATCGCGGCGATGATCGACCCGAGCGACAAGCTGTTCATCAAGATGGACATCGAGGGCGCGGAATACGACGTGGCGCCGATGCTGGCGCCGCTGCTGCAGCGCGAGCGGGTCGACTGCTACATCTCCTTTCATCCTCGCTTTGCCGCCGGCGGGCATCCGCGCTTCCACAAGACCTTCGGCATGACCCGGCGGGTGTTCAAGACCTTCCGCGGCTTCAATCTCACCCGCGTCGGGCGCAAGTCGCTGCTGCCGGCCGGCGACGTCGCCTTGCTGGCAAAGCTCGGCCTGTGGCTGTTCGAGGCCAAGCGCGGCTTCCTGTTCTCCAGGGGCCGGGCGCCGCTGCGCTGAGCGCGCGGGCACAACGGGACATGCAAGGATGAGCGAGAACGGCACGCGGGCGGTCCCGCAGGTGGTCGTGGTCGGCGCCGGGCCGGCCGGGCTGATCGCCGCCGACAGGCTGTCGGCAGCGGGCCTTGCCGTGACCCTCACCGAGCGCATGCCCTCGCCGGCGCGCAAGCTGCTGATGGCCGGGCGCGGCGGGCTCAACCTCACCCATGGCGAGGCGATGCCGGCATTCCTTGCCCGCTACCGCGAGGCGGAGGCGCATCTGGCGCCGGCGATTGCCGCCTTCGACCCTGCGGCCTTGAGGGCCTGGTGCGCGGAGCTCGGCATCGAGACCTTCATCGGCTCCAGCGGGCGGGTGTTTCCGACCGCGATGAAGGCCTCGCCGCTGGTGCGGGCGCTGCTGGGCCGGCTTGCGACGCGCGGCGTGCGGCTCCACACCCGCTGGAGCTTGAGCGGACTGGAGCGGAGCGCGGCGGCGCCGGCGCGCTGGCGCGTGTGTTTCGAGACGCCGGACGGGGCGCGGGAGATCGAGGCGGACGCGGTGCTGCTGGCGCTCGGCGGGGGAAGCTGGCCGCGGCTCGGCAGCGACGGCGGCTGGGTGCCGATGCTCGAACGGCACGGCGTCAAGGTCACGCCGCTGACGCCGGCCAATGCCGGCGTTCTCATCAACTGGTCGGAGCTGCTGAAGCAGCGCTTTGCCGGCACACCGCTGAAGCGGATCGCGGTGAGCGCCGGCGGCCGGCGCGTTGCCGGCGAGGCGGTGATCACCACGCGCGGGCTGGAGGGCGGCGCGGTCTATGCGCTCTCGGCAGAACTGCGCGCGGCCTTCGCGGCGAGCGGGACGGCGGAGCTGCTGCTCGACCTGCGCCCGGATCTCGACGAGGCGGAGCTCGCAGAGCGGCTGGCACGGCCGCGCGGCAAGCAGTCGCTGTCCAATCACCTGCGCAAGGCGGCCGGCCTGTCGCCCGCCGCCATCGCGCTGCTGTCGGAAGCGGGACCGCGCAGCAGCGAGCCGCCGGAGCTTGCCCGCCGCATCAAGGGGCTGGCGCTGACGGCAACGGGCTTTTCCGGCCTGGAGCGGGCGATCTCCTCGGCCGGCGGCATCGCCTGGGGCGAGATCGGCGCGGATTTCGGCCTCAGCAAGCTGCCGGGCGTGCATGTCGCCGGCGAGATGATCGACTGGGAAGCGCCGACCGGCGGCTACCTGCTGCAGGCCTCCTTCGCCAGCGGCGTCAAGGCTGCCGACGGCATCGCGGCGGCGCTCACTGGTCGCTAAGGGCGCGCCTTACCAGCGCCCGAACGAGACAAAGGCCGGCGAGGGCCGGCCTTTGTCTCTCAAGCGGAACCGGGTCTTGCGGTCAGTTGCAGAACCGGTAGTTGCCCGAACGGGTGCGGAAGTAGCCGGTGTCCGGATTGAACGAGCGGTACTTCGAGGAGCAGTAGCGGTACCATTCCGGGCTCCACGGAGCGGGACGGTAGTAGACCGGAGCCGGCGCGTAGTACGGAGCGGGCTCGTAGTAGCGCGGCTGCGACAGGGCGGAGCCGATCACGGCACCGGCGACGAACCCGCCGGCGGCGGCCCAGCCGTTCTGATGATGCCAGCCCTTCTTGGCCTCGGCGTCGGTGGTGCCGGATGCCAGGACCGCACCGGCGGTCAGGGCGACTGCAAGACTTGTGACTGCGAACTTCTTGAACATGACTTCATTCCCTCTGCTAGATGCTGATCTCTGATCTTTGTCGGGGCGCTTTTCCCTGCGTCCATGAACTGAAGATAGGCGGCTTTTCCACAAACGACTGTGACCGCGATCACGAGATTGCGCATCCCCGCAGAACCGCTGCGGCAGCTCCAAAGACGGACGGGAGCGGCGAAACCGCGTCCGGCGCGGGCGCCGATTGACATGAAACATGAATCATGCGTCATATAGATGCGGCGCCATGGAGCGACGGGCCGGAGGAGCGGCCCGCGCCTTGCGCCACAGGGAGGACACCATGATCAGACATGCCACCGCGGCCGCGCTGCTTGCCGCAGCGCTTGCCGCCGCGCCCTTGGGCGCCGGGGCGCAGGCCGAGGACATCCGCATCGCCCATGTCTATGGCAAGACCGGCGCGCTGGAGGCCTATGGCAAGCAGTCCCATATCGGCTTCATGATGGGGCTGGAATACGCCACCGACGGCACGATGGAGATCGACGGCCGCAAGATCGTCGTCATCGAGAAGGACACCCAGCTCAAGCCGGACATCGGCCGCGCGGCGCTGGCCGAGGCCTATGGCGACGACGACGTGCATCTGGCCGTCGGGCCGGTGTCCTCGGGCGTCGCGCTGGCGATGCTGCCGGTCGCCGAGGAATACGGCAAGCTGCTCCTGGTCGAGCCGGCGGTGGCCGATTCCATCACCGGCGAGAACTGGAACCGCTACATCTTCCGCACGGGCCGCAACTCCTCGCAGGACGCCATCGCCAATGCGGTCGCGCTCGGCAAGGAAGGCGTCACCATCGCCACGCTGGCGCAGGACTACGCCTTCGGCCGCGACGGCGTCGCCGCCTTCCGCGAGGCGCTGGCCGACACCGGCGCCACCCTCGCCTTCGAGGAATACGCCCCGACCGACACCCAGGACTTCACCGCCAGCGCCCAGCGCATCTTCGACGCGATGAAGGATATCGAGGGTCGCAAGTTCCTGTTCGTGATCTGGGCCGGCGCCAACAACCCGATCGGCAAGATCAAGGCGATGGAGCCGGAGCGCTTCGGCATCGAGATCGCCACCGGCGGCAACATCCTCGCCGCGATGCAGGCCTACAAGGCGCTGCCGGGGATGGAAGGCGCCACCTATTACTACCACGACATCCCGAAGAACCCGGCGAACGACTGGCTGGTCTCCGAGCACGAGAAGCGCCACGGCTCGCCGCCGGACTTCTTCACTGCCGGCGGCATGTCGGCCGCCATCGCCGTGGTCGAGGGCATCCGCAAGGCCGGCTCGACCGACACGGAAGAGCTGATCGCGGCGATGGAGGGCATGTCCTTCGAAACGCCGAAGGGCACGATGGTCTTCCGCGCGGAGGATCACCAGGCGCTGCAGTCCATGTACCACTTCAAGATCCGGGTCGACCCGGATGTCGAGTGGGGCATTCCGGAACTGGTGCGCGAATTGAAGATCGAGGACATGAACATCCCGATCCGCAACACGCGCTGACGCTGTCGTGTGGCGACATTGGAAGACGCGTCGTCTCGGCGGCACTCCCAAAGCGTGTTTCAAAGTCCGCCACGCGAGGCGGCCCGGTCCCTCGCCGCGGCCGGGCCGCCCGAACTTCTCCTGACCCGGAGCCCCCTTTCCCGGAGCCGAGCCCCATGCGCGAACCGCCCGTTCTCGAAACCGAGGACCTGACGATCCGCTTCGGCGGTCATGTCGCCGTCGACGCCGTCAGTTGCGCCTTCGACCGCGGCACGCTGACCGCCATCGTCGGCCCGAACGGCGCCGGCAAGACCACCTATTTCAACCTCGTCTCGGGCCAGCTCAAGGCCAGCGCCGGCACGGTCCGCCTCAACGGCGAGGACATCACCCGCCTTGGCGTCGCCGACCGCTGCGACCGCGGCATCGGCCGGGCGTTCCAGCTCACCAACCTGTTTCCGAGCCTGAGCGTGCGCGAGAATGTCCGCCTGGTGGTGCAGTCGCGCGCCCATCGCGGGTTCGACCTGTTCTCGCGCGCCGCCTCGCATGTGGAGCTGATCGAGCGGGCCGAGCATGTGCTCGCCGAGGTGCGGCTCGCCGACAAGCGCAACGTCACCGTCTCCGCCCTGCCGCATGGCGACCAGCGCAAGCTGGAAGTCGCCCTGATGATCGCGCTCGGCGCGCAGGTGATGATGTTCGACGAACCGACCGCCGGCATGAGCGTCGACGAGGTGCCGGTGATCCTCGACCTGATCCGCGAGCTGAAGGCCGACAAGGACCGCACGATCCTCCTGGTCGAGCACAAGATGGACGTGATCCGCACGCTGGCCGACCGCATCGTCGTGCTGCACAACGGCGCGCTGGTCGCCGACGGCGAGCCGGGCGAGGTGATGCGCTCGGCCATCGTCCAGGAAGCCTATCTCGGCAAGGCGCCAGACACCGCGACACCGGACACCGCTGCCGCAACGGAGACAGCTCATGGCTGACGCGCTGCTGACGCTGGAGGGCGTCCACACCCATATCGGCCCCTATCACATCCTGCATGAGGTGAGCTTTGCCGTGCCGCGCGGCGGGGTGACCATGCTGCTGGGGCGCAACGGCGCCGGCAAGTCGACGACGCTGCGCACCATCATGGGCCTGTGGAGGGCAAGCCGCGGCACGATCACCTTCGACGGGCGGCCGATCCAGGCGCTGGCAACGCCGGACATCGCCCGCGCGGGCATCGCCTATGTGCCGGAGAACATGGGCATCTTCGCCGACCTGACGGTGGCGGAGAACATGCGCCTTGCCGCCACCGCCGGCCCGTTCGACGCGAAGCGCCTCGCCTGGATCAAAGAGCTGTTCCCGCCGATCGGCACGTTCTGGGACAAGGCCGCCGGCACGCTGTCGGGCGGGCAGAAGCAGATGCTCTCCGTCGCCCGGGCGATCATCGAGCCGCGCCGGCTGATCCTGATCGACGAGCCGAGCAAGGGGCTGGCGCCGGCAATCATCGCCGCGATGACGGCGGCGCTGAAACAGTTGAAGGACACCGACACCACCATCCTCCTGGTGGAGCAGAATTTCGCCATGGCCTCGGCGCTCGGCGACACGGTGGCGGTGATGGATGACGGGCGCATCGTCCATGCGGGCGCGATGGCGGAGCTTGCCGCCGACGCGTCGCTGCAGGAGAAGCTGATGGGCCTCAGCCTGGAGGTACACCAGTGAGCGAGACCGCAATCCGTCCCCGCCTGGTGGGGCCGACAGCGATGGAACGGCTCGGCAAGGCGGCGCCGCTGCTGCTGGCGCCGGTGCTGGCCCTCGCCGGACTTGCCGCCATCGGCAACCCGTCCGTCTGGCTGACGCTGACCGTCGCCGGGCTCGCCATGGGGCTGATGATCTTCATCATGGCCTCGGGGCTCACGGTCATCTTCGGCCTGATGGACGTGATCAATTTCGGCCATGGCGCCTTCGTCTCGGTCGGCGCCTTTGTCGGCTTCACCGTGCTCGCCTGGCTGTCCGGCTGGACGCAGAACCCGGCCGTGGTGCTCAACCTTGCCGCCGTGTTCCTGGCGATCCTCGCCTCAATGGCGGTGACGGGGGCGCTCGGGCTCGCCTTCGAGCGGGTGATCGTCAAGCCGGTCTACGGCCACCACCTGAAGCAGATCCTCGTCACCATGGGCGGGCTGATCGTCGCCCAGCAGTTGATCCATGTGATCTGGGGGCCGGACGCGATCCATGTCGCCCGCCCGCCCTCGCTGCAGGGCTCGTTCATCGTCGGCGAGGCGGCGATCGAGAAATACCGCATGCTGGCGGTGGCGATCGGCCTCGTCCTGTTCCTCGCCATGCGCCACGTGCTGCGGGCGACCAAGCTCGGCCTGCTGGTGCGCGCCGGGGTGGAGAACGGCGAGATGGTCGAGGCGCTCGGCTACCGGATCAACCGGCTGTTCCTGCTGGTGTTCATGGCCGGCTCGGCGCTCGCCGGTCTCGGCGGCATCATGTGGGGCCTCTACCAGGAGACGATCACCGCGCATATGGGCTCGGAGATCATGGTGCTGGTCTTCGTCGTGGTGATCATCGGCGGGCTCGGCTCCATCGAGGGCTGCTTCATCGGCGCGCTGCTGGTGGGGCTGCTCGCCAATTACATGGCGTTCCTGGCGCCCAAGGTGGCGCTGGTCTCCACCATCGCGCTGATGGTCGCCATCCTGATGTGGCGGCCGCAGGGCCTCTATCCCGTGGTCAAGGCGAAATAGGCGCAAGATGATCAACACCCTGCTTTCCGGCGATCGTCCGAACAGCCGCATGCTTGCGCTGCTGCTGATCGCGATCGGCCTCTGCCTTGCCTTCGCGCCGTTCCTGTTTCCCGGCACCAAGCCGCTCGACACGGCCGCGCGCATCTGCATCTTCATCGTGCTGGTGGCGAGCTACGACCTGCTGCTCGGCTATACCGGCATCGTCTCCTTCGCCCATACGATGTTCTTCGGCATCGGCGCCTATGGCGTGGCGCTGGCGCTCGGCAGTCTCGGCGCCTCGTTCCTGGCGATCCTTGTCGGCGTGCTGGCCGGAACGGCGCTGTCCTGCGCGCTGGCGCTCGCCATCGGCCTGTTCTCCTTGCGGGTGAAGGCGATCTTCTTCGCCATGGTGACGCTGGCGGTGGCGAGCGCCTTCGCCGTGCTGGTCTCGCAGCTCTCCTCGATCACCGGCGGCGAGGACGGGCTGACCTACCGCATCCCGCGCGAGCTGACGCCGGCCTTCCGCCTCACCGACCTGCGCATCTTCGACGTGCGGATCGACGGGCGTCTGCTTGCCTATTACCTCATCTTCTTCAGCGCCCTGGTGCTGTTCCTCGTGATGCTGCGCATCGTCAACTCGCCCTTCGGCACGACGCTGAAGGCGGTGCGCGACAATGCCTTCCGCGCCGAGGCGATCGGCTACCGGGTGGTGCGCTACCGCACCACAGCGACGGTGCTGTCCGCCGCCATGGCAAGCCTTGCCGGCGCGCTGCTCGCCATCTGGATCCGCTACACGGGACCGGCGACGACGCTGTCCATGGAGATCATGATCGACATCCTCCTGATGGTGGTGATCGGCGGCATGGGGACGATGTACGGGGCGGTGATCGGCGCCAGCCTCTTCATCCTCGCCCAGACCTATCTGCAGAGCCTGATGGCAAGTGCCGAGACAGCGACGCGCGGCCTGCCGCTGCTGCCCGACCTGGTGGCGCCGGAACGCTGGCTGCTGTGGCTCGGCACGCTGTTCATCCTGTCGGTCTATTTCTTCCCGGACGGCATCGTCGGCCGGCTGAGGAACCGTGGATGAGCAGGCTGCATCTGCGCCGGGCCGGCCACCGCCGGCCCGGAACGCCCGTCCTGATCCTGCTGCACGGCTGGTCCTGCCATGGCGGCTTCTTCGCCCCGCAGATGGACGCGCTGGCGGACCTTACCGAGGTGATCGCCCCGGACCTGCCGGGCCACGGGATGACCGGCGACGCGGTGACGCCCAGCATCGAGGCCGGCGCCGACGCGCTCGCCGAGCTGATGCGGGAGGAGGAGATCGCCGCCGCGGTGCTGGTCGGCTGGTCGATGGGCGCGCTTGTCGCCTGGTCGCTGATCGCGCGCCACGGCAGCGACCGGATCGCCGCGCTGGTGGTCGAGGACATGGCGCCGCGCGTCCTCAACGACCCGGATTGGCGGCTCGGCACGCTGAACGGCCTCGACGGGCCGCGCAACGCGGTGTTCCTGAAGGCGATCGAGAGCCAGTGGCCGCTGCTGGCGCCGGCCACCGCACGGCGGAGCTTTGCCGCCAGCGCGCGCAAGGAGCTGGTGGACTTCGCCGAACGGGAGATGCGCGGGGCAAGCCCGAAGCTGCTCGCGGCGATGTGGCGCTCGCTCACCTTGCAGGATTTCCGAGCGCTGATCCCGCGTATCACGGTGCCCGTGGTGCTGGCGCGCGGCGGCCTCAGCCAGCTCTACAGCCCGGCCGCGGCCGCGTGGCAGGCGGCCCGCCTCGCCGAGGCCCGCATCGAGGTCTTCGCGCGGTCGGGCCACTCGCCGCATCTGGAGGAAGCGAGCGCCTTCAATGAGATGCTGGCCGGCCTCGTGCGGGCGGGCAGCGCGCCGGGCGGGCTCCCGAGACCATGACACCGCAGGGCGGAGGCTGCGGCGGCGCTTGCCGGTCTCAGGGTTTTCGCATACAATTCGCCGCGTCGGTTTTCGGACCGGCCCCAGCGGGCTTGAAAATTCGAACCCGGTTAAGAAAGTTTCGGTATGCGGCGCTTCCTGGTCCCCGTGACCGGTTCTGTCGAACAGAACTGCCTTTCCCGTTTCTGAATGCCACGCTCGCGCAAGCAAGCGCGCTTACTTGCGCTTAACTATCGACACGGGACAGGAGTTTTCCCATGCGCCAGACCGGCACCCTGAAGTTCTTCAACCATGATCGTGGCTTCGGCTTCGTGACCCCGGCCGAGGGCGGCAAGGACGTGTTCGTCCACATCACGGCTTTCGAGCGTTCGGGCCTCGCCGTTCCGGCCGAGGGCACCACGCTGACCTTCGTGACCGAGGAAGACCGTCGCGGTCGTGGCCTGCAGGCCGCCCAGCTCGAGCTCGCCTGAGCAGATCGGGCCGTTCCGCAAGGAACCGAATTTCCGACGCCGCCGGCCCCGCCGGCGGCGTTTTTCGTTGCGGAAACCGTTCAGGCTGCGGCGACATCCTCGACATAGACCAGCGCCCGGCCTTCGCAGATGCGCCGGCCGTCCTCGCCCAGACACACGGTCTCAAGGTCGACGAGGTGCTTTTCCGGGCGCAGGCGGGTGATCGTCACCCGCGCCGTCAACGTCTCGCCGAAGCGCGCCTCGGACAGGAAGGACATTTCCTGCTTCAGGTAGTTGGTGCCGAAGCCCGGCAGCCGGACGCCGAGGAGATAGGAGAACAGCCCGCCGATCAGCGGCTGCGGCACCGCCTCGGGCAGGTGGTCCAGCCCAGCGAGCCCGGCGAAGACCGCCGCATCCGAGGCCGGGAAGCGGCGGCTCACCTCGGCGCTCTGTCCCACGTCCAGCTTCATCGTCCCGCCTCCAGCCGGCACTGCCCGACAAGCACGGGCGCGCCGTCGGCGACCCGCGAAATGGTGATCGCCAGCAGCCCGGCGTCGTCTGCATCGCCTTGCGAGAAGGCAAGCTCCAGTTCCTCCTCCGCATAGGCGGGATTGGGGAACATCAGCGCCTGCATCGCGTGGCGGCGGCCCGGATAGCGCTGGCGCAGCAGGGCCCAGAGGCGCGAATAGAGCAGCATGCCGTGCGAGACGGTGCGCCCGAAACGGGTGCGCGCCGAAAACTCCGCATCGACATGGATCGGATTGTCATCGCCCGACAGTTCCGCAAAGGCGTCGAAATCCGCCTGTGTCGGCACCCAGCGCGCCGTCCATTCGTCCGTTGCCGTCGTCACCGGCCGCTCTCCCCGTGCCTGGATTTGAGAATGTGTTTCTGCACCTTGCCGGCGGCGGTGCGCGGCAGGTCGTCGACGATATGGAAGGCACGCGGCACCTTGTAGCCGGCGAGCCGCTCGCGGCACCAACGGGTCAGCGCCGCGACATCGATGGCCGCACCGGGGCGGGCGATCAGCCAGGCGGCGCCGACCTCGCCCCATTTCTCGTCCGCAACGCCGATCACCACCGCGTCGAGCACGTCCTCATGTGCGATGAGCACCCGCTCGACCTCGGCCGGATAGACGTTCTCGCCGCCGGAGATGTACATGTCCTTGATGCGGTCGACGATGTAGTAGCAGCCGTCGGCATCGCGGCGGGCGACATCACCCGACATCAGCCAGCCGCCCGGCGCGAAGGCGGCTTCGCTCGCCTGCGGATTGCCGAAATAGCCGGGCGTGACGCCGGGGCCGCGGATCTGCAACTCGCCCTCGCCTTCGCCCTCGACCACCTCGCCCGTCACCGCGACAAGGCGCACCTCGGCAAGGATCTGCGCCTTGCCGACCGAGCCGATCTTGCGCGCCGCATCCTGCGGGTCGGCGAGGAACACGGTCGGGCCGGTCTCGGTCATGCCCATGCCGTTGCACACGGTGACGCCGCGCGACAGATAGGTCTGCAGCAGGGGCGCGGGCATCGGCGCGCCGCCGCAGCCGAGCGAGCGCAGGGCGGAGAAATCCGTTGCCGAAAAGCCCGGCTCCAGCGCGATCGCCTGGTAGATCGCCGGCACGCCGAAGAAGGCGGTGAGCCGGCCGGCGCCGATCAGGTGCAGCACCGCAGGGGCATCGAACTTGCGAAGGACGATGCTCTCGCCGCCGGCAAGGAACAGCGGCAGGGTCATCAGGTTGATGCCGGCGGTGTGGAACAGCGGCAGGAAGTTGACCGTGCGGTCCTTGCCGGAAATTCCCGTCGCCTGGGTGTAGTTGACTGCATTGGCCCAGGCCATTTCCGCCGTCTGGATCACCAGTTTCGGCGTGCCGGTGGTGCCGGAGGTGGCGAGCAGATACCAGGGCCGGCCGGCCTCGACCCGCGTGTCACTGAGCGGGGCGGACGAGAGGTCGCCGGCGAGCGTGTCGAGATGGGGAGCCTCGCCCTCTGCGGGCGCATCGGCGAAGCCGACAAGATCCAACGCGAGGGTGCCGGCGAGCGCGCGTGCGGTCGATGCCGTTGCGCCGTCATGCAGCAGCAGCCGCGCGCCGGAGGCGGCGACGACCGGGGCGAGCTCGGCCGGCGGCTGGCGCCAGTTGAGCGGCAGCAGCACGATGTCGGTCTTCTGGGCGGCAAAGAGCAGGACGAAGAAGTCCGGATGGTTGTGGCACAGCACGGCGACACGCTCGCCGCTCGCGATGCCGCGTGCCAGCAGGGCGCGGGCGGTGCGGCTCGCCTTCGCCTCAACCTCGGCGAAGGTCAGTTGCGCGCCGGTCTCGTGGTCGGTGAAGGCGATGCGATCCGGCGTCAGCTCGGCGCGCTTGGCCGCCATGTCGGTGACCCAGGACATCATCGCCGCCCCTCCCCGGCCGCCAGCGGGGCGAGAAAGGCCTGCATCCGCTCGCGGGTTTGCGGCCGGGCGATCAGCGCCAGAAAGCCGTCAAGCTCGCGCTGCAGCGCCTTCGCGACGGCGGCGCGGCGCTCCTCGCTCCAGACATTGGCGCGGGTCACGGCGAGGGTGCCGGGGTCCATCCCGGCAAGGGAGGCGGTCAGCGCGGCGACGCGCGCCTCCAGCTCGGCGCGCGGGCAGATCTCGCTCGCCAGACCGAGGCGCAGGCAGTCGGCGGCGGTCAGGCGCTGGTTGAGATACTGCACCTCCAAGGCCCGCGCGGTGCCGATGCGCGAGGGCAGCAGCGCCGTCCAGCCGCCGTCGGGGGCAAAGCCCATCTGCGCATAATAGGGCTGGAGAAACGCCTCCTCGCTCATCACCACCATGTCGGCGGCGAGCATCAGCCCGGCCGAGCCGCCGGTGACGGGACCGTTGAGCGCGGCGATCACCGGCATGGGAAAGGCGAGAAGGTCAAGGATCGCCGCATTGAGCGCGCCGACGATCTCGCGCGACCAGTCGACGAGGGCGTCGCGGTCGTCGGCAAGCGCGGCGAAGCGGGCGACATCGCCGCCGGCGGAAAAGGCGCGGCCGCGGCCGGTCAGCACCAGCGCACCGGCGCCGGCCTGCCGCGCCTCGGCGATCCGGGCGCGCAAGGCGGCGAGCAGCTCCGGCACCAGGGCATTGCCGCGACCGGGGCGGTCGAGGGTCAACCAGGCGGCGCCCTCCCGCCAGTCGAGATGGACGAGGTCGAGATGCCCGAGATCGCAGGCGGCGGCGCTCATTCGCCCGCCCCTTTGCTGCCGCCGACCTTGAGGCCGTTCTCGATGAGGTCGTGAGCGACCTCGACCATGGTGTCGACCGGCGCCGTGCCGCCGAACACCACCTGGAACTCGCCAAGCGAGCGGGCGATGCCCATCAGCGTCCAGGCGCGGATCTCGGCGTCGCCGGGGCGGATCGCGCCGCTGCTTGCCGCCCGCGCCAGCCCTTCGCGATAGCCTTCGGCGAAGGTGCGGAAGTAGGCGAGATAGGCCTCGCGATCGACGAATTGCGCCTCCTGGACGATGCGGTAGAGCTCGGGATGGGCCGAGACGAAGGCGAGGAAGGCGCGCAGGCCCTCGCGCTCGGCCTGCAGGCGGTCGGTATAGCCCGAGGTCGCCTCGCTGATCGCATGGCGCAGCATGCGGCCCATTTCGGCGACCAGCTCGGAGAAGACCTCGTCCTTGCTCGCGAAGTAGATGTAGAAGGTTCCCTGCGCGACGCCGGCCTCGCGGGTGATGGAGCCGATGGAGGCCTCGTTGAAGCCCTGGCGGCCGATCACCCGTTCGGCGGCCTCGAGGATCGCCCGCCGGGTCGCCGCGCCGCGCGCGGTCTTCGGCATGCCGGATGCGGCCTCGCCCTCGGTATCGCCGACGATTTCCCTTGCCGGATCGGCCGTCGCCGCGTCAGTCTCGACGACGCGCCGGCCCGTTGCGCGTGCGCGGTCCCTCGCCCGCCCCGCGCCTCTGCCCGTCCTCACCTCGTTCACGACATTTCCACCCTTAATATGAATTATGAATCACTATTCATGTTTTGCGCGGGAGTTTCAAGCGCAAAGCAGGGGGAGGCGCGGGATCGCACAGCCGAGAGCGCTGGCGGAGGCGCTCCGGCAAGGGGGCGACCGCCGTGGCTCGCCGGTCCCGGATCTTCGGCCTCCGGCCTCGTCCGGGAAGACGCCGGGAGAGGTTGGCGCGGCATTGCACTTGCCGATGCTGCAGCAAGCGCCTTCCGCCCCGCCCTTGCTGAGGCTGCCTCTGGTTCCCGGCTCTGCGCTTGCGCGCGGCCGGGGTGACGGCCGAGAGGGAGGGATCGCCGTCGCCCCACCCTCGGAAGGTCATCAACTCTGTTGTTGGATCTGATCTCTGAGCCTTGCATTGAGGATGACGACGATCTTTCTCATGAGAGCGGCGATGGCGACGATTGGCTTCTTTCCGTTCTGGACAAGCCGTTGATAGAACAG